>NZ_JAIVFO010000211.1 GCF_029991245.1 Xanthobacter autotrophicus
GGAGGGGACCGGGCGGGTGCCGGGCACCAGCACCTCCGGCCCGCCGGGCGCGGAGATGAGGATGGCGGTCATGGTTTCAGGCAATGGGGCAGGGAACGACATGAACGGCTCCGAAAAGACTGGCGGCGGCCGCCTGAGGCGAGCGACTTTAGGCAAGGACCTGGGGGCGGCGGGGCGAGAACAGGCTCCGGCCGGTCCAACCCGTTTCCCGGCAAGGCGTTGGCGGCTGTTGCGAGCAGGCTCTTTAAACTGAAGCGGGGACGGGCAAAATAGGAGGGGCGGTTCGGACCTGAAGTCCGCTCCGCCACGCGAGGCGACAATAGGGAGGGGTGCGCAAGATGCCAATGGATGACGACGCTTTGCCCCCGCCGCGCGAGCCGCCGATTGTGGCGGATATCTCGCGCCTGTCCGTGGACGAGATCGAGCAGCGCATCGTCGGCCTCAAGGCCGAGATCGCGCGCCTGGAGACAGCGCTCAAAGCCAAGCTCGCCTCCCGCGCCGCGGCCGATGCCGCTTTCAAATTGTAAGGGCGCTGGCTGAAAGGGGGCAGGGTTTTTAGCGGCGACGCGTTAAGGCGGCCTTAATCCCTGCCTGCCAAACTCCACTTGTCCGCAGCGTTCCTCCCAAACACCTGACCGGACATGTGAGCGCGTACCTGTACCAAGTACCTGGACCGAGTACCTGGCAACTCTCCCTGTCAGACTTCGGAGCCGCCGCAAGGCGGCTCTTCTTTGCGTGGGGTGCCCGATATCCCCAGCCCTTTGCAGGCCTGGCCCCTTTACGCGCGCGGCGCCGTTCCGCTTGATGCACGCCCTTGTGTGAGGAGCGCGGCAGTGCGGGACCGGGACGGGGCGGCATCTGCCGCCATCTTCAGTGGAGGTATGGAGACGCTTGCCTCCGCGCAGGCGCGCCTGTCCTCGACCCCGCTCGACCCATCTTCCGCCGACGCCCTGCGCCGCCTTGTGCTGGATGCGTCTTCGGCGCTGCTGATGCTCGATATGCTGGGCGACGGCGACTTGGCACCCGATGCTTTCGGGCGCGAAGCCGCGCGGCTTCATCTGGCCTTACCGTCCGGGCTGGTCGAACGGCTGCCGGCGGCGGCCCGGATCGGGGCGCTGGAACTCGCAACGCTCTGCGGCATGCTCGCAGCGCGCCTTCAGGTCGCGGCGGCGGTGGAGACCGCCGGCGCATCACGCAACGCGAAAAGCCGCGACGGCGGCACGACCGCCCGCGGCTTCATCTGGTGATGCGATGAACTGAACGGCGCAGGGATTCCCCAGCGCCAGAACGGCGAAGCCGCACCGTAAGGCCCTGCGACGCAGATACGCAGGGCCGGATGCCGCGGCGGGCGCCGATCAGCCCTTCAGCAGGGCGCCGAACTTGCTCTTGAAGCGGGAAACGCGGCCGCCGCGGTCCATCAGCTGCTGGGTGCCGCCGGTCCACGCGGGATGGGTGCGCGGGTCGATATCGAGCTGAAGGGTGTCACCCTCCTTGCCGTAGGTCGACCGGGTCGTGTACTCGGAACCGTCCGTCATCACCACCTTGATGAAGTGGTAGTCGGGGTGGATGTCGCTCTTCATTGGTTCAATCCTTTATCGCCACGCCGACGCCCTCCCGGGGTCCGGCAGCGTCAATTTCGGTTCCTGACGGAAGTGGCGGGTCTATAACCGAGTGCATGCTTTGACACAAGCCGACACCTCAACTGCCCCCAAGAACGACGCGCTCACGGGCGCCGCGCCCGAGGGCGAAGCCTCCCGGCGCCGCAAGGCCAACCTGAAGCCGCTCCGGGGCCTTGCCCCCTACCTGTCGCGCTATCGCGGCCGGGTGGCGGCGGCGCTGGTCGCCATCCTGGTGGCGGCGCTGGCGACGCTGGCGCTGCCGCTCGCGGTGCGGCGCATGATCGATTTCGGCTTCGCCGCCGACCATGCCGCCTTGGTGGATCGCTATTTCGCGGTGCTGGTGGCGGTTGCGGCGGTGCTCGCGGCCGCCTCCGCCGCCCGCTATTACCTTGTGACCACCCTGGGCGAGCGGGTGGTGTCGGACCTGCGCACCGCCGTCTTCGCCCGTCTGGTGACGCTGGACGGCGCCTTCTACGACACCGCCCGCTCCGGCGAGCTCACCTCGCGGCTGACGGCGGACACCACGCAGCTGAAGTCGGCGGTGGGCGCCTCCGCCTCCACCGCTCTGCGCAACCTCGTCCTGTGCGTGGGCGGCATCGCCATGATGGTGGTGACCAGCCCGCGCCTGTCGGCCCTCGTGCTGGTGGCCATCCCCGTCATCGTGCTGCCGCTGGTGGCCTCCGGCCGCAAGGTGCGCCGGCGCACCCGCCATGCCCAGGACACGCTGGCCGATGCCTCGGCCTATGCCGCCGAGGCGCTCAACGGCATGCGGGCGCTGCAATCCTCCAGCGCGGAAGGCGCCGCGCGGGCGCGCTTCGACGGGGCGGTGGAAGAGGCCTTCACCGCCGCGCAGGACGCGACGCGGGCGCGGGCCTGGCTCACCGGCGTCGCCATCTTCCTCATCACCGCCAGCATTGTCGCGGTGCTGTGGGCGGGCGCCCAGTCGGTGCTCGCCGGCACCATGAGTTCGGGGGCGCTGAGCCAGTTCGTGCTTTATGCGGTGCTGGCCGCCGCCTCGCTGGGCAATCTCTCCGAGACCTGGGGCGAGGTCTCCGCCGCCGCCGGCGCCGCCGAGCGCATCGGCGAACTGCTGAGGGTGGAGCCCCAGGTGCGCACCCCGGCCCACCCCGTGGCGCTGCCGGCGCGCCTGTCCGGCGCCATAAGGTTCGACGAGGTCTCCTTCGCCTACCCGACCCGGGCCGACGACAACGCCCTGCACGGCGTCTCCTTCACCGTCCGGCCCGGCGAGCGGGTGGCGCTGGTGGGGCCGTCCGGGGCCGGCAAGAGCACCGTGTTCCAACTGCTGGAGCGCTTCTACGATCCGCAGGCCGGTCGCATCCTGCTGGACGAGATCGACATCGGCAGCGCCGATCCGGTGGACGTGCGCCGGCAGATCGCGCTGGTGCCGCAGGAGGTTGCCATCTTCGCCGACAGCGTGCGGGCCAACATCCGCCTGGGCCGGCCCGACGCAACCGATGCCGAGGTGGAGGCCGCAGGGCAGGCGGCGGCGGTGGACGAGTTCGTGGCGCGCCTGCCGCAGGGCTGGGATACCCCGGTGGGCGAGCGGGGGGTGACGCTCTCCGGCGGCCAGCGCCAGCGCATCGTCATCGCCCGCGCCATCCTGCGCGCCGCCCCCATCCTGCTGCTCGACGAGGCGACGAGCGCGCTCGATGCGGAAAGCGAGACTTTGGTGCAGACCGCGCTGGAGCGTTCCATGGAGGGGCGCACCACCCTGGTCATCGCCCACCGGCTTGCCACCGTGCTGGAAGCCGACCGCATCCTGGTCATGGAGGCGGGGCGCATCGTGGACGAGGGCACCCACGCCGAACTGGTGGCCAAGGGCGGCCTCTACGCCCGCCTCGCCCAGCTCCAGTTCAACGCGGCCTAAAGCCCGCGCCGCGCTTGAGCGGTGCCGAGAGCGTTGTGCTCAGGTGCCGCGCCATTCCATGCGGAAGGTGCGGCGGCCGGACATGGGGTTCTCGCCCTCGGCGACGATGGCGAGCCCCATCTTCTCGTAGAAGCGCACCGCGCGGGGATTGTCCTGGTTCACGTCGAGGGCGACGAGGGCCGGGGAGATCCGCCGCGCCTCGTCCATCAGCGCCTCGGCCGCGCCCCGGCCCCAGACGCGCGGAGCGACGGCCAACTGGTCGAGATATCCGGTGCCGGGATGGATGACCACGAACCCCGCCACCGCTCCCTCCCCGTCCAGCGCCACCCGAATCAGCGCGCCCCCTGCCGCAAGCTCATCGAGATGGCTTTCGAGCCACGGCCGGCGGGCCTCGAAATCGATCTCCGGCAAGGTCTTCACCCAGCTCTCCACCCACAGCTGCGCCATGGCGGGGCGATGGGCGGGCAGAGCGGGCGCGAGGGTGTAGGGCATGGGAATGTCACGCCTTGGCTCATGACGACGGGGCGGCTGGTGCCGATCCACCTTCTTCGCCGTCAAATCCGGGCATCCAACCTGAGCCAGACGGGTTGCTGGCCTCTTAACGCTTCCGGCGCGGGTTGACGCCGCTCTCGAAGAGATCGCGTGCCCTCACCGCTCCGTCAGCTTCAGCTCGATGCGGCGGTTGCGGGCGCGGGCGTCTTCCGTGGCGGCGGCGGCGTCGATGGGCTGGTATTCGCCGAAGCCGGCGGCGATCAGGTGCTGCGGGCTCACGCCCTTGGAAATGAGGTACTGAACCACTGCGATGGCCCGTGCCGCCGACAATTCCCAGTTGGAGGGAAACTGCGGCGTGGCGATGGGCCGGTTGTCGGTGTGCCCGTCGATGCGCAGGGCCCATGAAATATCGGGCGGGATGGATTTTTCCAGATCGAGGATGGCCCCGGCCAGCTTGTCCAGCTCCGCCAGCGCCTCGGGGCGCGGGGTGGCGGCGCCGCGGTCGAAGAACACTTCCGACTGGAACACGAAGCGGTCGCCCACCACGCGCACGTCCGGCCGGTTGCCGAGGATCTCGCGCAGGCGGCCGAAGAACTCCGAGCGGAAGCGGGTCAGTTCCTGCACCCTCTGGGCCAGCGCCACGTTGAGCCGGCGGCCAAGGTCAGTGATTTTGGTCTGGCTTTCCGCGTCGCGCTTTTCGGAAACGTTCAGCGCCTCTTCCAGCGCCGCCATCTGCCGGCGCAAGGCCGCAATCTGCTGGTTGAGCAGTTCGATCTGGGCGACGGCGCGGGCCGCCACGTCCTTCTGGAGGTCCACCTCGCGGGCCAATGCCCGGGTGCGGCCATCGTCGGAGGCGGGGGCCGGGGCGGCGAAAAGCTGGCCCTTGAGGCGGTCACGCTCGCTTTCGGTGGCTTCCAGCGAGGCCCGCAGGGTGGCAAGCTCGCCATCTGCGGTCTGGCCGGTGGCGCGCTCCAGCGACAGCAGCTCGGTGAGCTGGCGGATCTGGGCCTGCAGCCGCTGCATCACATTGTCCTTGCCCGACATTTCCTGGGTCAGGAAGAACTGGGTGAGCATGAAGACGGACAGCAGGAAGATGAACACCAGCAGCAGCGTGGACAGAGCGTCCACGAAGCCGGGCCAGTAATCGATTTGGCGGTCGCGGCCGCGTCTGCCCAAGGCCATGGCTCAGCTCCCGTTTCCACTCACGCTTTGAGTTCCGCTGGCGCTCACGCTCCGACCTCCGCTGGCGCTCATGCCTTGCCCCGGCCCGAGGTCTCGTCCTCCAGGCGCCGGACCAGCCGCCTGAGTTCCTCGTTCTGGGCCCCCTGCGCCTCGACCATCTGTTTCAGCAGCGCCTGCTCCGAGCGCATGTGGGTGACGAGGGCCTGCAGGCTCTCGGCCAACTGGGCCATGGCGGTGGTGACCCTCTGGGACCCGGCTTCCGTCATGGTCTTCTCCAGCCGGAACATGGCCGAGACGAGCGGGCCGACGTCGAACGCCGGCTGCGGCGGGGGCAGGGCGAGGGGC
>NZ_JAIVFO010000212.1 GCF_029991245.1 Xanthobacter autotrophicus
AGGAGATGTATATAAGAGACAGGAGGGGGTGGGGCGCGTCGCGGGCGATGGTGTGGGCGAACACATGGGCCGAGCCCGGCGTTGCCTTGAAGCCGCCGGTGCCCCAGCCGCAATTCACATAGAGCCCCTTCACCGGCGTCTTGCCGACGATGGGCGAGCGGTCCGGCGTCACGTCCACGATGCCGCCCCAGGAGCGCAGCATCTTCATGCGGGTGAATTGCGGGAACAGCTCGCAGATGGCATCCAGCGTGTGGGTGGTGATGTGCAGCCCGCCCTGCTGGCTGTAGGACACATACTGGTCCGTGCCGGCGCCGATCACCAGCTCGCCCTTGTCGGACTGGGAGATGTAGGCGTGCACCGCATTGGACATGAGCACGCAGGGAAAGCACGGCTTCACCGGCTCGGAAACCAGCGCCTGCAGCGGGAAGCTTTCCAGCGGCATGCGCACCCCGGCCATGCCCATCACCATGGAGGTGTGGCCGGCCACGGAGACGCCGATCTTCTTGGTCTTTATGGTCCCGCGCGAGGTTTCCACCCCCGTCACCGCGCCATCCGGGCCGCGCGTGATGGCGGTGACCTCGCAATTCTGGATGATGTCCACGCCCAGCGCATCGGCGCCGCGGGCATAGCCCCACACCACCGCATCATGGCGCGCCGTGCCGCCGCGCCGCTGCAGCGCCGCGCCCATCACCGGATAGCGGATGTCGGGCGAGATGTTCAGCGGCGGGCAGAAGGCCTTCGCCTCTTCCGGCGTCATCCACTCGTTGTCGATGCCGTTGAGCCGGTTGGAATAGACGTGGCGCTTGAAGCTCTGCACGTCATGCACAGTGTGCGCCAGCATCAAGACGCCACGCTGGGAGAACATGACGTTGTAGTTCAGCTCCTGGGAAAGACCTTCCCACAGCTTCACCGCGTGCTCGAACAAAGCGGCGCTTTCGTCATAAAGGTAATTGGAGCGGATGATGGTGGTGTTGCGCCCTGCATTGCCGCCGCCGATCCAGCCCTTTTCCAGCACCGCGATGTTGGTGAGGCCGTGCTCCTTGGCGAGGTAATAGGCGGCGCCCAGCCCATGGCCGCCACCGCCGATGATGATGGCGTCATAGGCGGCCTTGGGCGTGGGGTTGCGCCACTGGCGCTCCCAGCCCTGATGGCCGTTGAGGGCTTCGGTAAGCAGCGAGGAAATGGAAAAGCGGCGCATGGGCCTCACGTCCTTGTTCTGCATTCAGGATGCGCCCGGCCGGGGCAGCGTTCTCGTCGAAATGCGACCGGATTCTGGAATGAATGCGACGGGGCGCTATCAGCGCCCCGTCCCTCACATCCCCGCATAGAGCGGGAAGCGGGCGCACAGCTCGGCCACCTTGGCGCGCGTTGCCACCTCGGCCTTGCCGTTGGCCTCGGCGCCGTTGGCGGCAAGGCCGGTGAGCACGTCGGCGATCATGTCGCCCACCTGTTCGAACTCGGCGATGCCGAAGCCGCGCGTGGTGCCCGCCGGGGTGCCGAGGCGGATGCCCGAGGTCACGAACGGCTTTTCTGGGTCAAACGGAATGCCGTTCTTGTTGCAGGTGAGGCCGGCGCGCTCCAGCGCCGCTTCCGCCGCCTTGCCGGTGACGCCAAAGGGGCGCAGGTCCACCAGCACCATGTGGCTGTCGGTGCCCCCCGAGACGATGGCCGCCCCGCGCTCGGACAGCCGGCCGGCCAGCGCCCGGGCGTTGGACACCACCTTCAGGGAATAGGTGCGGAAATCGTCGGTGAGCGCCTCGCCGAAGGCCACCGCCTTGGCGGCGATCACATGCATCAGAGGGCCGCCCTGGAGGCCGGGGAAGACGGCGGAATTCAGCTTCTTTGCCAACGCCTCGTCGTTGGTGAGGATGAGGCCGCCGCGCGGGCCGCGCAGGGTCTTGTGGGTGGTGGTGGTCACCACATGGGCATGGGGGAAGGGGGAGGGATAGGCCCCCGCCACGATGAGCCCGGCATAGTGGGCCGCATCCACCATCAGGTGCGCGCCCACCGCATCGGCGATGGCGCGGAAGCGGGCGAAATCGATGATGCGCGGATAGGACGAGCCGCCGGCGATGATGAGCTTCGGCCTGTGTTCGTGGGCCAGGCGCTCCACCTCGTCATAATCGATGAGGGCGGTGTCGCGGGTGACGCCATAGCCGATAGCCTTGAACCACTTGCCGGAGAGCGTGGGCGGCGCGCCGTGGGTGAGGTGGCCGCCCGCCGCCAGCGACATGCCGAGCAGCGTATCGCCGGGCTGGAGCAGGGCCATCAGCACCGCCGCATTGGCCTGCGCGCCCGAGTGGGGCTGCACATTGGCGAAGCCGGCGCCGAACAGCTCTTTGGCGCGGTCGATGGCGATCTCCTCCACCACGTCCACATGCGCGCAGCCGCCGTAATAGCGCTTGCCCGGCAGGCCCTCCGCATACTTGTTGGTGAGCACCGAGCCCTGCGCCGCCAGCACCGCCTCGGACACAATGTTCTCGGAGGCGATCAGCTCGATCTGGTCCTGCTGGCGCTTCAGCTCGGCGCGGATGGCGTCGAACACGGCGGGGTCGGCGGCGTGGGTGGGGGGAACGTGAAGGGTCATGGGCGTTGGTCCTTCTGGAAGGAATGGGGGATGGTTTCGTGCCCCGGCCGACTGGAGCGCGAGCGCACGGAGAGCCGGGGTCCAGCGCCAGGGTTCGCCGCAGGCGGCGTGAGCGCAGGACGGGACGGGTATTACCGGCTTCGCCGACGTGTCCGCTGGGCCCCGGATCGGCGCTCCGGCTGCGCCGTCGCTGGTCCGGGGTACGGGGTGGCGGGGCGGCTCAGCATTCCGGCACGTTGACCGCGAGGCCGCCCTGGGAGGTTTCCTTGTATTTGGACTGCATGTCGGCGCCGGTCTGGCGCATGGTCTCGATCACCTGGTCGAGGGAGACGTGGTGGATGCCGTCGCCCCGCAGCGCCAGCGAGGCCGCCGCGATGGCCTTGTTGGCGCCGAAGGCGTTGCGCTCGATGCAGGGGATCTGCACCAGCCCGCCGATGGGATCGCACGTCATGCCCAGGTGGTGCTCCATGGCGATCTCGGCGGCATTCTCGATCTGCGCCGGGCTTGCCCCCAGCACCGCCGCGAGCCCCGCCGCTGCCATGGAGGCGGCCGAGCCCACCTCGCCCTGGCAGCCCACCTCGGCGCCGGAAATGGAGGCGTTGCGCTTGATGAGCGCGCCCACCGCCGCCGCCGTCAGAAGGAAGTCCCGCAGCTGGGCGTGGCTGGTGTCGGGACAGATGTCGCGCACATAGCGCAGCACCGCCGGCACGATGCCCGCCGCCCCGTTGGTGGGGGCGGTGACGATGCGCCCCCCGGCGGCATTCTCCTCGTTCACCGCCATGGCGAAAACGGAGACCCAGTCCATGATCTCGTGGGGCGGGCGCTGGTTGGCGAGCCGATCGGCCTGAAGCTTCTCGTGGATGGCCCTGGCGCGCCGCTTCACCCGCAGCCGGCCGGGCAGGGCGCCCTCGCGGGCAAGGCCCCGGTCGATGGAGGCGAACATGGCCTCCAGAATGGCGTCCAGGCCGCGCTCCACGTCTTCGCGGGGGCGCAGGGCGCATTCGTTGGCCAATTGCAGGTCGGCGATGGACAGCTGCGCGCGGGCGCAGGCGGAGAGCAGCTCCGCCGCCGTGGCGAAGGGGTGGGGCACGTCCTGCGCCGGCGCCTCGCGGGCCTCGCCCTCCTCCACCACGAAGCCGCCGCCGATGGAATAGAACACGCGCTCGTCCAGTAGCGTGTCGTCCTCGGCGAAGGCGCGAAATCGCATGCCGTTGGAGTGCAGCGGCAGCAGCGTCGCGAAATCGAAGATCAGGTCGCGCTCGGCATCGAAGGCGATGCGGGCGCCGTCCACCTCGATGAATTTCTGGATGGCGATGCGGGCGGTTAGCACCGGTACCTCGTCCGGGTCGAGCGTATCGGGCGCGGCGCCCATGAGGCCGAGGCAGATGGCGGTGTCCGAGCCGTGGCCCTTGCCGGTCCAGGCCAGCGAGCCGAACAGCTCTGCGGTGATGCGCCGCGTGCCCTGCGGCAGCCCATCGCGAAACCGCCGCGCCGCCACCATGGGCCCCACCGTGTGCGACGAGGACGGGCCGATGCCGATCTTGAAGAGGTCGAACACGCTGATCATCCGTTGCCTCTGGTTTGGGTGGCGGGTTTCGTCCTCGCCCTCCTGTTGGGAGGGCGGGCTAATGCTTCTGTCGAGATGCTCCGGCCCCTGACCTGAGCCGCCGTGAACCCTCTCCCGCCCGAACTCGGCTGTTGCCGAGTTCGGTTCCCCCGCACCGAAGCCGGAAACATCCGGCTTCGGTGCGGGAGAGGGAGTGAGCGCGCGCCGTGCCCAACCAAGCCCCGCCGCTCCCGCCCGGTCTTGACCTGCCCCCCGGACGGGGCCGATGCTGCGATCTTGCCCGCCTCACGCGCCTTGATCTCGGCGCGGTGCGACCCTTGTCTGGAACAGATGCGACATTCTCTGCCCTCCCGAACGCCGCCGGGCGCCCGGCACCCGGGCGCGAAGCTGCGGGTGGGCTTCGTGCTCATGCACAATTTCACGCTCACCGCGTTTTCGAGCTTTGTGGACGTGCTGCGCCTCGCCGCCGACGAGGGCGACCGCTCGCGGCCCATCGGATGTTCCTGGCAGGTGATGAGCCCCGGCCGGCGCCCCGCGCGCTCGTCCTGCGGCATCGATATCCAGCCCACCGCCGATCTCGGCGATCCCGGCGATTTCGACTACATCGTGGTGGTGGGCGGCCTGCTGCACGGCATGCCGCCGCTGCCGCCCAAGGTGGCCACCTGGCTCCAGCGCGCGGCGCGGGAAAACGTGCCGCTGGTGGGGGTGTGCACCGGCTCGTTCGTGCTGTGCCGGCTGGGCCTGATGGCGCAGCGCAAATGCTGCGTCAGCTGGTATCACTACCGCGACTTCCTGGAGGAGTTCCCCACCCTCGTGCCGGTGGCCGACCAGTTGTTCGTGGTGGATGGCGACCGCATCACCTGTTCCGGTGGGGCGGGGGTGGCGGACCTTGCGGCGCAGCTGGTCACCCAGCATCTGGGATCGGCGGTGGCGCAGAAGGCGCTGAACATCCTGCTCATCGACCGTCCGCGCACGGCGGACAGCGCCCAGCCGGCGCCGGGTCTCGGGCAGGGTGCCGGGCCGGGCCGGGGGGATGGCGGCATCGACGATGCCCGTGTCTCCCGCGCGCTGCTGCTGATGGAGCAGAACCTCGCCGAGCCGCTGCCCATCGCGGCGCTGGCCGATGCGCTGGCGGTGAGCCCGCGCCAGCTGGAGCGCCTGTTCGCCGAGCGGCTCGGCGAGAGCCCGCAGGAGAGCTATCTGGCGCTGCGGCTGCGCCATGCCCGCTGGATGCTGGGGAACACGCCGTTTTCCGCCGCCCGCATCGCCGCCGACCTCGGCTTTGCCGACGGCTCCCATTT
>NZ_JAIVFO010000213.1 GCF_029991245.1 Xanthobacter autotrophicus
CGGCCGCAGCGCCTGCCCCCGCGGCGCCGGCCGTGATCGCCCCGCAGGCGGCGCCCCAGCCCGATCCGGAAGTGCCCGCCGGCACCGAGTTCGTCACCCAGACCGTGCGCGAGGCCCTGCGCGACGCCATGGCCGAGGAAATGCGCCGCGACGGCGATGTCTTCGTCATGGGCGAGGAAGTGGCCGAGTATCAGGGCGCCTACAAGATCACCCAGGGGTTGCTCCAGGAGTTCGGCGAGCGCCGCGTGATCGACACCCCCATCACCGAGCACGGCTTTGCAGGCGTCGGCGTGGGTGCGGCCATGGCGGGGCTGAAGCCCATCATCGAGTTCATGACCTTCAACTTCGCCATGCAGGCCATCGACCACATCATCAACTCGGCGGCGAAGACCCTCTACATGTCGGGCGGGCAGATGCACTGCTCCGTCGTGTTCCGTGGCCCGAACGGCGCCGCCGCCCGCGTCGCCGCCCAGCACAGCCAGGACTACACCTCCTGGTATTCCAACGTGCCCGGCCTGCGGGTGATCGCGCCCTATACGGCGGCCGACGCCAAGGGTCTGCTGAAGGCCGCCATCCGCGACCCCAACCCGGTCATCTTCCTTGAGAACGAGATCCTCTACGGCCAGTCCTTCGAGGTGCCCAAGCTCGATGATTTCGTGCTGCCCATCGGCAAGGCGCGCATCGCCCGCAGCGGCAAGGACGTGACCCTGGTCTCCTTCTCCATCGGCATGACCTACGCGCTGAAGGCGGCGGACGAACTGGCCAAGCAGGGCATCGAGGCGGAGGTCATCGACCTGCGCACCATCCGCCCCATGGACGTGGACACCATCATCGCCTCGGTGAAGAAGACCGGCCGCTGCGTGAGCGTGGAGGAGGGCTGGCCGCAGTCGGGCGTCGGCGCCGAGATCGTCGCCCAGCTCATGGACAAGGCGTTCGACTATCTCGACGCCCCGGTGCTGCGCGTCACGGGCAAGGACGTGCCCATGCCGTACGCCGCCAACCTCGAGAAGCTGGCCCTGCCGACGGTCGCCGATGTGATCGCGGCGGTCCACGCCGTGACCTATCGCTGAGGAGAGAGACGAATGCCCATCGAGATCCTGATGCCGGCCCTCTCCCCCACCATGGAGAAGGGCAACCTCGCCAAGTGGCTCAAGAAGGAAGGCGACACCGTCAAGTCCGGTGACGTGCTTGCCGAGATCGAGACCGACAAGGCGACCATGGAAGTCGAGTCCATCGACGAAGGCATCCTCGCCAAGATCCTGGTGCCGGAAGGCTCCCAGGACGTGCCGGTGAACCAGCTCATCGCCGTGCTGGCCGGCGAGGGCGAGGACGTGGCCGCAGCGGCCGCCGGTGCTGGCGGGGCCAAGCCTGCCGCTGCTCCCGCCGCCGCTGCTCCCTCCGCTGAAGCGCCGGCCGCCGCTGTTGCTGCTCCGGCGGCTGCCGCCGCGCCCGCCACCAACGGCCAGGCCGGACGCGTGTTCGCCTCGCCGCTGGCCCGCCGGATCGCCAAGGACAAGGGCATCGACCTTGCCGCGCTCGCCGGCTCCGGCCCGCACGGCCGCATCGTCGCCCGCGACCTGGAAGGCGCCAAGCCCGGGACCAAGCCGGCCGCCGCGCCCGCGTCTGCTGCTGCTCCCGCGCCTGCGGCCGCGCCCGCTCCCAAGGCGGCGGTGGCCAGCGCGCCCGGCGCCGAGCAGGTCAAGGCCATGTTCGAGGCCGGCAGCTACGAGGAAGTGCAGCTCGACGGCATGCGCAAGACCATCGCGCGCCGCCTGGTCGAGAGCGAGCAGGTGACCCCCACCTTCTTCCTCACGGTGGATTGCGACCTCGACGACCTCATGGCCCTGCGCGAGCAGGTGAATGCCAATGCCGGCAAGGACAAGGACGGCAAGCCGACCTACCGTGTCTCGGTCAACGACTTCATCATCAAGGCCATGGCGCTGGCGCTCCAGAAGGTGCCCTCCGCCAATGCGGTGTGGGCCGAGGACCGGGTGCTGCGCATGAAGCATTCGGACGTGGGCGTGGCGGTGGCCATCGACGGCGGCCTCTACGCGCCCATCGTGAAGAAGGCCGAGCAGAAGACCCTGTCCACCATCTCCAACGAGATGCGTGACCTGGCCGGCCGCGCCCGCACCAAGAAGCTGAAGCCGGACGAATATTCCGGCGGCTCCACCTCGGTGTCGAACCTCGGCATGATGGGGATCCGCAACTTCACCGCCATCATCAACGCGCCGCAGTCCTCCATCCTCGCGGTGGGTACCTCGGAGCAGCGCGCCGTGGTGCGCGGCGGCGAGATCAAGGCGGTGATGCAGATGACGGTGACCCTCACCTGCGACCACCGGGTGATGGACGGCGCGCTCGGCGCCGAGCTGCTGAGCGCGTTCAAGGGCTTCATCGAGAAGCCCATGAGCATGCTGGTGTGAGCCATGCTGGTGTGAAGCCGGCTGTCGCGAGGCTGGCCCCGGGGCTGCGGCAGATCAAATCCTGCCGCGGCCGCCCGGTGTAGCTGCGGGGCAGCGGCATTTTCCGCCGTCGCACCAAGGAAAGTTGAGACCATGAGCCACACGCCCCACGAGCTTGCCGCCGATTTCCCGGACTATGCCGAGAAGATCCAGGCGCTGAAGCTGTCCGACGCCCACTTCGCCAAGCTCAGCGACGCTTATCACGAGGTGAACCGGCAGGTGCATCGTGCCGAGACCGACGTGGAGCCCACCGGCGATGCCGAGATCGAAGCCATGCGCCGCGAGCGCATGCGCCTGAAGGACGAACTCTTCGCCCTCCTGTCCAAGTGATCCTGTCCAAGTGACCGGACGGGCGTGACAAGAACCGGAGCGCCTTTTTCGGAAGGCGCTCCGCAAGACCGGCCCCCGACCGGGAGCAATTGAAAAAGGACCCGCCCGGCGCCGGCCGCAGACCGGGGCCGATGCCATCATGGAGACGGGCAAGCCTGATGAAGCTCTACCTCGCCGGCCCCGAAGTGTTCCTCGACGACGCGCGCGAGATCGGCCGGCGCAAGGTGGAGCTGTGCATCCGCTTCGGCTTTACCGGGCTTTATCCGCTGGATGGCGACCCGCTGCTCGATACGGCGGCGGGTGCCGCGAGCCGCGCCATCTTCGCCGCCAATCTGGCCCTCATGCGCTCCGCCGACGCGCTTCTCGCCAATCTCACGCCATTCCGCGGCATCAGCGCCGATCCGGGCACCGCGTTCGAGGTGGGCTTCGCCTTCGCGCTGGGCAAGCCGGTGGCGGCCTATTCCAACCTGCCGGGCGAACTGAAGCAGCGCGCCCATTCCGCCATCGGCCCCGCCGGTGGCGCGGGGCGTGCGCCTGCCCTGCTGGCCGATGGCCTGCACGTGGAGGATTTCGGCCATTTCGACAATCTCATGCTGGCGGAAGCGCTCGCCGCCTCACGGCTGCCGGTGATCCAGGCGCCGGCGCCCGCGGCCGACCCGTTCCGCGACCTCACCCTGTTCGAGCAGGCGCTCGCCCTCATGGCCGAGGCCCGGTCCGCCGGACGCCTTGGCCCATCCCAATCCCCTTCCCATCCAGAACCCGCCGGTCCGGCGCACGGCGAGGAGACCTTCCATGGCTGACAGTTACGACATCATCGTCATCGGCGGCGGGCCGGGCGGCTACGTGGCCGCCATCCGCGCGGCCCAGCTCGGCTTCAAGGTGGCCGTGGTGGAAAAGAGCCATCTCGGCGGCATCTGCCTGAACTGGGGCTGCATCCCCACCAAGGCCCTGCTGCGCTCGGCCGAGATCTACCACTATATGGAGCACGCCAAGGACTACGGCCTCTCCGCCGAGAAGATCGGCTTCGATGCGGCGGCCGTGGTGAAGCGCTCGCGCGGGGTCTCGGCCCAGCTGGCCGGCGGCGTCGCCTTCCTGCTCAACAAGAACAAGGTGGACGTGATCTGGGGCAAGGCGACCTTCACCGCCCCCGGCAAGATCAAGGTGGAAGCCGCCCAGAACCCGCCCAAGGGCGCCAAGGGCGGCGGCGACTACACTGCCAAGCACATCATCGTCGCCACCGGCGCCCGCCCGCGCGCGCTGCCCGGCCTTGAGCCCGACAAGAAGCTGATCTGGACCTATTTCGACGCCATGGTGCCGGAAAAGATGCCCAAGAGCCTGCTGGTGATGGGCTCGGGCGCCATCGGCATCGAGTTCGCCTCGTTCTATCGCACCATGGGCACCGAGGTGACCGTGGTGGAGGTGCTGCCGCAGATCCTCCCCGTGGAGGACGAGGAGATCGCCGCCGTCGCCCGCAAGCGCTTCGAGAAGCTGGGCATGAAGATCATGTCCGGGGCCAAGGTGACCGGCGTCACCAAGCATGCCGACAGCATCACCGCCCATGTGGAGGACGCCAAGGGCGCCAAGCACGACATCACGGTGGATCGCATGATCTCGGCCGTGGGCGTGGTGGGCAACGTGGAGGGCCTGGGCCTTGAGGCCATCGGCGTGAAGATCGAGCGCGGCATCGTGGTGACCGACGGCTATGGCCGCACCAACGTGCCCGGCGTCTATGCCATCGGCGACATCGCCGGCCCGCCCATGCTGGCCCACAAGGCGGAGCACGAGGGCGTGATCTGCGTGGAGACCATCAAGGGCCTGCACACCCACCCCATGGACAAGAACAAGATCCCCGGCTGCACCTACTGCACGCCGCAGATCGCCTCCGTGGGCCTCACCGAGAAGAAGGCCAAGGAAGCCGGCCGCGAGATCAAGGTGGGCCGCTTCTCCTTCATCGGCAACGGCAAGGCCATCGCGCTCGGCGAGCCGGATGGCCTGGTGAAGACCGTCTTCGACGCCAAGACCGGCGAACTGCTGGGCGCCCACATGGTGGGGGCCGAGGTGACCGAGCTGATCCAGGGCTTCGTGGTGGCCATGAACCTTGAGACCACCGAGGAAGACCTGATCCACACGGTATTCCCGCACCCGACCCTGTCGGAGATGATGCACGAGAGCGTCATGTCCGCCTACGGCCGCGCCATCCATTCGTGAGCAAGACGGCAAGGCGCGGGACAGGGCTCCCGCGCCTCTCGCCAAAGGGCCGTGGTGGCGGCATGATCCGCCACCACCCGCCGGCGGTCCTCGCCGGATGACGGGTGGCAAGGGGGCGACGATGAACAATGAGACCTACGCATTCCTGAGCCAGCCCGGCGTCGGCTTCTTCTCGCTCATCCTCATCGGCCTCATCGCCGGCTGGGTGGCGGAGCGGGTGACGGCGAGCAACCACGGCCTGCTGACGAATCTCCTCGTCGGCGTTGCCGGCGCCTTCATCGGCGACAAGCTGGCCTCGGTGCTCAACGTGCCGGTTCACGGCTTCTTCCGCACGCTGATCGCGGCCATCGTCGGCGCCATCCTGCTGCTGTGGATCTGGCGCGCGATCCGCTCGCGCTGAGGGAGGCCGGAATGATCATCTCCATTCTCGTTGGCATCATCGCCGGTTTTCTCGCTGAAAAGCTCATGAGCTCGTCCGGCGGGCTCCTCACCAATCTTGTGGTGGGG
>NZ_JAIVFO010000214.1 GCF_029991245.1 Xanthobacter autotrophicus
CTCCCCAACCCTCCCCCGCGCGAAGCCGGATGTTTCCGGCTTCGGCCTTCGGTGCCGAACTCGGCAACAGCCGAGTTCGGCACCGAAGGGGGGCGTGCCGCGGCTCAAGCCTCGACGCGCTTGATGCCAAGGCTTTTGAGGTAAGCGTGCGGATCGGCGGGATCGAAGACCTTGCCGTCGAAGAAGGTTTCCTTGCCGCGCGAGGTGCCGGCGGGAATATCCGAGGCGGCGATGCCCAGCTCCTTGGCGGCCTGCCGCCAGATGTCCTCGCGGTTCACCTTGTCGACGAGGGCGTTGATGTCGGTCGTGGGCTCGAACTTGCCCCAGCGGATGTCCTCGGTGATGAACCAGGCATCGTGGCTCTTGAAGGGATAGGACGCATGGTCCTTCCAGAACTTCATGTACTGGTCGGTGCCCTTCTCAACCCGGCCGTTGCCGTAATTGATGTCGCCCTTCAGGCGGCCGATGATGTCGGCGACGGGCACGTTGAACCACTGGCGCTTGCCGACGATCTCGGCCAGCTCCTGCTTGTTCTCCATCTTGTCGCACCATTGCTGGGCTTCCATCACCGCCATCAGGATGGCCTTGGTGGTGTTGGGATTTTTCTCCACGAAGTCGGCGCGCATGCCGAGCGCCTTCTCGGGATGGTTCTTCCAGATCTCGCCGGTGGTGCAGGCGGTGAAGCCGATGCCCTGGTTCACCAGTTGCTCGTTCCACGGCTCGCCCACGCAGAAGGCATCCATGGTGCCGACCTTCATGTTGGCCACCATCTGCGGCGGCGGCACCACGATGGTGGAGACGTCCTTGTCCGGGTCGATGCCGGCGCTCGCCAGCCAGTAGCGGATCCACAGGTCGTGGGTGCCACCGGGGAAGGTCATGGCGACTTTGACTTCCTTGCCGTCGGCCCGCTTCCTGGCGAAGGCGGCCTTCAGCGCGCTGGCGTCGGTGGTGACCTTGAGGTCCTTGTATTCGTTGGAAACCGAGACGGCCTGCGCGTCGAGATTGAGGCGCGCCAGGATGACCATGGGGGTGGGCACGTTGTTCTGCGTCACCTTGCCGGCCGAGATCAGGTAGGGCATGGGCGACAGGATGTGCGCGCCGTCGATGCCGTTCTTCTCGCCGCCGAGCACGAGGTTGTCGCGGGTGGCGCCCCAGGACGCCTGCTTGTTGACTTCCACGTCCGGCACGCCGTGCTTGGCGAAGAAGCCCTTCTCCTTGGCGATGACCAAAGGCGAAGCGTCGATGAGGGCGATGTAGCCCAGGATCGCCTTGGTGGTTTCCGGCGCGGCCGCGTAAGCGGAAGGCACGCCGCCGGGGAAGCCCATGCGCACCGCCTCGAACAGGGCGGCGGTGCCCAGCGCGGCCGCCGAGCCCTTCAGCAGCGAACGGCGGGATACGCCTTCGGCGGAAGCGGGAGACTGGGTCGTCGCGGGAGACTTGGTCTTCGAAGCGTCGCTCATCTTGGTTCCTCTGGATCGGCGGACGGCGCAGAGGGGACCCGGAACAAAAAAAGCCGCAGGACATCACGACCGGCCGAAGGGCCATCGGTGTCAGCGGCTTTGCTGCGGGTCCCGTCATTGGGACGAATGTTATGGGGGGCGAGATCGTCGTTGACCGCGCTTGGGGATTAACAATGCAAGCGGTGGGCCAAATGATGTCATGGGATTATGTGTTTGAAATTACACCATTTATGGCATGGCGAAAATTCAGGCAGCCGCAAGCCCTGCACTGCGGTTGCGCAGGGATGCGATGCACTTGCATTCAATTTGTGCGCTGCGGTGGGGCGGAGTGGGCAGCGGGAAGCTGTTGGGTAGAGGTCTTTTAAGTGTTCCAAGCCCGGCCATGACGCGGACCGAACGAGCCCAAGGTCCGGGCGGCGCGGCTAAGCCCCGCCCCCCAGGAACGCTCGCGCATCGAACACGGCGCCGAACTGGGTGGCCACGCAATCGGGCTCCGGATGCTTCACCGGCACCGGGCCCACGGCCGCATCGAAGATGTCCGGCCGGTAGACGCTCATAGCTTCGCGCGCCGCGTCGGCGGCGAACTCGCCCTGTCCGGCGGCGACGATCTGGGCATACATCCACAGGGCATGGTCGCGCTCGGGCCGGTTGGCGCCGTCGCGGTTGAGCACCAGATAGTCGGGATGGGCGCGCAGCCGGCCGCCGGGGGCCGAATGCAGCCGCCCGTCCAGGGTGCGCTTCAGCACGTCGGAGGGCAGGTTAAGATGGCGCGGCTCGCTCAGGAGCCGGGCAAGGTCGTCGTGGTTGGCCGCGTCCTCGCACCAGCGGGCGGCGGCGTGGAGCGCGCGCACGAGGCGGTGCAGCAGCTCGGGCTCGGCATTGGCAAAGCGGGCGTGCACCCCCAGCACCTTTTCCGGCACCCAGCCGAAGATCTCCGCCCCCAGCGCCGCGATGCGCCCCACGTCCGCCTCCACCGCCACCGAATTCCAGGGCGAGCCCACGGAAAATCCGTGGATGAGCCCGCCACGCAGGCTCTCGGCCATGAACGGGGGCGGCACCACCACGAACCGCACGTCCCGGTCCGGGTCGATGCCCCCGCCGGTCAGGAAGTGGCGCAGCAGATAGGTGTGGGTGGAAAAGGCATAGACCGAGGCGAAGGTGAGCGGGTCGCGGCCCTCGGCCTTGCGCTGGCGCACCACCTTGCCCAGCGCCTGCGCCGCGCCAACGGCGGTGGATAAGTCTTCCCCTACCTCGGCCATGGCGGCGTAGATGTGCTTGTCGATGGTGATGGCGCTGCCGTTGAGATTGAGCGCGAACGGCACCACCAGCGGCACCCGCACATGGCCGAGGCCGAGCGAGGAGGCGATGGCCAGCGGCCCCAGCATGTGGGCGCCGTCGAGCAGGCCCACATTCACCTTGTCGCGGATGTTGGCCCAGGACACCTCCTTGTGCAACTCGATCTCGATGCCCTCCGCCATGGCGAAGCCGCGTTCGGCGGCGGCGATCAGCACCGCCGCATCGGTGAGGGGGATGAACCCCATGGCGAGCCGTCTCATCGCAAAAGCTCCGCGGCGGTGATGATGGACTGGGCGATGTCGGCGATGCGCTTCTTCTCGTTCATGGCGGTGCGGCGCAGGAGGCCGTAGGCGGTTTCCTCGTCGATGCCCTTCATCTTCATGAGGATCATCTTGGCGCGGTCTACCACCTTGCGCTCCTCCAGCTGGCTTTTTGCCTCCTCGAGCTCCGCCCTGAGACGGGCGAAGGCGCGGAAGCGGGAGATGGTGGTTTCCAGGATGGGCTTCACCCGGTCCTTGCGCAGGCCGTCCACCACGTAGGAGGCGACGCCGGCCTCGATGGCATCCTCGATGGTCTTCGAGTCGGTCTGGTCCACGAACATGGCGACGGGGCGCTTCACCTCGCGGCTCACCTGGAACATCTGCTCGATGGTGTCGCGGGAGGGGTCCTCGAGGTCGATGAGGATCACGTCCGGATCGATGGCGTAGATGCGCTCAAGCAGGTTGGTGCGCCCGGTGATGCGCAGCACATTGTGGAAGCCGGCCTCCTTCAGGCCCTCTTCCAGAATGGCCGAGCGGACGGGGCTTTCGTCCACGATCACGATCCGCAGCGAGAGGTCGTTCGCCATGAGGGTCCGCAGGATTGGACCGGTCCGCGGGATTGGACGGGTCCGAAGGATGGGGCGGGCCGGCGGGAAGCGGTCCTGCGCCACCTCACCCGCCGTGGCCTCCAAGGTCAAGCCTTACCGGCCGGCGCCGGCGCGCAGCCTGCCGGACGTCGCTGCCGTGAACCGGCGATTCCCTGGCCGGAGGCGGTGGAACGGCTTCCGTCCGGACCGATCGCGCTCTAGAACGCGGGCGAATGCGGCGTCGCGCCGCGCGTCGGGGTGCACGGGATGATCGTGAGCGTGGAGGCTGCTGGGAGGCGAAGGAGCACCGTCGCGCTGCGCGGCCTCATCTTCCTCATCGTGGTGCTGCTCGCCACTGCCGTCATCGTCGCCCAGCAATTGGGCGCCGGCGCCTATGTGGCCGAGCTCGGCAGCACTGATCCCGACGAGGCGCGCCATTTCGTCACCGCCCTGATGGTGGCGGACCATGCGGCTGCCGGCTTCCCCGCCCCCGGCGCCTTCGCGGCGGACTATGGCCTGCACGCCCCGCAGGCGCTGCCGCTCGCCCGGCTCACCCTGTTCCATGTGCTGGCCGGCGGCTGGCTGCTGCTGTTGACGCCCACCACGCCGGCAGCGCTGCTGCTGCCGGCGGTGCTGGCCGCCGTGCTGGTGGTGAGCGCGGGCTGGGCCACGGCACGGGCGGCGGGGGTGCTGCCGGCGGTGGCGGTGGGCTTCGTGCTCGCCGCCCTGCCGCTGCTGCGGGAGGCGAGCTTGGTTCTGGGCCTCGATCTGCCGCTGGCCCTGTTCACGCTCCTGTCCGCCCTCGCCTTCGGCCGCCATATGCGGCTGGGCACCACCGCCTCCGCCACCCTGTTCGCCGCAGCCGGGGCGGTGAGCGTGCTGGTGGCGCCGGCGGGAGCGGTGGTGCTGCTGCTGCCGCCGCTGGCGGCGCTGATGGGCGGGCGGCTCCATGTGATGCGGCGAGCGCGTGTGCTCGTGCCGCTTGCGGGCCTTGGCGGGCTGGCGCTGGGGGTGGCTTTGGCCGCCGGCCGGCTGCCGCCGGTGGTGACGGTCGAGGGGCCGGTCTTCATCTGGCAGACCCTGCGTGGCGCGTTCGGCTCCCTGCTGCTGGCCTGCGCCGTGGCCGGCCTCGTCTTCACCGTCATCGAGGGCTGGCGGCGGGATGAGGATGCGGTGGATCCGGCGGCGCTGGCCCCGGTGGCGGCGCTGGTGCCGGCCTTCGCCCTTGCCTTCGGACTGGGCGCCGGCCGGGGCGTGGCGCTGGATGCCGTCGTGCTTCTTGCGCCGGTGGCCATGCTGGCGGCGTTCGGCGCCATGCGGCTGCTGGGCGTGCTGGTGTCGGGCTGGGGCACCATCCGGGAACTGGCGGTGGCGCTGCTGCTGCTGCTCGCCGCCATGCCGGGACTACTCCAGCAAGTGCGCAAGGGTGCGATCGGCATGGATGCGGCGGCGGAAGCCTTCCTCGCCCGTGATGCGGCGCCCCCGGTGATCGTCGTCGCCGGGGATGGGAGGGGCGAGGCGTCCCTCGGTGCCGCCGTCGCCCAGCGCGATCGGACCCGCCGGAGCTTCGTGGTGGCGGCGAGCCAGCTTTCTGCCGCCACTCCGGAGGAGCTTCTAGGTGCCCTCGACGCCCTCGGCGCCGACGCCCTTGCCGTGGAGGCGCGCGAGACCGGGGCGGCGCCCGCCAGCCGGGTGGCGCAGGCGACGGTCGCGGCCTTCCCCGACCGGTTCCGCGCCATCGGCACCTTCCCGCGGGCGGACGGGCGGGGCGAGGTGGTGCTTTATGCCGTCGTGCGCGCCGCGCCCACCCCTTCGGAC
>NZ_JAIVFO010000215.1 GCF_029991245.1 Xanthobacter autotrophicus
ATCCTGACCCTCTCGGACGAGATCCGCGAGATGATCGACCGCCACGCCGGGGCCGCCGCCGTGGACAAGGCGGCCATCGCCGGCGGCATGACCACCATGCTCGACGACGGCATCCTGAAATGCCGGGCCGGCATCACCTCGCCGGCCGAGGTGCTGCGCGTGACCACCGTGCGCTGATGGCGACCTTCACCTACCGCGCCCTCACCCAGGCCGGCCAGATCGTGAGCGGCGAGATCACCGGGCCCACCGAGGCGGAGGTGCGCCGGCGCATCGAATTCCTCGGCCTCATGCCGGTGGAGACCGCCCCCGCCCGGGCCAAGCGCGAGGGCGGGCGGTTCGGCCTGTCGCTGGGCGCGCCCAAGGCGGAGGACGTGACCCTCTTCACCCGCGACCTCGCGCTGCTGCTGAAGGCCGGCGCGCGGCTCGACGAGGCGCTGGAGCTGTTGTCCGGCGATGCCGACCTCGGGCGCATGCGTGCGGTGGTGCGCAAGCTGCGCGCCGATGTGCTCGCCGGCCAGAGCTTCGCCGAGGCGGCGGCGGGGGAGCCCAAGCTGTTCCCGCCGGTCTATGTGGCGCTGGTGCGGGTGGGGGAAGCCTCAGGCACCATGGACCGCATCCTCGACCTTTTGGCCCAGGAGCGCGCGCGGGCCGAGCAGCTGCGGCGCAAGCTGATGGAAGCGCTGCAATATCCCGCCTTCGTGCTGGTGGCGGCGGGCGGCGTGCTGGTGTTCTTCCTGCTGTTCGTGCTGCCGCAATTTTCCACCGTGCTGCGCGACATGGGGGCCAAGCTCGATCCCGCTGTGGAGATGCTGCTGAACCTGTCGGACCTCGCCCAGGCCCATGGCGCCGCGCTGGGGGCGGGGGCGTGCGGGCTGGTGGCCCTCGCCTGGCTGGTGCTGCGCCGGCCGGCGACGCGCACCGCCGTGATGGGCACGCTGGCGAAACTGCCGCTGGTGCGCACCATCCTCACCTTCCGCCGCTCGGCCGTGTTCTGCCGCAACCTCTCCATCCTGCTGGGCAACGGCGTCACCCTCACCCAGGCGCTGCGCATCATCGTCGAGGTGATGGCGGCGGGCGATGACGCCTCGGTCTGGGCCGCCACCTCCGACAAGGTGCGCCAGGGCGCGCGGCTGTCGGACGCGGTGGCGGCCGGGGCGGCGCTGCCGGCCATGGCGGTGCGCATGCTGCGCCTCGGCGAGGAGACCGGGCAGCTCGCCATGCTGTCGGGCCGCATCGCCGATTTCTACGAGGAAAAGCTCCAGCGGGCGCTCGCGAAGGTGGTCGCCATCATCGGGCCCGCCGCCATCGTCACCATCAGCGTCGTCGTCGGCGGCCTGATCGTTTCCGTCATGACCGCGCTTTTGTCGGTCAGCCAAAGCATCGGATGAACCGCGTGACTATTCTTTTTCCGACGGGCCGCGCCCGCGCCACCCAGATCCGTCGTCGGCGCAAGAGCGAGGGCGGCTACACCCTCGTGGAGCTTCTGGTGGTCATCACCATCATCGGCCTCATCGTCGCTTTGGTGGGGCCGCGCGTGCTCGGCTATCTCGGCGACTCGAAGGTGAAGACCGCGAAGATCCAGATCCAGGGCTTCTCCAGCGCACTCGACCTGTTCTATCTCGACACCGGCCGCTATCCCTCCACCTCGGAAGGTCTGGCGGCCCTGGTCCAGCGCGCCCCCGGCGCGGCGACCTGGAACGGGCCCTACCTGAAGGGTGGCACCCTGCCCTCGGACCCCTGGGGCAAGCCCTATGCCTATCGCGCGCCGGGCGAGCACGGCGCCTACGACATCGTCTCCCTCGGCTCGGACGGGCAGCAGGGCGGCACCGGCACCGCCGCCGACATCACGAGCTGGTCCAAGTGAGGCGCGCGCACACCATCGCCGCGAAAGCGGGGCAGGCCGGCTTCAGCCTGCTGGAGGTGGTGTGCGCGCTGGCCATTGTCGCGGCGCTGGCGGCCCTGGCGCTGCCGCGCCTGCCGCTGGGCACCTCGCGCCAGCGGCTCCAGGCCTATGCGGTGGAGGCGGCGGCGCTGCTGAAGGCGGACCGCGCCGCCGCCATGCGCCGCGGCACCCCCGTCGCCACCGTGGTGGACGCCCCGGCAGGGCGCATCCGCTCCGGCGCGGGCGGGCGGCAGGGCGCGCGCGAGCTGCGCATTCCCGGCGACGTGCGGATGACGGCGGTGCTGCCGAATGTCTGCAACGGCCGCGCGGCGGGCGGGCGCATCGGCTTCCTGCCCTCGGGCCTGTCGTGCGGCGGGGTGGTGGCCCTCACCCGCAACGGCGCCGGCTACGAGGTGCGGGTGAACTGGCTGACGGGAGGGGTGGAGATTGTCCCGCGGCTCAAGTCCTGATGCCCTCCCCGGCGCTGTGGGCTGCGCCGGCTTCACCCTGCTGGAGGTGCTGGTGGCCCTTGCCGTGGCGGCGGCGGTGCTGGCCGCCATCGGGCAGGTCATGGGCGCCAATGCGCGCGGCGTCCGGGCGCTGGAAGCGCGCGCCGGCCTCATCTCCACCGCGCGGGCGGTGGAAGCCGGAATTCCCGCCCGGAGCGCCCTCGCCCTCGGCCGCACCGACGGCGACATTGCCGGCCATCGCTGGCGCGTGGATGTGCGCCCCCTCGACGTGGCCGGGGTGCCGGAGGGCGCGAAATGGGCGCCGCGCGACGTGGTGATCCGGGTGCGCGCGCCCTCCGGCGCCATGGTGGTGCTGGAGACGGTGCGCCTCGTGCCGGTGGCCGCCGAATGAGCCGGGTCTTTGTTCCCCGGCCGTCCGTCGCCGGCTTTTCCCTCATCGAGGTGCTGGTGGCGCTGACGCTGACCGGCCTCGTGCTCTCGGCGCTCGCCATGGTGACGGGCAGATGGCTGCCCAACTGGCAACGCGGCCTTGCCCGCGTGGAGGCGAGCGAGCTGATCGCCCTCGCCGTGGACCGCATGGCCTCAGACCTTGCCGCCGCCGAATTCGTGCCCGCCAGCCTGACGGCGAGGCGCCCGCTGTTCATGGGCACATCCTCGGCGGTGGTGTTCGTGCGCACGGCGCTCGGCCCCAACGCGCGGCCGGGGCTGGAAATCGTGCAACTGGCGGAGGCCGGCGGCGGCGGGCTGGGGCGCAGCGCGGCCCCCTTCGCCCCGCGTCCGGCCGATGCCGGCCTGCCGCCGTTCGGGACGCCGGTGCCGCTGCTGGGCGCGGCCTATCGGGCCTCCTTCTCCTATGCCGGGCGGGACGGGGTGTGGCGCGACGGCTGGATCGACGCCGATACGCTGCCGCGCGCGGTGCGCATGGTGATCCGGGAGGCGCGCACCGGCCGGGTGCTCGACGCCTCCAGCGCGGTGGTGATCCGCGCCGAGCTGCCGGCGGTGTGCGTCACCGACGAGACCCGCGGCGTCTGCGCCAAGCCGCGGCCAGCCGGCACCGGGCAGGGCGCGGCCGATGCCGGCGAGGGTGGGGTGCAATGACCGCCTTGTTGGTAACACCCGTCCCCGAGCCCGCGCAGGACACTCGCGCGCAGGACACCCCTGCGCGCCGCGATGGCTTCATCCTGGTGGCGGTGCTGTGGATCCTCGCCGCGCTCGCCACCCTCGCCACGGTCTATGCGGTGTACATCTCCAGCACCGCCACCGCCGCCGCGGTGCGCGACGACAGCCTGCTGGCCCATGGCCTCGCCACGGCGGCGGTGGAGATCGCGGCCCTGCGCCTCGTCGCGGTGCCGAAGGACAAGCGGCCGTCCAGCGGCGAGGTGGCGTTCCGCATGGGCAAGGCCAGCGTGAGCGCCACCTTTGTCAGCGAGGCGGCGCGCATCGACCTCAACGCGGCGCCGAAAGAGCTTCTCGCCGGCCTGTTCACGGCGCTGGGCGCGCAGCCCGAGGCGGCGGCGGACTATGCCGACCGCATCCTCGGCTTCCGTGCGCCGGCCTCCGGCGATGGCGGCCGCGAGGCGGAGCTGTATCGCGACGCCGGCCTCGACTACGGCCCGCGCGGCGCGTCCTTCGTGCATGTGGAGGAGATCTGGCGCGTGGTGGGCCTGCCGCCGGCGCTGGTGGAGCAGGCCTTGCCGCACCTCACCGTGTTCAGCGGGCGCGGCGAGATCAACGCGGCCGATGCTGACCCGGTGGTGCGCGCTTCCCTGCCCGGCGGGCCGCCGCCGGATGCGGACGATGGAGAGGGCGCGCAAGCCGCGCCGCCTGCGGATCTGCCCGGCACCATCCGCGACGCGAGTGATGCGGTGCGCGTGCGCATCCGCATGGATTTCGACACCGGGCGCCGCCGGGCGGCGGAGGCGGTGATCCTGCTGCGCGACTTCGGCGATGATCCCTACCGGGTCCTGTCGTGGCGCGAGGATGCGGAGCTGATCCCTGACGACGCGCCGCCGCCGCGCCCGAAGGGGGAGCGCAGGCCATGACGCAGATGACGACGCAATCTCCCGCTTCCGCCTTTTCCCTGGCGCGGTTTCTCGACGCCTTCTCGGCCTTCATCGACCTCGCCGCCGGCTTCGGTGCGGACCTGCGCGGCCGGCTCGTGCGCGGGGCGGCGGTGCGCGTCGTCGAGGGGGAGGCGGGGGTGTTCACGCTGGCCCTGCCCGACGGCATGGCCGCGTTCCGGCTGGGCGATGCGGCCGGACCGCTGCCGGCGGAGGTCGCGGCCGCGTTGGCTGGGCGAGATGTGGACCTGGCCCTCGATCCCGGCCGCTTCCTGTTCCGGCCGCTGGAGCTGCCGCGGGGCGCCGCGGCGTTCCTCGATGGCATCGTGCGCTCCCAGATCGATCGCCTGACCCCCTGGAGCGCGGCCGAGGCGGCCTATGGCTTCACCCCGCCTGAGGACGCGCCGGACGACCGCCTCGCCCTCACCGTGGCCGCCACCGCGCGGGCGCGCATTTCGCCCCTCCTCGACCGGCTGAAGGCGCAGGGCGCGGGCGCCATCCGCGTCACCACGCAGCCCGATGGCATGGGCGCGCCCATCCGCGTGCTCGACCATGCGGCGTCCGGCGCAGCCTCGGGGGCGGCCGGGGTGCGGCGTATCCTGCTCGCGGTGCTCGGGGGCGCAGCCGGGGCTGCCCTGCTGGCGCTGGTGGTCTCCGGCATCGTCGGCGGCGGCCTTGATGGGGAACTGGACGACATCACCCAGCGCATCGCCGTCCAGCGCCGGGTCATGATCGCCGCCCGCGAGGGGCAGGGTGGGGGGCAGGGC
>NZ_JAIVFO010000216.1 GCF_029991245.1 Xanthobacter autotrophicus
CTCCCCAGCCCTCCCCCGCACGCGGGAGAGGAAGCCGTGGCGGCTTGAACGGGAGGGGGCGCCCCGGCAACCAAGCCCGCATCCGCCCGTCACCATCTGCAGCCCGCCGGGTGGTACCGCGCCCCTGCGCGCCATTGCCCCTTGAAGCCGGGCGCCGGGAATGCTTCCATCACGTCATGAGCACGGGCCTCATAGAAATCCGCAGGGCCAAGCCGGCCGACGCCAAGGCGATCGCGGCGGTGCACGACGCGGCTTGGCGCACGGCCTACCGGGGCCTCATCCCCGGCATCGAGCTGGAGCGCATGGTGGAGCGGCGCGGCCCGCGCTGGTGGGATGCCGCCATTAGGCGCGGCAGCCGCCTCTCCGTGCTGCTGGTGGGCGATGATCTCGCCGGCTATGTGAATTACGGTGGCAACCGCGCCAAGAGCCTGCCCTATGGCGGCGAGATCTATGAAATCTACCTACAACCTTTGTATCAGGGCCTCGGCTTCGGCCAGCGCCTGTTTTCGGCGGCCCGCCGGGACCTAAGTCTTGCCCGGCTCGAAGGAATGGTGGTTTGGGCGCTGGCCGAAAACGAGAATGCGGTGGGCTTCTATCGGGCCCTAGGAGGGCAACCGGTCGCATCCTCGACGGAGCAGTTCGGCTCAAAAACGCTGGACAAGATCGCCTTCGCTTGGCAGCGGTAACCTCCGCACGGGCAACCGCCCGCGTGGACCGTAGCTATCCAGCGAGTGTATCATGCGCATCGATGCGATCCCGATCGGCAAGAACCCGCCCCACGATGTCAATGTCGTGATCGAGGTGCCCATCGGCGGCGAGCCTATCAAATACGAACTCGACAAGGCTGCCGGCACGCTCTTCGTCGATCGCTTCCTTTATACCGCCATGCGGTATCCTGGAAACTACGGTTTCATTCCGCACACCTTGTCCGGTGATGGCGATCCCTGCGACGTTCTCGTTGCGAATACCCGCGCCATCATCGCCGGCGCGGTGATCAGCGTGCGCCCCGTGGGCGTCCTGCTGATGGAGGACGAGGCCGGCGTCGATGAGAAGATCATCGCCGTGCCCTCCTCCAAGCTCACCAAGCGCTACGACCGGGTCATCAACCATTCCGACCTGCCGGAGATCACGCTCAAGCAGATCGAGCACTTCTTCGAGCACTACAAGGACCTGGAGCCCAACAAGTGGGTGAAGATCCTGCGCTGGGGCGATGCCGCCGAAGCGCACAAGCTCATCCTCGAGGGCATCGAGCGCGCCAAGGCCGAAGGCAAGGAAGGCTGAGGCTTTCCTTCCAGGGGCGGGACCACTCGCCCCTCAGGCCGATACCGTCGTCTCCGCCAGGAGGCGGCGGATCTCGGGCAGGCACGAGCCGCAATTCGTGCCGGCCTTGAGCTTTTCCCCCACCATGGCCGCATCGTGCGCGCCGGCGCGGATGGCGCCGACGATGGCGTCGCGCGGTACGCCGAAGCAGGCGCACACCAGCGGCCCGCATGCGGCCGCAGCGCCCGCCCGCCGGCCCGCCAGCAGGGTGCGCCGGTCGGCGGCGGAGACGGTGTCTTCCGCAAGCAGGCCCTTCAGCGCGTCCCAGGCCACGCGCCGGCCCGCCGTGCCCACGAACACCGCGAAATCCAGCCGCCCGTCCCCGTCGAAGGCGGCGGCGCGGTAGAGGCCGGAGGGGCCGTCCACCAGTTCCGCCACGTCTGCGGGACCCTCGGCCTTCACCCACTGCGCCCAGTCGTCCGGCCCGAGGCTGCCCGCCATGCGCCAGCCGAAGCCGCCCTCCAGCGCCGCCCGCGCCCACCACAGGCCCTGCGGCATCTGAAGCGGACGCCGTGACAGCACGAAGCCCTCGAACGGCGCGGCATAGGGCGCGAGGGTGGCCGGGGTCGCCTTCGAATCGGGCTGGCCGGAGAGGGGGTCGTTCACCGAATGCACCAGCGGGCCGACCCGCCCGTGGGAGGAGGTGGCCTCGCTCCAGTGGATGGGCGCGAACAGGGTGCCGCGCCGTTGGCCGGCATCGATCTTCACCTCCAGCACCGCCGCGCCATGGGCGCTCGACACCCGCGCCAGCGCGCCCTCCACAAGGCCGAGGGGCGCCGCATCGTCCGGATGGACGGCCACGAACGGCGCCAGGATGTGCGAGCCCAGCCGGGGCGAGAGGCCGGTGCGGGTCATGGTGTGCCACTGGTCGCGGATGCGGCCGGTGTTGAGCAGGAAGGGGAAGGCGTCGCTCGCCGGCGCCGCCTTGATCTCGGCCGGGGCCACGAAACGGGCGCGCCGGTCGGCGGTGAAATAGCCGCCGTCCGCGAACAGCCGTGGCGTGCCTTCGGGCCGTCCAGGGGGCGCCGGCCACTGCACCGGCGCGAAATCCTGGTAGGCGGCATCCGACAGCTCGGCGAAGGCGGAGATGTCGAAGTCGCGGCTGCCGGCATTCTCGAAGCCGGAGAGCGCGGCATGCTCGCGGAAGATGTCCGCCGGCCCGCGCCACGTGAAGGCCGCGCCGAAGCCGAGGCGCGCCGCCACCTGCGCCAGCGCCCACCAATTGGGCTTCACCGCGCCGGGCGGGGCGAGGAAGGGCCGCTGGCGCGAGATGCGCCGTTCGGAATTGGTGACGGTGCCGTCCTTCTCGCCCCAGGCGGCGGCGGGCAGCATCACATGGGGATGGCACAAGGTGGTGTCGTTGACGGCCACGTTCTCCGACAGCACGAACAGGTCGAGGCCCTTCAGCGCGGCGCGCACGCCGTCCGCCTCGGGCAGGCTCACGGCCGGGTTGGTGCCCATGACCCACAGCGCCTTGATCTCGCCCCGGCCGATGGCGGCGAACAGGTCCACCGCCTTGTGGCCCTCGCGGGTCGCCATATGCGGTGCGTCCCAGAAGCGGCGCACACGGTCCACCTCCTCCGGCGAAAAGCCCATGTGGGCGGCGAGCTGGTTGGCGAGCCCGCCCACCTCGCGCCCGCCCATGGCATTGGGCTGGCCGGTGAGGGAAAACGGCCCCATGCCCTCGCGGCCCATGCGGCCGGTGGCGAAATGGCAGTTGAGGATGGCGTTGACCTTGTCGGTGCCCGCCACCGCCTGGTTCACCCCCTGCGAATAGCAGGTCACTGTGCGGGCGGTGTCCGCGAACAGGGCGAAGAAGCGCGCCACGTCTGCCACGTCGAGGCCGCAGGCGCGGGCGGTGGCCGCGGCGTCGGGGGCCACCGCGCGGGCGTGGGCCAGCGCAGCGTCGAAGCCGGTGGTGTGCTCGCGCACGTAAGCCGCGTCGAACGCCGGGCTTTGTGCCAGATGGGCGAGCAGGCCGGAAAAGAGCAGCGCGTCGGTGCCGTGGGCCAGCGGCAGGTGCAGGTCGGCTTCCGCCGCCGTCTCGGTGCGGCGGGGATCGATGACGATGAATTTCGTGCCCCGCGCCGTGCGCGCCGCCTCCATGCGGCGGAACAGCACCGGATGGCACCAGGCGGTGTTGGAGCCCACCAGCACGATGAGGTCCGCCGCGTCCAGGTCCTCATAGGACCCCGGCACCGTGTCCGAGCCGAAGCCGCGCTTGTGCCCGGCCACGGAGGAGGACATGCACAGGCGTGAATTGGTGTCCACATGCGACGTGCCGAGGAAGCCCTTCGCCAGCTTGTTGGCGGCGTAATAATCCTCGGTCAGCAACTGGCCGGAGAGGTAGAAGGCGATGGCCCCCGGCCCGTGGGCGTCGCGCACGCCCTGCAGGCCGTCCGCGATGCGGTCGAGGGCAGCGTCCCACGAGGCGCGGGCCAGCGCGCCATCGGCCCCGCGCACCATGGGAAAGAGCAGGCGGGTGTCGAGCCCCACCGTCTCCCCCAGCGCCGCGCCCTTGGAGCACAGGCGACCGAGATTGGCCGGATGGGCGGCATCGCCCTCCACCAGCGCGCCGCCGAGGCCGTCCGGCGTCGCCTTCACCCCGCAGCCGACGCCGCAATAGGGGCAGGTGGTCTTCACGCTCGGGGGCGAGGCGAGAGGCGCGTTCATGGGGGGCCGATCCTGCCTGAGGCTGTTCGGGGTCAGTAGACGTCGGCCTGGTAGCGGCCGGCGGTCTTCAGGTCGGCGACGAAACGGGCGGCGGCCTCCGCCGAGAGGCCGCCATGCTCCACCGCGACGGCGACCATGGCCGCTTCCACGTCCTTGGCCATGCGCTTGGCATCGCCGCAGATGTAGAAATGCGCGCCGGCCTGAAGCCACGCCCACAATTCCGGCCCCGCCGCGCGGATCTTGTCCTGCACATAGACCTTGCCGGCGCCGTCCCGCGACCATGCGGTGTCGAGCCGGGTGAGGGTGCCGCAGGCTTGGAGGCCGGCCAATTCGTCCTCGTAGAAGAAGTCCGTGTCGCGCTTCTGGTGGCCGAAGAACAGCCAGTTGCGCCCCGGGGCCTTGGTGGCCAGCCGCTCGTGCAGGAAGGAGCGGAACGGGGCGATGCCGGTGCCCGGCCCCACCATGATCACGTCCTTGGAGAGGTCGGCCGGCAGGGCGAAGCCGTGGGCCTTCTGGATATAGGCCTTCATGCGCGTGCCCGGCGCGATGCGTCCGCCGAGGAAGGTGGAGGCGACGCCGAGCCGGGTGCGCCCGGTCTGTTCGTAGCGCACCGCGTCCACCGTCAGGGTGAGCTTGCCGGGGGTCGCCGTGGGGCTGGAGGAGATGGAATAAAGCCGCGGCTGGAGCGGTTCCAGGCACTCCACCAAAGCCTCCGGATCGGGCCGGATGCCGGGGAATTTCTCCAGCGCCGCCAGCACGTCGAGGCTTGCGGCATCGCCGTCCGGGTCCTCGCCGGAAGCCAGCGCCCGGGCCTTGGCCTTGCGATCGCCGCCGGTGATGTAGGAGATGAGGGTGAAGAGCGCGTCGGGGGCCGATTTCAGGCACACCTCGCGGGAGAGCACGTCGCCGAGGGTGGTGTCGGCGATGGGAAAGTCCGGCGGGGCGTGGAGCGCGGCGAGCACCGCCGCCACCAGATCGGGATCATTCACCGGGAACACGCCGAAGCTGTCGCCGGCCACATAGTCGATGCCCGAGCCGCTAAGGTCGAACTCGACGTGCCAGGTCTCCTTCTCGGAGCCGTCCTTGTTGAGGCGGGTGCGGCCGAGGAAGGTGACCTCGCCGGGATTTTCACGGGTGCCGAGAGCCGCCGGGGCATGGGGTTCGTGGGCATAG
>NZ_JAIVFO010000217.1 GCF_029991245.1 Xanthobacter autotrophicus
GGGAGGGGGAAGCCCTCTCCACCTGAAACCCTATGATGGGGTGAGACCCGGCAGACCTGCCCCCACCCCGGCCCTCCCCCGCAAGCGGGAGAGGGGGCGCGGCGGCTCAGGTCCTAACAGCGCGCGCCGAATGCACCGACGGCGCTACGGGCGGTTTTCGCCGCAGCCGCTCACAGCCAGGGCTGCTCGGCGCCCTTGGCGGTCTCGTAGGCGGCGATGGCGGGGGCCTTCTCCAGGGTCAGGCCGATGTCGTCCAGCCCCTCGATGAGGCAGCGCTTGCGGAACGGGTCGATCTCGAACTTCACCACGCCGCCGTCCGGCCCGCGGATCTCCTGCGCCGCCAGATCGACGGTGAGGGTGGCGTTGGCGCCGCGGTCGGCGTCGTCGAACAGCTTGTCCAGGTCGTCCTTGGAGACGACCACGGGCAGGATGCCGTTCTTGAAGCAGTTGTTGTAGAAGATGTCGGCGAACGAGGTGGAGATCACGCAGCGGATGCCGAAGTCGAGCAGCGCCCAGGGGGCATGCTCACGGGACGAGCCGCAGCCGAAATTGTCGCCGGCCACCAGGATCTTGGCATTCTTGTAGGCGCTCTGGTTGAGCACGAAGTCGGGATTGTCCGAGCCGTCGTCCTTGTACCGCATCTCCGAGAACAGGCCGGTGCCCAGGCCCGTGCGCTTGATGGTCTTGAGGTACTGCTTGGGGATGATCATGTCGGTATCGACATTGACCAGCTTCAGCGGGGCGGCGACGCCCTCCAGGACGGTGAACTTCTCCATGGGACCTTGAGCCTCGGCTTGTCTTTATAGGCTTCCTGCCTGAGGCCCCTCCATAACAGGCGTATCCGCCCTTGCCCAGTCAAGAAGACCGGCGCACGAAAGCCCGCGCGCCGGCCCGGACCCGTCCTCCCGGTCAGCGCGCGGCGCGTTCCGGCAGCATGCGCTTCAGCACGTCGTCCTTGAGCACATAGTGGTGGGCCACGGCGGCGGCCGCGTGCAGGACGGCGAGGACGACCAGGGCGTTGGCCAGCCATTCGTGGACCTCGATCACCTCGCGCGCGAGGTCGCGGTTCACCGCGATGGGCGAGGGGATGGTGAACAGCGAGAAGAAGCTCACCTCGTTGCCGCGCAGGAAGGCGAGATAGATGCCCACCAGCGGGGTCGCGATGAGAAGCAGGTAGAGCAGCCCGTGCACGATGTGCGAGGCGATGGCCACCGGCCGGCTGATCTGCGTGGAGGCCGGCGGATTGGGCGCGAAGATCCGCACCGGAATGCGCACCGCCACCAGGGCGACGATCAGGAGGCCGACCGAGATGTGGGTCCACCACAAGGTCGCGCGACCGGGCGTCCCGCGGGGAAAGAAGTCCTCAAAATAGGTGATGCCGAAGGCGACGATGATGCTCAGAACGGTGAGCCAGTGGATGGCGCGCAGCGGCGCCCCATAGCGCGAGAGTTTGGGATCGACGGGCACATGAGCCTCCTTGTTTTGACCAATTCTAAAAAGTGGCGGCCCATAGGTCCAGCGCTAATGGGCGCGTTGCCCTGCGGTCAATTGGCCCGGTCCTCGATGGCCTCCATGTCGTCGTCGGAGAGGCCGAAGTGATGGCCGATCTCGTGCACCAGCACATGGGTGACCACGTCGCCCAGGGTTTCCTCGTTCTCGGCCCAGTAATCGAGGATGGGGCGGCGATAGAGGAACACCATGTTGGGCATCTGCCCGGTGTGGGCCACCGCATCCGCCTGGGCGCGGCCGATTCCCTGGAACAGGCCCAGCAGGTCGAAGGGCGTCTCGGCGTCCATCTCGTCCAGCACCTCGTCGGTGGGAAAATCCTCGATGCGGATGACGAGGCCCTCGCACAGCGCCCGGAACGAAGCGGGCAGGCGGGCGAAGGCGTCGCGGGCCAGGTCCTCGAATGCGGCGATGCCCGGCGCCTCGAGATCATGCCAGGGACTTTTCGCTCCGCTCTTCGTCCCGGCCTCGCCCCCGCTCTTCTGCGACATGCCTGTACCTCCTTTGGCGGAACCCTTGCTGCTGCGATGCAACATCATGCGGGGCAAAGGTCAATCGTCCTGCCCCTCCCCGGGGTGCAATCGTCACGCAGCCGTGACTTTCCTGAACACTTTCTGAACGGGAGCATCAAAGGGGGTTCAGACAGGCTTGGTTAAGGAACTCTTAATCGACGTGCATCGTTAACCCTGTAGACGACGAATTTGGAGAGTGGCCATGGTTCGGAAGCTTGCTGTCACCGGCGCTCTGGTGACCATCCTTGGAATTGCTGCATTTTTTGCCCCTCACGAGGCCAGTGCCGCCACGCTTGGCATGTTCGGCGGCGTGATGTTCTGATATCCGGGTTCGGCGGCGGGCGTTTTGCGCGCCGTCTGATCACGTGATTGTGATGGAAATGGAGAGCGTTCAAAGTTGCCCGTTTCCCATGTGCAACAGCTGAGTTGGCGCCTTCGCACTTGCGAAATCGGCCGCCAGACCTTTCGCCGCGCGTCCTGAGCGCGCCGCGGGAGCGCTTCGGCGCGCCCTGTTTCCGGATACCCGCCGGCAGATCGGCTCGTCATCTGCTTGCGGTTCGACCCGCCTGATCAGCCCACGATCAACCCATGGCGGCGCGGATGAGTTCCTCTTCCGCCTCGGCGAGCAGCGCGTCGCTCGCCTCGCCCCCCACGCTCTCCTGCCCGATCTCCAGCAGCACCGGCACCGCCAGCGGCGACACCCGCTCCAGCGCCATGTGCACGATGGCCCCCTTGATGCGCGCCAGCATCTCGCCGAGCCGCTTCACGTCGAGGAGGCCGGTGGCGGCGTCCGCCCGCGCGGCGCGCAGCAGCAGGTGGTCGCTCTCGTGCCGGCGCAGCACGTCGTAGATGAGGTCGGTGGAGACGGTGACCTGCCGCGAGGTCTTCTCCTTGCCCGGAAACCGCCGCTCGATCAGCCCGGCGATCACCGCGCAGTGGCGGAACGTCCGCTTCATCAGGGCGCTTTCCGCCAGCCACGCCTCAAGGTCGTCCCCCAGCATGTCCTGGTCGAACAGGTCCGCCAGCGCCAGCCGCCCCCCGGCGATGGCGGCGCCCATGTCGCCGGCGGCATAGACCGCGATGGCATAGTCGTTGGCGACAAAGCCCAGCGGCTTCAGCCGCGCCCGCTCCAGCCGCCGCGTCAGCAGCATGCCCAGCGTCTGGTGGGCAAGGCGGCCCTCGAACGGGTAGGTGACGAGATAGTAGCGCCCGCCCTGCACGAAGGTTTCCACCAGCAGGTCGTCGCGGCCCGGCAGGCGCGAGCGCAGGCGCTGCAGCTCCAGCCACTCGCGCACCTGCTTCGGCAGCGCGGCCCAGCGCTCTGGGGCGGCGAGCAGCGCCCGCACCCCCGCCGCGAGGAAGGTGGAGAGGGGGAACTTGCCCCCCGCATAGGCCGGCACCTTGGGCTCGGTGGCGGTGGTGCGCGAGACATAGACCTCGTCCTCCACCAGGGTCTCGTAGCGCAGGATCTCGCCGGCGAAGACGAAGGTGTCGCCGGGCACCATGGTCTCCACGAAATATTCCTCCACCTCCCCCAGCATCCGCCCGCCGAAGCGCACCCGCCCGGTGACGCCGGTCCTGGCCGCGCCGCGCGCCGAGACCAGGCGCACTTTCAGCATGGTGGATTCCACGATGGTGCCCACGTTGAGCCGGTAGGCCTGCGCGATCATGGGATTGGCCACCCGCCACAGGCCGTCCTTCGTAGGGCGGATCTTGGCGTAGCGCTCGTAGGCCTTCAGCGCGTAGCCGCCGGTGGCGACGAAATCGAGGGCGGCGTCGAAGTCCGCGCGGGGCAGGTGCCGGTAGGGGGCGGCCGAGCGCACCTCGCCATAAAGCGCGTCGGCGGCAAACGGCGCGGCGCAAGCCATGCCGAGGATGTGCTGGGCCAGCACGTCCAGCGCGCCGAGGCGCTCCGGCGGGGTATCCTGCGCACCGATCTTCACCGCCTCCAGCGCCGCCCGGCATTCCAGCACCTCGAACCTATTGGCCGGCACCAGCACGGCGCGCGACGGCTCATCGAGCCGGTGGTTGGCGCGGCCGATGCGCTGCAGCAGGCGGGAGGAGCCCTTGGGCGCGCCCACGTTGACGACGAGGTCCACGTCGCCCCAGTCGATACCGAGGTCGAGGGAGGAGGTGGCCACCACCGCCTTGAGCCGCCCGGCGGCCATGGCCGCCTCCACCTTGCGCCGCTGCTCCACCGCCAGCGAGCCGTGGTGGAGGGCGATGGGCAGATTGTCGTCGTTGATGCGCCACAGCTCCTGGAAGATGAATTCCGCCTGCCGGCGGGTGTTGACGAACACGAGGCTGAGCCGGTTCGCCTTCAGCAGCGCATAGATGTCGCGCACCGCATGGAGCGCCATGTGGCTCGCCCACGGCATGGGCACGTCCGTCTCCAGCATGCGCACGTCGGGCGCGACGCCGCCCTGCGCCACCACGAGGTCGGCGAGGGGGATGGGACCGGGGGCGGGCTCGTCCTGAGCGACGAGATAGCGGCGCAGGTCGTCGGGCTCGGCCACGGTGGCGGAGAGGCCGACGCATTGCAGCCCCGGCGCGATGGCCCGCAGCCGCGCCAGCGCCAGCGCCAGCAGGTCGCCGCGCTTCGAGGTGACGAGGGCGTGCAACTCGTCCAGCACCACGCGCTTGAGGCCGCTGAACAGGTGCTCGGCGTCTTTCGAGGCGAGCAGCAGGGAGATCTGCTCGGGGGTGGTGAGCAGGATGTCCGGCGGATCGCGCCGCTGGCGCTGGCGTCGGGAGGAGGGGGTGTCGCCGGTGCGGGTCTCCACGCGGATGGGCAGGCCCATCTCCCCGATGGGCGTCTCCAGGTTGCGCGCGATGTCCACCGCCAGCGCCTTCAGCGGAGAGATATAGAGCGTGTGCAGCGGCGAGGCCGGCTGCGTCGCCTGCCAGCGGGCGAAGGGCAGGGGGGTGGGCGGATCGGCTGCGTCGGTCGGGTGCGACGAGACGGCGGCCGGAGCGTCCACCCGCTCGTCGGCGCTTGTCACGCGCGCGGCAGCCCCCTCCC
>NZ_JAIVFO010000218.1 GCF_029991245.1 Xanthobacter autotrophicus
GGGTGGGGGGGCCTCCTGTGTCGCTTTCCCGCCCTTGTCGGCTTTGGGCGGCGCGCGCACCCGCCCGAGGGTGGGGCTGTGCCGTGACAACATATTGGCTATAAACGGATTTATGAGGTATCTGCGGCTCCGGCACGTATTTTGAATGGCTCCAGACCAGCCCCACTGAGTCGCGAGCCGTCATGTCTGAAGCTGCCGAAAGCGAAGTCCTCGATATCCCGCAGGTCTACACGTACCACGTGTTCTGCTGCTTCACGCAGCGGCCGCCGCAGCATCCGCGGGGCTCGTGCGGGGCCAATGGCGCGGCGCCCCTGTGGGAGCGACTGGGCAAGAAGCTGGAGGCGTCCGGCCGGCGCGACATCGCCATGACCTCTTCGGGCTGCCTCAGCTTCTGCCAGGCGGGTCCCATCATGGTCGTCTACCCGCAGGGCATCTGGTACACGCCGAAATCCCCGGAAGACATCGACGAGATCGTCACCTCCCACCTCCTCGGCGGCAAGCCGGTGGAGCGGCTCATCATCGTCCCGCGCATCTGAGATCAACGGCCCGTGAGCGTTTCTCATGGGCCATTGGTCAAGCCCGCGCGGCGCTTGAGCGAAACCCACTTGGCATCGGTCGAAGACCGAGGCCGATGGTCCGAAATTTGACGGCGCCGCCCGGCGGTGCCGTCACGCGTGCTCGGCGAGGCGGAAGGTGAGCCGCACGCAGGTGCCGGTCTTTCGCGCATCCAGGGTGGGCTCGCAGCCGAGCTTGGTGGACATGGCCCGCACGATGCGGGTGCCGAGCCCGGTGGACGGGGCCGCGCCGGTCTCCGCGGCCTTCGGCGCCGCCATGCCCGCGCCCATCCCGGTCCCCATCCCGGCCCCATCGTCCTCCACCGTGAAGTCGATGCGCTCGCCCTGCCGCTTCAGCGCCACCCGCACCGCGCCTTCGCCGCGGGGATAGGCGTATTTCAGGGCATTGATCACCAGCTCGGTGGCGATGATGCCCACCGCCACGGCGCGGTCGGGGTCGATGTGGATCGGGTCCGCATCCAGGGTGATGGTGATGCCGCCATGGTCCCGGTGGGCGGAGACCTGCAGGTCGTCCAGCAGCGAGCCGATATACTGGTCGAGGGCCACGGTGGCGATCTGGTCGGAGGTGTAGAGCCGGCGATGCACCTGGGCCACGGCCGAGACGCGGTTGCGGGCGGAGTTCAGCGCTTCCTTCACCCGCCCGTCCTCGGTGGCGCTGGCCTGCACGTTCAGCAGCGACACGATGATCTGGAGCGAATTGCCGACCCGGTGGTTCATCTCGCGCAGCAGCAGCGCGCGTTCGGCGGCCAGCGCCTCGAAGCGGTCGCGGGCGGCGCGGATCTCGGCCTCCGCCGCCTCGTGGGCGCGGCGCATGCGCACCTGCTCCACCGCCGCCACGAAGGCGGCGCGCAACAGCTCGACGAAATCGGCCTGAATTTCCTTCACCACATAGTCGGCGGCTCCCGCCTTCAGTGCCGCCACGGCGAGGCGGCCGTCCTGGGCGCCGGTGACGTAGACCACCGGCGGGGGACGATCGAGGGCGCGGATGGCGCGCAGGGTGGCGATGCCGTCCTGGCCCGGCATGTAGTGGTCGAGGGCCACCACGTCGAAGCGCTCGGCCGCCACCAGGGCCAGCCCCTCCTCTCCGGAGCCTGCCAGCACCACCTCGAACCCGAGCCGCCCGAGCTGGCGCTGCACGAGGCGTCCCAGCCCCGGGTCGTCGTCCACATAGAGGACGCGCAGCGGGGCCGGTGGCGTGGATGTCCCGTCCTGGGGCGGGGCGGCGGGTTCGGGAACGGAGCCCTCCATCAGTCTGTCTCCGGAACCTGGATGACGGAGAAGAACAGCCCGAGCTGGCGGATGGCGTTGGCGAAATTCTCGTAATTGACCGGCTTGGTCACATAGACGTTGGCGCCGAGATCATAGCAGCGCTGGATTTCCACCTTGTCGTCGGTGGTGGTGAGCACCACCACGGGCGAGCGCTTGAGATGCTCGTTCTGCTTGATGCGGGTGAGAATCTCCACGCCGGTCATGTCCGGCAGGTTGAGGTCGAGGAGCACCAGCAGGGCCCGGCCGATATGATCGCGCCCGGTCCCGTCCGCGCCGAACAGGAACTGTACCGCGCTGGTGCCGTCGGTGAACGGCAGGATGTCGTTGCGCACCCCGGCGCGGCGGATGTTCTTCTCGATGAGGCGCGCGTGGCCCTCGTCGTCCTCGACCATCACGATGGTGACGTGTTCAGTCATGACCCTTTTTTCCGTTGTCCGCCGGCAGGCGGCGCGGCAGCGTGACCTTGAAGGTCGAGCCCTCGCCCAGCGTGGAATCCAGTGAAATCAGCCCGCCCATGCGTCGCACCAATGCCCGCACATGGGCAAGGCCGATGCCTTCGCCCGGCCGGTCCTGCCGGCCGGAGCGGCGGAACAGCTCGAACACCCGGCCGCGATCCTTGGGGTCGATGCCGCGTCCGTTGTCCTTGACCACGAAGGTGACGAAGCCGGGCGTGTCCACCGCGCTCACCTCGATCAGGCCCGGCACACCCTCGCGCCGGTATTTCAGGGCGTTGTCGAGGAGGTTGGTGAAGATCTGCTCCAGCGCCAGGCGGTCGGAGTGGATCACGGGGAGCCGCGCCGCCCGGATCTGCGCGCCCGCCTCCTGCGTCTGGTGGGCCATGGAGCCGGCGATGCTGGCGATCAGCTCACCCACATCCACGTCCACGGGCATGAATTCCTTCCGCCCCTCCCGCGACAGGGCGAGAATGGCATTGATCAGGCGGTCCATGCGGGTGATGGAGGCCTTGATGAAGGCGAGCGCCTCCTCGAAATCGGCGGCAAGCTCCCCGTCCGCCTCCCGCCCCTCGCCGGCCGTCTCGCGCAGCTTCGCGAGGCGATCGAACAGGTCGGTGCGCATGGTCTCGATCTCGCTGGTGAAGCCCATGATGTTCACCAGCGGCGAGCGCAGATCGTGGCTGACGATGTAGGCGAAGCTCTGGATCTCGTCGTTGGCTTCCTTGAGGTCGGCGGTGCGGTCGGCCACCCGCTGCTCCAGGCCGGCGTTGACGGTCTCCAGCTCCTTCTGCGCCGTCTCAAGGGCGGTGATGGTACGCCGGTTGAGATAGAGCGCGAGGCCGCCGAGGGCCAGAACCACGGCAAAACCGCCGGCGCTCACCGCCGTGAGCCAGCTGGCGCTGTGCCGGGACGCCGCGGCCCGGCTGTCGAGCAATTGCGTCTCGGCCGCCTTCATCTCCATGAGCATGGTGCCGAGGCGGGTCATGGCGCCCTCGGTGGGGTCGGACTTCAGGTCCGACTGGGCACCCTCCACATCGCCGCTGCGGCGCAGGGCGATGGCGCGCTCGAAGGCTTCGAACCGTCTTTGAAGGAGCGGCCGTGCCTCCGCGACGCGGGCCTGCTGGACGGGGTTGTCCTGCGTCAGGTTGCCGATTTCGTCGAGGGTCGGCAGGGCGCGGGCTCTGGACTCCTCGTAAAACCGCAGGAAGCCCTCGCCGCCGGTGATGACAAACCCCCGCTCGGCGCTTTCGGCCCGCCGAATCATGATCTGCAATTGGGAGATCGCGTTCATCACGCGCAAGGTATGGGTCACGCCGTCGGCGTCGTCCTGTGCGCGGTACACCAGCGTGACGGAGAGGGCGCTGATGGACGCCAGCACCGCAAACCCGAGGACGAGCAGCAGCGTCGGGCCGGGAAGGCGCAGCCGGCGGGCCGGTGCACGGGCGGCGGGCATCACCAGCGCCATGGTGCATTCCCTCCCGAACGTCCTGGGCCGCCCTGCGTGTCCTCAGGGTGCGTCGATGAGAATGACCCCCGCGGGGGTCTCGCCGCCGTCCTCATCTGGTGGTCACGTTCCCTTCTGTTGACAGGCGCCGCATGGCTGCGCTCCCTGCTCCCGCAGTACCGCTGCAGGTGCATAATCATCGTCGCGCTTGAAGGTTCCCGCGCTTCGCGCTTGGATGAACAGGAAATCGACGTTTTTTTGAATGGAGTGTCATGCAGGTCCAGGTTCCAGACCGTCGACCCGACGATGCCGCGGCCCCCGGGGTCACGGACGAGGTGGCGGATTATCTGACGGCCTTCGGCGCGCCGGACGTGGTGGAGGTTCTCCTGCCCGACACCTCGGCGGTGCTGCGGGGCAAGTGGATTCCCGGCCATTCCCTCGGCAAGATCTGGAAGGACGGTGTGGCGATCCCGCTCTCCATCTTCGGCCTCGACATCTGGGGCTGCGAGGTGGAGGCCACCGAAATCCATATGGAGACCGGGGACAAGGACGGCCTGTGCTGGCCGGTGCCCGGCACGCTGAAGCCGGTGCCCTGGGCGCTGCGCCCCACCGCGCAGGTGCTCATCACCATGCACGAGCCGGACGGCTCGGCCCGCGGCCGGCCGTGGAAGCTCGATCCACGCCAGCAGCTCGCCGCCGTGGTGGACCGCTTCGCCGCGCGGGGGCTCATCCCCTGCGTCGCCTTCGAGCTGGAATTCTACCTGCTGAAGCCGTCCGACGTGCCGGGCGCGCCGCCCGAGCCGGTGTTCCGGGCCACGGGGCAGGCGCGGCAGAACATGTATGCCATGTCCGACCTCGACGCCTTCGCCGAGGTCCTGCACGACATGCGCGCCGCCTGCGTCACGCAGGGGCTGCCAGCCGATACCGTGATCTCGGAGGCCGCGCCCGGCCAGTTCGAGGTCAATCTCTATCACCGGGTGGATCCGCTCGGGGCTGCCGACGACGCGGTGCTGCTGCGCCGGCTGATCGACGGCGTGGCGCGCCGGCACGGGTTGAAGGCCAGCTTCATGGCCAAGCCGCTGGCGGATTTCGCCGGCAACGGCATGCACGTCCATGTGAGCCTGATGGAGCAGGCCGGCGGCAACCTGTTCGCCCGCGAGGACGGGGTGGGGGACGAGGCCCTGCGC
>NZ_JAIVFO010000219.1 GCF_029991245.1 Xanthobacter autotrophicus
GTCCTGTGGGCGGGGGGGCTGGATGCAGGAGCAGGCGGCACGGATCAATCGCCGCCGCGGACAGTTGTACACGCAGGCCAGCTTGACAGGGAAACGCCGGTGGTCCCCTCTCAGGCGGCCCGCATGGTGATCCGGGAGGCATCATTGGGCGAAGAGCGGCATACGGAATTGATGGGGCTTCAGAGCGAGCTTTCGGGCGCCGCCCTGAAGGCGGCCATGGAGACGGACGCGGCGGGCCTCGATGCCGCCGCGGATGCGGGAAGCAGGCGCGCGCGGCGCGCGGTGCGGCTCAATCCCCTGGCCTGGATGGCGGTGTCGTTCCTCGCCGGGGTGGTGGTGGGCGCGCTGCTGCGACCGGTCACCATCGTGCGCACGGGAAGGAATGCGGGATGAACGTCGATCAGCTGGCGCGGAACCTCAAGATCCTGCTGCGCACCAACACCATCATCGCCGAGATCCACCTGCGGCACGTGGCGGCGCGGGTGGGCCTGTTCGCCTTCGCGGCGCTGGTGGCGAGCTTCGGCGTGGTGATGCTGGGCGTGGCGCTGTTCCTCGCGCTGGAAGCCTCGCTGGGGCCGATCTGGGCGGCGGTGGCGGTGGGCGGCGGCGGGCTGGTGCTGGCCCTCGTCGTGGCGCTGGTCGGGGCCACGCTGAAGCCGTCGCGGGAACTCGGCCTTGCCAACCAGGTGAACCAGGCGGCCATGGACGCGGTGCAGGCGGAGATGAAGGCCACCTCGTCCAGCCTGTCCCAGTTCGCCTCCTTCGCGGCGGTGCCCGGGCTGGTGGTGCCGATCCTGACCTACCTGCTGAAGGCTTTCCGCCGCCCGAGGGCGTGAGCGGACCTCGCTCAGGCCAACGTCCCTGGTTTTCGACCGGGGACGGGATTTCGCTCTGGCGCCGCGCGGGGGTGGTTCACGCCTTGTTTTCGCTCAGGCGCCGCGCGGGCTTGGGCTCACGCCTTGCGCACCCAGCGGCCGTTCTCGTCCTGCTGCCAATAGGTGAGGTCGTGGCCCTGCGCCGAGGCGGCGGCCTTGGCCTCGCGCCAGCGCTCGCGGGCGGCGGCCACCTGCTCGTCGTCCCGCCCGTCGAACAGATGCACCACGCGCACATAGGGCGACGAATCGGCCAGCGGCACGGCGTCCACCAGGAAGCGGACCTGCGCGCCGTTGGGGTTGGCCTCGGTGGTGGCCAGCAGCACCGGCTGGCGCTCCGGCACCGGCTGGGCCTCGGTGCCGTGGGGCAGGAAGGAGGCCTCGCTGTAGGTCCACAGATGCGCATCGAGCGCATCCCGCCGCTCCGCCGAGCCGCATTGCACCACGCACCGCCAGCCGCGCTCCAGCGACTTCTCCAGAAGCGTCGGCAGCACCTGCTCCAGCGGGCGGCGTTCAAGGTGGTAGAAGAGGATTTCGGTCATGGCCGGGGTGCGAAAGGAACGGGCGCAGGTTAGAGCACGTTCCGGCCGGTTTGCACCGGGAATTCGGCCACGCCCTCCCCTCATCGGGGCCGGCGGCGGCGCTTGACCAGGGCGGGGGCGCCTTCCATATGCCGCCCATGAGCCTGATCCACAACGAGCGCACCAAGCTGATGGCCAATGCCCTCGACCGGGCCTCCACCGCCTGCCTGACCGTCGGGGCGCTGGGACCGGCGGTGGCGTCGCTCTATGGTCTGGGCTCTGCCGGCGCCGCGGCCGCCTCCCATGGCGTGCTCATCGCCTTGGGCAGCATCTTTTGGCTGGCTGCGGCTGGCGTGCTACACTTCATGGCAAGAAGCGTGCTTGGACGACTGATATGACCGGCCTCTGGCTCTATGCGTATGTGGTGCTGCCCGTGGTGGTGATCGCCATGGGCTATGCAGCCGTGCGCCTGACCGAGCCGAAGCATCCCCCGCACGCCGGCCCGGCCGAATAATGCCTGCCGCCCCTTCATGGGGCGCTGGCTGTTGCGGGCGAATATCCTGAATCCACATTGCCTTGAGCTTGTAGCCCCGGCCGACCTGAAGCTTCCGCTCCAGTCGGCCGGGGGCATGCAAGGATGCGCATACGCGGGGCCTCAGCCCTCGTAATGGTCCTTCACCAGCTGGTTGAGCAGGCGCACGCCCCAGCCCGAGCCCCAGCTCTTGTTGGTGTCGCTCGCCGGCGACGACATGGCGGTGCCGGCGATGTCCAGATGCGCCCAGGGGGTCTTGTCCACGAAGCGCTGGAGGAACTGGGCGGCGGTGATGGAGCCGGCATGGCGGCCGCCGGTGTTCTTCATGTCGGCGAACTTGGAATCCACCAGCTTGTCGTATTCCGGGCCCAGCGGCATGCGCCACACCCGCTCCCCGGTCTCCTTGCCGGCGGTGGCGAGGCGCTCGCTCAGATCATCGTCGTTGGAGAACAGGCCGGCATATTCCGAGCCCAGCGCCACCAGGATGGCGCCGGTGAGGGTGGCAAGGTCGATCATGAACTTGGGCTTGAACTGCTCCTTGGCGTACCAGAGCACGTCGCACAGCACGAGCCGGCCCTCGGCATCGGTGTTGATGATCTCGATGGTCTGGCCCGAAAGGGAAGTGACGATGTCGCCGGGGCGCTGGGCGGCGCCGTCCGGCATGTTCTCCACCAGGCCGACGAGGCCCACCGCATTCACCTTCGCCTTGCGGGCGGCGAGGGCATACATGAGGCCGGTGACGCAGGCGGCGCCGCCCATGTCGCCCTTCATGTCCTCCATGCCGGCGGCCGGCTTGATGGAGATGCCGCCGGTGTCGAAGGTGACGCCCTTGCCGATGAAGGCCACCGGCGGCTCGCCCGCGGGCCCGCCGTTCCAGCGCATGATGACGACGCGGCTTTCCTTGATGGAGCCCTGGCCGACGCCCAGCAGCGTGTGCATCCCGGCACGGGCGAGGCCGGCGTCGTCGAGAACCTCGATCTCGACGCCCACGGACGACAGGTGCTCCTCGGCGCGGCGGGCGAACTCGGGCGGGTCGAGCACGTTGGCCGGCTCGTTCACCAGGTCGCGGGCGAACAGCACGCCGTCGCCCACCGCATCGGCGGCGGTCACGGCGCGCCGGGTCGCCGCCTCGTCGGACACCAGCAGGGTCACGGCGAGGGCGCCGCGCTCGGTGTCGTCCTTCTTCTTGGTCTTGTAGCGGTCGAAGCTGTAGGTGCGCAGGCGGATGCCGAGGGCCACCTCCGCCGCCGACTCGGGGCCGATCTTGGCGCCCGGCAGGTCGAGCACGACGGTGGCCTCGCGGGCGGAGGAGGGGATCTTGCCCGCCGCCACGCCGCCCAGCTTGAGGAAATCGGCAGGCTTCAGGTCCGCCACCTTGCCCACCGAGATCACCACCAGGCGCGGGGCATCGAGGCCGGCGGGGGCGAGCAGGTCGATGGTGCTCCAGGCCTTGCCCTTGTAGCGCTCGGCATCGAAGGCGCGGGTGACGGCGGCATCGGCGGCGCCCTTGAGCAGCTTCTGCGTCTGCGCGCCGAAGGCGAGGGTCTCGTCGGTCAGCACGATCAGCACGCCCTTGGGGGCGGCGGTGAGCCGTGCGAACGAGAGGGTGACGGGTTCGGACATGCGACGCTCCGGGCAGGAAGGCTTTTCAAGGAATCGGTCTGTTGCCTCTGTCTCTAGACCGGCTGGCGCGCGGGTGGAACCGCCCATGCCGCCGCGCCCGAGCTTTAAGGCTCCCGTCTAGATGGGATACCGGGCGAGGATGGAAAGGGCTCAGTGGCACCCGGCGCCGCGATTTCGGCGGCGGACCGAAGGGAAGCCGGCATTCGGCGCAAGCGCCGCTGCGCATAAGTGCCTCGGCGCATCCGCCTCCCGCGCAAAAGAAAAGGGGGGCGCCGGGCGCCCCCCTTTGAACCGTCACAGACGAGGCCGCCGGCCTCACTCGGCGGCGGCGTCCTCGGTGCCGGCGGCGGCCTTCTCGGCCCGCTCCTTGGCGCGCTCCTTGGCCTTCTCGCCGGGCTCGCCCTTCTTGGGGTTGTTCTTGGCCTCGCGCTTCAGCAGGCCGGCGGCGTCCAGGAAGCGGGCGACGCGGTCGGTGGGCTGGGCGCCCTTCTCGAGCCAGGCCTTGGCCTTGTCGAGGTCGAGCACCACGCGGTTCTCGGCATCCTTGGCCAGCAGCGGGTTGAAGGTGCCGATCTTCTCGATGAAGCGGCCGTCGCGGGGCGAGCGGGCGTCGGCGATGACGATGCGGTAGTAGGGGCGCTTCTTGGCGCCGCCGCGGGCGAGACGGATCTTCAGGGACATGGTGTTCTTCCTTATGGTCGTTCGATCGGTTGATGTGTTTTTGCGAAACCGCCAGGCCCGGGCTTGTTCCGGGCATCGACGCGGCGCCGCCTGAGCGTCACACGCCGTGCTGCGCCCGGCCGCGGGGCCATGACGGGGAGAGGGGGGTTACTTCTTCTTCGAGCCTCCCAGTCCAGGAAGGCCTTTCGGCAGGCCCGGCAGGCCGCCGGGGAACTTGGAGGGCAGGCCGCCCGGCAGGCCGGGGAAGTTGGGGGGCAGTCCGCCCATGCCGCCGGCACCACCGGGACCGCCGGCGCCCATCTTGTCGGCCATGTCCTTGAGCATTTCGGGCGAGGGCCCGCCGCCGCCGAAGCCCATCATGCCGGCAAGGCCCGCCAGCGGGCCGCGCTTGCCGGCGGCGCCACCGAGGGACTTCATCACGTCGGCCATCTGGCGGTGCATCTTCAGGAGGCGGTTGATCTCCTCCACTTTGGTGCCCGAGCCGGCCGCGATGCGGCGCTTGCGCGAGGCGTCGAGGAGCTTCGGCGCGCGGCGCTCCTTCGGCGTCATCGAATTGATGATGGCCACCTGCCGCTTGAACACCTTGTCGTCGAGATTGGCGGAGGCGATCTGGTTCTTCATCTTGGCGACGCCGGGCAGCATGCCCATGAGCCCGCCC
>NZ_JAIVFO010000021.1 GCF_029991245.1 Xanthobacter autotrophicus
CCCCTGCCCCACCGCCGGCAGGAAATCATCGGTCGCCAGCACGCAGCTCGCCGCCTGCGCCATGCCGAGGCGGGTGAGGCCGGCCAGCGCCAGCAGGGTGGCGTCGAAATCGCCATCCTTCACCTTGGCGAGGCGGGTGTGGACGTTGCCGCGCAGCAGCTCCACCTTCAGGTCCGGACGGATGCGGCGCAATTGCGCCTCCCGCCGCAGCGAGGCGGTGCCCACCCTGGCGCCCGCCGGCAGGTCGGCCAGCGCCGCGCCGGCCTTCAGGATGAGGGCGTCGCGCACATCGGCGCGCGGCAGGTAGCCGGCCAGATGCAGGCCATCGGGCAGCACCGTCGCCACGTCCTTGGCGGAATGCACGGCGAGGTCCACGCGGCCGTCCAGCAGCGCCTCCTCGATCTCCTTGGTGAAGAGCCCCTTGCCCCCCGCCTCGGACAGCGCCCGATCCTGGATCTGGTCGCCGGAGGTCTTGATGACCTCCACGGCGATGGCCTCGGTCTCAACCCCCAGCGCGGCCGCGAGCGCCGAGCGCACCGCATGGGCCTGCCACAGGGCCAGCGGGCTGCCACGGGTGCCGATGCGCAAACGGGGGTGGACGGAATGGTAAACGGATTTCGTATTCTCACTCATGGCGGCGTACAATGCGCGACGGAATCGAAATGGGATAGAGCGGCGTTCGGGCGCAGCGGCGCCATAGCGAGATACCGCAAAAGAACGGATCGGGAGGGTGAGGGCGTGGCCGATCTTCTGGTGCTCGGCATCGAGACCACGTGCGACGAGACATCGGCGGCGGTGGTGGCGCGCTCGCCCTCGGGGGCGTCGGACATCCGCTCCAACGTGATCCGCTCGCAGGTGGAGATCCATTCGCCCTATGGCGGCGTGGTGCCGGAGATCGCGGCGCGCGCCCATGTGGAGATCCTCGACCACGTGATCGCCGAGGCCATGCGCCAGGCCAAGGCCGATTATTCCGAGCTGTCCGGCATCGCGGCGGCGGCGGGGCCGGGGCTCATCGGCGGGGTCATCGTCGGCCTCACCACCGCCAAGGCCATCGCGCTCGCCGCCAAGAAGCCGCTGGTGGCGGTGAACCATCTGGAAGCCCATGCGCTGACCGCCCGCCTCACCGACGGCGTCGCCTTCCCCTATCTGCTGCTGCTGGTCTCCGGCGGCCATACCCAGCTGCTGGCGGTGGAAGACGTGGGCCGCTACACCCGCCTCGGCACCACTTTGGACGATGCCGTGGGCGAAGCCTTCGACAAGGTGGCGAAGATGCTGAGCCTGCCCTATCCCGGCGGGCCGCAGGTGGAGGCGCAGGCCAAGCTCGGCTATGCCGGCCGCTTCGCCTTCCCCCGCCCCATGATGGGCCGGCGCGAGCCGGACTTCTCCCTCTCGGGCCTCAAGACCGCCGTGCGGCTGGAGGCGGACCGCATCGCCCCGCTCTCCGACGACGACGTGGCGGACCTGTGCGCCAGCTTCCAGGCGGCGGTGGTGGACCTGATCGCCGACCGGGTGCGCGCCGGCGCCCGCGCCTTCCGCGACCGGCTCGGCCGCGGCCCCACCGCCCTGGTGGTGGCCGGCGGGGTCGCCGCCAACGGCATGATCCGCGAGACCCTGGTCAAGGTGGCCGCCGAGTTGAACACCCGCTTCGCCCTGCCGGCGCCGGAGCTGTGCACCGACAATGGCGCCATGATCGCCTGGGCCGGGGCCGAGCGGCTGTCGCGCGGGATGCGCGACCGGCTCGATTTCAGCCCCCGCGCCCGCTGGCCGCTGGACCCGGTGGCCGCCGCCTCCGCCACCGCCCGGGCCTGACGCGCAATGGCTGTTGCTTACGGACGCATCGGCGTCATGGGCGCGGGCGCGTGGGGCACCGCGCTCGCCAATGCCGCCGCCCGCGCCGGCCGCCAAAGCGGCCATGAGGTGGTGCTGTGGGGCCGCGACGCCGCCGCCATGGCCGAAATGGCGCAATTGCGCGAGAACCGGCCGGACCTGCCGGGCATCGCGCTGGATCCCGCAGTCACCCCCACCGCGGATCTCGCCGCCGTGGCCGCAACCGAGGCGCTGCTGCTGGTGGTGCCGGCCCAGGCCTGCCGCGCAGTGCTGGCGCGGCTCGCCCCGCTGGCCCGCGACGGCCTGCCGGTGATCTCCTGCGCCAAGGGCATCGAGCGCGGCACCCGCGCCTTCATGAGCGAGGTGATCGGCGAGGCCATGCCCGGCGCGCGCCCCGCCGTGCTCTCCGGCCCCAGCTTCGCCACCGATGTGGCCGCCGGCCTGCCCACTGCCGTCACCCTCGCCGCCCATGACGCGCAGCTGGCGGCGGACCTCGCCGCTGCACTCGGCTCATCGACGCTGCGGCTCTATCATTCCACCGACGTGCGCGGGGCGGAGATCGGCGGCGCCACCAAGAACGTGCTGGCCATCGCCGCCGGCATCGTCTCCGGCCGCCGGCTCGGGGCGAGCGCTGCGGCGGCGCTGGTGGCGCGGGGCTTCGCCGAGCTGATGCGCTTCGGCCGCGCCTATGGGGCAAAGGCGGAGACCATCACCGGCCTGTCCGGCCTCGGCGACCTCATCCTCACCACCTCCGGCCCGCAATCGCGGAACTTCGCCTTCGGGCAGGCGCTGGGGGCGGGCGCGGCCACCGGCGACAGACTGGCGGAAGGCGCCTTCACCGCCTCGGTGCTGGTGGAGATGGCCCGCGCCAAGGGCGTGGACGTGCCGGTGAGCGCCGCCGTGGACGGCGTGCTGCAGGGCCGCCTGTCCATCGACGGCGCCATCGAGGCGCTCATGGCCCGGCCCCAGCGGGCGGAAGGCTGAGCCGCGCGCAGAGGGCACCCGCGCCTTTGGTCGGACGCATTTCTTGATCCGGCGCAACATCCTCCCCGGCGCGCTGGAATATGGTATGTCAAGAACAACAGGCGAAAACGCCGGAACCCAAGCCACGGCCAAGATGCACGGCCCAGGGAGACGCCAAGGCAAATGCACACGCTGCTCGTTACCCATCCTGCCGGCCTCAACCATGTGACCCCGCCCGGACATCCCGAGCGGCCGGACCGGTTGCGCGCCCTCGACCGTATCTTCGAGCAGGAGAAGTTCTCCCACCTCATCCGCGACCTCGCCCCCCTCGGTGCGCGCGAGGACATCATCCGGGTCCATCCGGCCGATTTCGTGGACGCCCTCGGAGAGGCCTCGCCCAAGGACGGGCTGGTGCGCATCGATTCAGACACCGTGCTGTCCCCCGGCAGCTGGGAAGCGGCCCTGCGCGCCGTGGGCGGCGCCTGCTATGCGGTGGACGAGGTGCTGGACCGCAAGGTGCAGAACGCCTTCGTCGCCATGCGCCCGCCGGGCCACCATTGCGAGACGCGCAAGCCCATGGGCTTCTGCCTGCTCAACCAGGTGGCCATCGCCGCCCGCCACGCCCAGGCGAAATACGGCCTGAGCCGCGTCGCCATCGTGGATTTCGACGTGCACCACGGCAACGGCACCCAGGACATCTTCTGGGCCGACGACAGCGTGCTCTACTGCTCCACCCACGAAATGCCGCTCTATCCCGGCACCGGCGCCGTGAACGAGACCGGGGACGCCAACACCATCGTCAACGCCCCGCTGCGCTCGGGCGACGACGGCGCGGTGTTCAAGGAGGCCATGGAGACGCGCATCCTGCCGCGCATCAAGTCCTTCTCGCCGGACCTGATCCTGATCTCGGCCGGCTTCGACGCCCATATCCGCGATCCGCTGGCCTCCCTGCGCTTGGTGGACACCGACTTCGGCTGGGTCACCCGCCGGCTGATGGAAGTGGCCGACGAGAAGTGTGCCGGCCGCGTCGTCTCGGTGCTGGAAGGCGGCTACGACCTGGAAGGCCTCGCCTCCTCGGCCGCCGCCCACGTCTCCGCGCTCATGCACGGCTGAAGCGCGGCCGGGCCTGAACTGGCCTAGTCCTCTCCTACGTGGCGGTGGTGTTTTTGACCGCCCTGTCCTTTGCCCGCGCCACGCCGCCGCGCGGGGCGGGCCTCGTGGCGGAGCTGCTGCTGCGCTACATCTGCCTGCTTCCCGTGGGCCTCATGGGCCTTTGGGCCGCGCTCGGGCACATGGTGTTTCCGGCCCGGTCGGCGGCCAGCATCGGCTGGGCGACCAGCCCGTTCCAGACCGAGGTGGGCGCCGCCAATCTCGGCATCGGCCTCGCCGGCCTCATGGGCGCCTTCTATCCGAACCGGGGCTTGCGCCTCGCGGTGGCGGTGACCGCCGGCTTCCTCGGCGGTGCGGCGGTCACCCACCTGGTCGAGATCGCCCGGACCGGCAACTTTGCCGCAGGCAATGCCGGACCCATCCCCTACACCGACGTGCTGACGCCGCTTTTGCTCCCCATCCTGCTCGCCCTCACCTATCGATCCGGCCGGGCCGCCTGAGCGTAGAACCCCGACGGAACCAGCGAGCCGGGGCTCATGTCCGACAAGATCGCCGACGACGAACGCAACCGCTTTTCCGCCCGCGCCGCGCGCTATGCCCGCGTCGGCGCCAATGTGGGAGGCGTCGCGGCGCGCATCGCCGGCACCCGCCTCATGGGCCTCGACCGCGACAGCTCCAACGCCGCGGCCCTCACCGCCGCGCTCGGTTCCCTGAAGGGTCCGCTGATGAAGGTGGCGCAGCTCATGGCCACCATCCCCGACGCGCTGCCCCCCGAATATGCCGCCGAGCTGCAGAAGCTGCAGAGCGATGCCCCGCCCATGGGCTGGGCCTTCGTGCGCCGCCGCATGATGGCCGAGCTGGGCCGCGACTGGGAGGCGCGATTTGCCTCCTTCTCGCACCAGCCCGCCGCCGCCGCCTCCCTCGGGCAGGTGCACAAGGCGGTGACGCTGGATGGCGAGGACGTGGCCTGCAAGCTCCAGTATCCGGACATGCAGGCGGCGGTGGAGGCGGACCTCTCCCAGCTCGACATCCTGTTCTCCATCCAGCGCCGCATGGACGGGGCCATCGATACCCGCGAGATCGCCACCGAGATCGGCGAGCGGGTGCGCGAGGAGCTGGACTATCGCCGCGAGGCCCGCCACGCCGCCCTCTACGCCTTCATGCTCGCGGACGAGAGCCGGGTGCGGGTGCCCCGGGTGCGCGACGACCTCTCCACCGGGCGCCTGCTGACGCTGCAATGGCTGGAGGGGGAGAAGATCCTCACCTTCACCGACCATCCGCTGGCGGAGCGCAACCAGTTGGCCGAGGCCATGTTCGCTGCCTGGTGGCTGCCCTTCAGCCGGTTCGGCGTAATCCACGGCGACCCGCACCTGGGCAATTACACGGTGTTCTCCGAGGGTGGCCGCCCGGCCGGCATCAACCTGCTGGATTACGGCTGCGTGCGCATCTTCCCGCCGCGCTTCGTGGCCGGGGTGGTGGACCTCTATCGCGGCCTCATGGCCGGCGACGAGGCCCGCGTGGTCCACGCCTACGAGACCTGGGGTTTCAAGGGGCTGAAGCGCGAGCTGATCGACGTGCTCAACATCTGGGCCCGCTTCATCTACGGCCCGCTCATGGACGACCGGGTGCGCTCCATCGCCGACGGCGTGGCGCCGGGACACTACGGCCGCAAGGAGGCCTTCACGGTGCACAAGGCCCTGAAGGAGCTGGGGCCGGTGACGGTGCCGCGCGAGTTCGTGTTCATGGACCGTGCCGCCGTGGGCCTGGGCGCCGTGTTCCTGCACCTGAAGGCGGAGCTGAATTTCCACCGCCTGTTCGAGGCCGCCATGGGCGATTTCTCGGTCGACGAGGTGGCCGCGCGCCAGTCGGATGCGCTGACGGCAGCGGGGCTTTAAAGGCCAGCTAGAGCGTTTTCGAGCGAAGTGGGTACCGGTTCGCGTGAAGAAAACGCGTCACGAAAAAATCTAGAGCGCCCGCCCCTCGATCACCAGCGCGCCGTCGCGGTCGCGCAGCACCGGGAGCGGCGCGATGCGGCGGTGGAAATGCACCATGAAGGCGGTGCCGAACACCGGCAGGATGAGGTTCAGGATCGGCACGAACAGGATCGGCGCGATCAGCAGCCCGGCCACGAACACCTTCACCCCATGGGCCTGCCGCAGCCGCCGCGCCTCTTCCGGGGTGCGATAGCGCATGGCCGCCAGCTCGAAATATTCCCGGCTGATGAGATAGGCATTGGCCACGTAGAAGATGATGATGTTCACCCCCGGTACCAGCAGCAGCAGCAGGGCGGCAAGGTTCACCGCCAGCACCACGCCGAAGAAGCGCAGCGCATACAAAATCGAGCGCAGCACCGGCTGGGGCCGGCCCGGCGGGTCGGCGGGGTAGCTCGCCTGTTCCACCCGTTCGGCCACGTCATCGAGGAACAGGCCCGCCACCAGCGAGGACACCGCCGGCATCAGATAGATGATGCCGAACACCAGGCCGAAGCCGGCGATGATGGCGAGGGTGGTTTCCACCCAGGGATAGGACGGCACGTGCACGAAATGGGTGAGCGCCGCCTCCAGGCCGATGGCGAGGCCCACCAGCAGCAGCGCCGCCAGCGCCATGGATTTCAGCAGCAAGCCGCGCAGCAGCGGCGAGAAGGTCTGGCGAAAGGCGTCTAATGCAGCCGCGAGCATGGCACCGTCCCGGTTCGAACCAAGCGAGAGGTAATGCGCCGGCCGCAGCGGCTCAAGGCCCCGCCGGGCGAACTCGGCCCCGCCGGGCGAACTCGGCCCCTCCCCTGTCCCACCCGCGCCTCTCCCGCAGGGGACAAATGCGCGGAGCCGCTGGACGCCAGCGCCGTTTGACCCCTCCCGCCAGCTGCCCGTCCCGCTCCAGCGGCATTTCGCGCGGCCCAGACGCGAACGAACGTTCACTCTTGCTCGCCGGACCCCCTCATGATAAATGCGAACGAACATTCGCTCTCATGACTTTCGGCGCGCATTTGCCGGATGGACCCCTTGCCCATGACCTCTTCCACCGCCGTCCCGCCGCTCGCGTCGCCCCTGCCCGGCAAATCTCGCCCATCGGCCAGGCCCGCACCCGCGACCCGGGCCGACCATCGCACGGAGCAGCGCCAGCGCATCCTCGCCGCTGCCGTGGCCTGCTTCTCCCGCGACGGTTTCCACGGCGCCTCCATGCAGAAGATCTGCGCCGAGGCCGGCATGAGCCCCGGCGCGCTCTACCGCTATTTCCCCTCCAAGGAATCCCTCATCGCCGCCATCGTGGAGGGGGAGCGGGCGGAGCGGCTCGCCTTCTTCGACACCGTCTCCAAGGCGCCGTCCGTGCTCGACGCCCTGACCGACTGCACCGCCGCGATGATGGAGGAAGGCTGCCTCGCCACGGCGCGGCTCGGCCCCGAGGTCATGGCCGAGGCCATCCGCAATGCGGACCTGCGCGCCGCCGTGGAGCCCCATGAGGAAGAAAGCCGCGTGCAGCTGAGGGCGGCCCTCGCCAATGCGGTGGAACAAGGCGAGGTCGACCCGGCGCTGGACCTCGACACGGTGGTGGTGCTGCTCCAGATCATCGGCGACGGGGTGCTGCTCCACCATCAGCTGCATCCCCAGTGGAAGCTCGCCGAGCGGCTGCCGGCCTTCGCGCAGCTGGTCAAGCGCATGCTCGCGCCCGATGCCCGGACGCCGGCGGAGGCTGAAGCGTGACCGCAATGCCACAGCCCCCCGCTAGCGGCGCCGCACCGGCCTGCCGTCACGTTAATGCCGTGGTCTCGCCCCACGGTCCCGCCCCGATCCGGAAAGAGGCTTCCTTCATCATGTCCGCGACCGTTCGTCCTGCGACCCGCGCCGCGCTGGCGGCAGCCGTTCTCCTCGCCTGCGCCGTGGCGCCGGGCGGCGGCGCTCTGGCGGCGGAGCCGGCCAAGGCCGCCGAAAGCCCGATGCCCAAGGCCCCGCCCGCGCTCTCCGTGACGGTGGTGAAGCCGAAGCCGGACACCATGACCGATACAATCCTCGTCACCGGCACCCTGAGGCCGCGCGAGGAGATCGAGGTGGGGCCGGAGATCGAGGGCTACCGGCTCATGGAAATCCTGGTGGAGGCCGGCGACAAGGTGGAGAAGGGCCAGGTGCTGGCCCGCCTCTCCCGCGAGGTGCTGGAGACCCAGCTGGCCCAGAACACCGCCTCCGCCGCCAAGGCCCGCGCCGCCATCGCCCAGCAGCGCGCCGCCCTCGACCAGGTCATCGCCCAGGAAACCGAGGCCACCGCCGCGGTGGAGCGCACCCGGCAGCTGCGCAAGACCGGCACCTCCTCCCAGGAGCAGCTGGACGAGCGCGAGCGCGCCGTGAAGGTGGCCACCGCCCAGGTGGCGGCCGCCCGCGAGACCCTGATCGCCGCCGAGGCGGAAGCCGTGTTCGTGAAGGCCCAGCGCGACGAGCTCGACGTGAAGATGAAGCGCACCGACGTGCGCGCCCCCGCCGCCGGCCTCATCCTGTCGCGGGAGGCGCGGCTCGGCGCCATCGCCCTGTCCACCCGCGCCTCGCCCCTGTTCCGCATCGCCGAGGACGGCTCCATGGACCTCCAGGCGGACGTGCCCGAAAGCGCCATGCCGCGCATGCGGGACGGCCTCATCGCGCAGGTGCAGCCCGCCGGCTTCGATGCGCCGCTGGACGGCAAGGTGCGCCTCGTCTCCGCCGAGGTGGACCGCGCCTCGCGGCTCGGCACGGTGAAGATAGCTTTGCCCGACGACCCGCGCCTGAAATCCGGCGCCTATGGCCGCGCCGTCATCAACCTGGGCGAGGTGAAGGGGCTCACCGTGCCCCAGTCGGCCGTCATGTTCGATGCCGACGGGGCCTATGTGCTGACCGTCACCGACGGCATGGTCGGCGTGCGCCGCATCGTCCCCGGCCTCAAGAAGAGCGGGCGCATCCTTGTCGCCAGCGGCCTTGCCGCCGAAGACGCCGTGGTGGCGCGCGCCGGCAGCTTCCTGCGCGACGGCGACCGGGTGACCCCGGTCACCCAGCCGCTCTCCCTGGGCGAGGCACGCTGATGGCCCTCAACGTCTCCGCCTGGGCGATCCGCAAGCCGGTCCCCTCCCTCGTCTTCTTCTTCATCCTTGTGGTGCTGGGCATCGTGCACTTCCGCGGCCTGCCGGTAACGCAGATGCCGAACATCGACGTGCCCATCGTCATGGTCACGGTCACCCAGTCCGGCGCCGCGCCGAGCGAGCTGGAAACCCAGGTGACCAAGAAGGTGGAAAACGCCATCGCCGGCGTCTCCGGGGTCAAGCACATCACCTCCTCCATCTCGGAGGGCGCCAGCATCACCACGGTGGAATTCCATCTGGAGACGCTGGTGGACCGCGCGGTGAACGACACCCGCGACGCGGTCACCAAGATCCGCCAGGACCTGCCGCGCTCCATCGACGAGCCGCAGGTGCAGCGGGTGGACATCGAGGGCCTGCCCATCGTCACCTATGCGGTGTCCTCTCCCAACATGACCACGGAGGAACTCTCCTGGTTCGTGGACGACACCATCGCCCGCGCCCTCCAGGGCGTGCGCGGGGTGGCGCAGGTGAAGCGGCAGGGCGGCGTGGACCGGGAGATCCGCATCGCCCTCGACCCCGACCGGTTGATGGCCCTGGGCATCACCGCCGCCGAGGTGAGCCGGCAGCTGCGCGCCACCAATCTCGACGTGTCCGGCGGGCGCGGCGAGGTGGGCACGCAGGAGCAGTCCATCCGCACGCTGGCCGGCGCCACCACCATGGAAAGCCTCGCCGAGACCCGCATCGTGCTGTCCAACGGCCGCTTCGTGCGCCTCGGCGACCTCGGCCAGGTGGTCGACGGCGCCGCCGAGCAGCGCGTGTTCGCGCGCCTCGACGGCAAGAGCGTGGTGGCCTTCGGCGTCTACCGCGCCAAGGGCTTCTCCGACGTGACGGTCTATGACCGAGTGAACGAGGACCTTGAACGGCTCAAGGCCGCCAACCCCGGCATCACCGTTACCGAGATCGACACCACGGTCCGCTTCACCAAGTCGGACTACCAGTCGGCCATGCACACGCTGATCGAGGGCGCCATCCTCGCGGTGATCGTGGTGTTCCTGTTCCTGCGCGACGTGCGGGCGACGCTGATCACGGCGCTCGCCATCCCCTTGTCCATCCTGCCCACCTTCTGGGTCATGGACATGCTGGGCTTCTCCCTGAACGCGGTGAGCCTGCTCGCCATCACGCTGGTCACCGGCATCCTGGTGGACGACGCCATCGTGGAGATCGAGAACATCGTGCGCCACATGCGCATGGGCAAATCGCCCTATCGCGCGGCCATCGAGGCGGCGGACGAGATCGGCCTCGCGGTGGTGGCGACCACCCTCACCATCGCCGCCGTGTTCGCCCCGGTGTCCTTCATGGGCGGCATCGCCGGGCAGTATTTCAAGCAGTTCGGCCTGACGGTGGCCATCGCGGTGCTGTTCTCTCTGGCGGTGGCGCGGCTCATCACCCCGCTGGTGGCGGCCTATTTCCTGCGCGACACCGGCCACCGGGAAGCCGGCGACGGGCCGGTGATGCGGGGCTATGTGCGCCTGCTGTCGTGGTCGGTGCGGCACCGCTTCGCCACCATCGGCATGGGCATCGCCATCTTCATCGGCACCATCTTCCTCTCCAGCCTGCTGCCGTCCGGCTTCCTGCCCACCAACGACATTTCCCGCGCCCTGCTCTCGGTGGAACTGCCGCCGGGCACCACGCTGGCCGAGACCCAGAAGGTGTCCGACGACATCACCCGCACCCTGCTGAAGCTGCCGGAGGTGAGGAGCGTCTATGCCACCGCCGGCTCCGGCGGCTCGGGCGGCCTGTCGCTCACCGCCGGCGAGGTGCGCAAGGCGCAGATCGTCATCAACCTGAAGCCCCGCGCCGAGCGCGACATGGACCAGAAGGCGTTCGAGACCGCATTCTCGCGCACGCTTGCCGCCATTCCCGACGCGCGCTTCTCCTGGAGCCAGAACGGGCAGAACACCCAGCGCGGCTTCCAGGTGGTGCTCTCCGGCAATGACGGGGCGGCGGTGGAGGATGCAGGCGTCGCGCTCGAAAAGGACATCCGCGCCCATGTGCCGGAGCTGGCCAACGTGGTCTCCTCGGCGGCGCTGGACCGGCCGGAAATCCGCATCGTGCCCAAGCTCGACGAGGCGGCGGAGCTGGGGGTCTCGGTGGACACCATCGCCGAGACCGTGCGCATCGCCACCATCGGCGACATTTCCGCCAACCTCGCCAAGTTCTCGGCCAAGGACCGGCAGATCGACATCCGCGTGCAGCTCGACGAGAAGGCCCGCACCAGCCTTGCCACCTTCGACGCGCTGAAGGTGCCCACGGGGGCGGGCGGCGCGGTGCCGCTCTCGGCGGTGGCGGACGTGCGCTTCGGCAAGGGCCCCACCGCGCTCGACCGCTACGACCGCGCCCGGCGCATCGCGGTGGAGGCGGACCTCGTGGGCGAGACCCCGCTGGGCGACGCCCTCGCCCGGGTGAAGGCCCTGCCCACGGCGCAAAGCCTGCCCGCCGGCGTCACCCTGAAGGAGGCCGGCGACGCCGAGATCATGGAGGAGGTGAACACCGGCTTCGCCATGGCCATGGCCGCCGGCCTGATGCTGGTGCTGGCGGTGCTTGTGCTGCTGTTCCACGACCTGCTCCAGCCCATCACCATCCTGGTGTCGCTGCCGCTGAGCGTGGGCGGCGCCTTCATCGCCCTGCTCATCACCGGCAATTCGGTGTCCATGCCGGTGATCATCGGCTTCCTGATGCTCATGGGCATCGTGACCAAGAACGCCATCCTGCTGGTGGACTTCGCCATCGAGGCCATGCACCAGGGCGTGGACCGCACCACCGCCCTCATCGAGGCGGGGCGCAAGCGGGCGCAGCCCATCGTCATGACCACCATCGCCATGGTGGCGGGCATGGTGCCCTCGGCCTTGGCGCTGGGCGAAGGCGGCGCCTTCCGCGCGCCCATGGCCATCGCGGTCATCGGCGGCCTCATCACCTCGACGCTGCTGTCGCTGGTGTTCGTGCCGGCGGTGTTCTCGGTGATGGACGATCTGAGCCACATCCTCGGGCGCATCTTCGGCCGCTTCATCGGCGCCAGGGACGAGCCCGGAGACCACCACTCCGGAACCGCCCCGCCCCACGCGAGCCCGGGCCTGCCGCGCGCGGCGGAATAAACCCGGACGCATGACCCCAAGGGCAGGACACCAGGGGCATGAACCCAGTCGGGGCGGGAGAGATCCCGCCCCGCTTGACTCGCGCCATCTCCTGTACGATTCAGTACATAATTGACTGATCAGTACAGGAAAAGATCATGAGCCAGCGCCCACCCCTGCCCCCCTTCACCGTGGAGACCGCCGCCCAGAAGGCGCGCCTCGCCGAAGACGCATGGAACAGCCGCGACCCCGAGCGGGTCTCCCTCGCCTATACCCCCGACAGCCATTGGCGGAACCGCTCGGATTTCCTGGTGGGCCGGCCGGCCATCGTCGCCTACCTGACCGCCAAGTGGCAGAAGGAGCAGGACTATCGGCTCATCAAGGAACTCTGGGGCCTCAACGACGACCGCATCGCCGTGCGCTTCCAGTACGAGTGGCACGATGCGGATGGGGCGTGGTACCGCTCCTACGGTAACGAGCAGTGGGAATTCGACGAGAACGGGCTGATGCGCCGGCGCGAGGCCTCCATCAACGATGTGGCCATCCGCGAGAGCGAGCGGCGCTTCCTGTGGCCGCTGGGTCCGCGCCCGGCCGACCATCCCGGCCTCACGGAGCTGGGCATGTGAGCTTCAGGGTGTGAGCTTCAGGGTGTGAGCTTCAGGGTGTGACCTGCAGGGACAGGGACAAAGGACCGCCATGGCACGGACGGTGAGCGAGCGCGCGGACATCCTGCCCCTGTTGGGCGAGGTGTTCCGCGAGCACGGCTTCGAGGGGGCGAGCCTTGCCCACATCACCGCCCGCACCGGGCTGGGCAAGGGCAGCCTCTATCACTTCTTCCCCGGCGGGAAGGAGGAGATGGCGGCCGCCGTGTTGGCGGATATCGACCTGTGGTTCGAGACCAACGTGTTCGCGCCGCTGCGAACCGAAGAGGACGGCGCCGCCGCCATCCACGAGATGCTGGCCCGCACCGACGCCTATTTCCGCTCCGGCCGGCGGGTGTGCCTGGTGGGCGTGTTTGCCCTGGGCGAGGTGCGCGACCGCTTCTCGCAGGCGGTGCAGAGCTATTTCGCCCGCTGGCGGGAGGCGCTGGCCGGCGCGCTGATCCGGATCGGCCATCCGGCAACGGTGGCGGGCGAGGAGGCCGAGGACGCGGTGCTCGCCATCCAGGGCGCCCTGGTGCTGGCTCGCGCGCTGGACGACGACGCCGTCTTCACCCGTACCCTGGCGCGGCTGGAACGGCGCCTGCTGCAGGGTCTTGGCGGGCCGTCCGATCCAAACTAAATTCATCGGATTAATAACAGACTTGACGCGTTCGATAAAGAGAACGATATTGGGCCGGAACATTGCCCCATCACGGACGGGCGTCGCCATGATGATGTGTCGCTGAGAGCAGCTGGAACCCGCCGGAACGCACAGCTTGTTGAAGCTCTTGCGGACCCGTGGTTGCCACGTCGTCCCTGAAACGTGACGCTCGCCTTCATTCGCGCACCCCTTCCGCCGTCTTGCGTGCCAGGACAAGGGGACCGGTCTAGCGAACAGGCGGCAAGCCCGGAGCCTCCCGTGAACGCCCCACTCATCCTATCGGCGGATCAAGTGCAGACCCCCTCCCCCGCCTCGCCAGCCCCGGACCCGACAGTCGCGCGCCCCATCATCCGCTTCGAGAAGGTGGCGAAGATCTTTGCCGCGCGCGGCAGCAACGCGCAGGTCGCCGCCCTCTCCGACATCACGCTGGACGTGCCGGAAGGCGCCATCCTCGGCGTCATCGGCCGGTCGGGCGCGGGCAAGTCCACCCTCATCCGCCTCGTCAACGGGCTGGAACGGGCCACCTCCGGCCGCGTCACCGTGGACGGGGTGGACATCAGCGCCCTGGACGAGAAGGCGCTGCGCGCCGAGCGCCGCTCCATCGGCATGATCTTCCAGCATTTCAACCTGTTGGCGCGCCGCACCGCCTTCGACAACGTGGCCCTGCCGCTGGAGATCGCCGGCGTGCCCGGCCGCGAGATCAAGGCCCGCGTGGAGCCCCTGCTGGATCTGGTGGGCCTCTCCGACAAGCGCGACCGCTACCCCGCCGAATTGTCCGGCGGGCAGAAGCAGCGCGTGGGCATCGCCCGGGCGCTGGCCACCCGGCCCCGCGTGCTGCTCTCGGACGAAGCCACCTCGGCCCTCGACCCCGAGACCACGAACCAGATCCTCGCCCTGCTGCGCAAGGTGAATGCCGAACTCAACCTCACCGTGCTGCTCATCACCCACGAGATGGCGGTGATCAAGGCGGTGGCCGACCGGGTGGCGGTGATCGACGGCGGCCGCATCGTGGAGGAAGGCGCCACCTACTCCGTCTTCGCCGCGCCGCAGCACGCCACCACCCGTTCCTTCCTCTCCGCCCTCACCGGCCAGAGCCTGCCGCCGGAACTGGCCAACCGCCTGAAACCCGAGCCGGCAGAAGGCCGCGACGCGGTGCTGCGCATCGTCTTCACCGGCACCCATGCCACCGATCCGGTGCTGTCGCGGGTGTCGCGGCTGCTGTCGGTGGATGTGAACATCATCCAGGCGCAGGTGGACGAGATCGCCGGCGCGCCCTTCGGCGTCATCATCGTCTCGGTCCCCGGCGATGCCGCCACCGTCTCGGCGGTGGTCAATGCGGTGGAACGGCTTCATCTGTCGGCGGAGGTGCTCGGCTATGTTTGATCTCAGCTTCGGCCTGCTGCCGCCCGCCATCGTCGACCTGATCATCGATGCGACCCGGCAAACCCTTTACATGGTTGCGGTTTCCGGCGTTCTGGGCACCCTGGCGGGACTGCCGCTGGGGGTCTTCCTCGCCACCAGCCGCAAGGGCGAATTGTTTGCCGCGCCGCTTGCCAACCATGTGCTCGGCCTGGTGGTGAATGCGGCGCGCTCCACCCCCTTCATCATCCTGGTGGTGGCCATCATCCCCTTCACCCGGCTGGTGGCGGGCACCTCCATCGGCACCAATGCGGCCATCGTGCCGCTCACGGTGGCCGCCGCGCCGTTCATCGCCCGCCTCATCGAGGCGGCGATCCGCGAGGTGGATCAAGGGCTTGTGGAAGCTGCCCGGGCCATGGGCGCCAGCCCCCTCCAGATCGTCGCCAAGGTGCTGCTGCCCGAGGCGCTGCCGGCCATCACGCTGGCCCTTACGCTGGCGGCGGTGTCGCTGCTCGGCTACTCCGCCATGGTGGGCGCGGTGGGCGGCGGGGGGCTGGGCGACCTCGGTATCCGCTTCGGCTACCAGCGCTTCATGCCGGAGGTGATGGCGGCGGTGGTCATCGTGCTCATCCTGCTGGTGCAGGGGGTGCAGACGCTGGGCGACCTAATCGCCCGCCGCCTCGACAAGCGCAGCCGCTCCTGAACTTCACACCATCTTCACTGCACGGAGACTTCCATGAAAGCCCTCGCGACAGCTGGCGCGCTCGCCCTCGCGCTTGCCGCCGGCCTCTTCACCGCGGCGTCCGCCGAGACCATCAAGGTCGGCGTCACCCCCGGCCCCCACGCCCAGATTTTGGAGAAGGTGAAGGCCGAGGCCGCGAAAAAAGGCCTTGATATCAAGGTGATCGAGTTCTCGGACTATGTGGTGCCCAACGCCGCGCTGGCCTCCGGCGACCTGGAGGCGAATGCGTTCCAGCACCAGCCCTACCTCGACAACCAGATCAAGGACCGCGGCTACAAGATCGTGCCCGTGGGCCTGACGGTGAACTTCCCCATCGGCGTCTATTCGACGAAGTACAAGAGCTTCGACCAGATTCCGGCCGGCGCATCGATCGGTATTCCGAACGATCCCACCAACGGCGGGCGCGTCCTGCTGCTGCTGGCCGACAAGGGCATCATCAAGCTGAAGGACGGCATCGGGGTGAAGGCCTCGGTGGTGGACGTGGTGGAGAACCCGAAAAAGCTCAAGTTCGTGGAGATCGACGCCGCCCAGCTGCCGCGCTCCCTGCCGGATCTGGCCGCCGCCGGCATCAACACCAATTATGCCAAGGAAGCCGGCCTCGATCCGGTGAAGGACCCCATCCTGCGCGAAGAGCCCAAGGGGCCTTACGTGAACATCATCGCGGTGCGGGCCGAAGACAAGGACAAGCCCTGGGTGAAGACTTTGGTGGAGACCTACCAGTCCCCCGAGACCAAGACCTTCATCCTGGAGACCTTCAAGGGCGCCGTGCTGCCGAGCTGGTGAACGCGCGCCGGCTTTACTTCACCACCACCATGAACAGCCGCGGGAAGGCCAGCAACACCTTGCCGTCCACCCGCGGCCGATAGAGATCGGCGAGCCGCGCCGCATAATCCTCCAGGAACTGCGCGCGCTCGTCGCCTTCCAGCGGACTGAGGAAGGGGCGCAGGCCGGTGCCCTTCAGCCACTCCACGATGGCCGAAATCCCGTCCAGGGGATGGTTGTAGATGGTGTGCCAGATGTCCACGCGCGTGGCGTGGGGCGCCAGCATATTGTAGTAGCCGCCGGGCTCCGGCAGCACCGCCCGGGCGCGGGTGGCATCGGAAAGCTGGTCCGCCCAGGGGCCGGACATGGCCGATTCCCGCATGGCCACATGGGACGGCTCGTCCAGATTGTCCGGCATCTGCACCGCCAGCACGCCGCCCGGGGCCAGCATCGATACCAGCCGCGGCAGCAGCACCGCATGGTCGGGCACCCATTGCAGCACCGCGTTGGCGAAGATGAGGTCCGCCGGCTTGTCCAGCGTGAAGGTGGAAGCGTCGCCGGTCTCGAAGCGGGCGGCCGGCAGGCGCTGCCGGGCGCCCGCCAGCATGTCCGGCGAGGTGTCGAGCCCCAGCACCTCGGCGCCGGGAAAGCGCTCCGCCAGAAGCTGGGTGGAATTGCCGGGGCCGCAGCCGAGATCCACCACGAAGGCGGCATCCGCAAGGGGCACCTGCGCCAGCAGATCGCGGGACGGGCGGGTGCGCTCGTCCTCGAACTTGAGATACTGGCGGGCATTCCAATCGGCTGGCATGGATCACCTTCCCTTGAGCCGGATGCGCCGCCCGGGCTGATCGAGCCCCGAGGCGAATCCGGTCCTGATCTTAGCAAAGTGAGCGGCCCGGTCAGGCGGGAAAAGCGGGGAAGATGGCGGCCATGCCAATGGCGGGGGGACGCCTGGCTCAGCGGCCCTCAGCTGGGGCGCGACCATGACGGGTTCGCCCGCGACCGGGTGCGACGCCGGACGCCAGAGTTCTGGAGGGAAATGAAAATGAAGCCGCCGGGTCCACCCGCGCAACCCGGGGACCACGGGAAGAATGGTCTTTCAGCGCATCAGGCCATGCGCCATGCCGATCCGGAACATGGGTCCGTGCCTGGCCTTGCCGGTGGCTTGCCACATGCCGGATGGGTAATCAAAGGGTTGGCAGCCTGCGAAGGCACCGGAACCATATCACCAAACGACACCCGGAAGGGTGCCACGGCGCGCAGGACGCGCCGTGGCTTTCAAGATCAGGCCGCAGCCGAGACGCCGGTGGGAACCGACGCGATGGTCTTCAGGATCTGCGAGGCGATCTGGTAGGGGTCGCCCATGGAGTTGGGGCGGCGATCCTCAAGATAGCCCTTGTAGTCGTTCTTGACGAAGGAGTGGGGCACGCGGATGGACGCGCCGCGGTCGGCCACGCCATACGAGAACTTGTTCCACGGCGCGGTCTCATGCTTGCCGGTGAGGCGCATGTGGTTGTCCGGGCCGTACACCGCGATGTGCTCCTCGATGTTGGCATCGAAGGCCGCCATCAGCGCCTCGAAATAGGCCTTGCCGCCCACTTCGCGCAGATAGGTGGTGGAGAAGTTGGCGTGCATGCCCGAGCCGTTCCAGTCGGTGTCGCCGAGCGGCTTGCAGTGGAACTCGATGTCCACGCCGTACTTCTCGGTGAGACGGAGCAGCAGGTAGCGCGCCATCCAGACTTCGTCGGCCGCCTTCTTGGAGCCCTTGCCGAAGATCTGGAATTCCCACTGGCCCTTCGCGACTTCCGCGTTGATGCCTTCGTGGTTGATGCCGGCCGCGAGGCAGAGGTCGAGGTGCTCCTCGACGATCTGGCGGGCGATGTTGCCGACATTCTTGTAGCCGACGCCGGTGTAGTACGGACCCTGCGGAGCCGGGAAGCCGTTCTCCGGGAAGCCGAGCGGGCGGCCGTCCTTGTAGAAGAAGTATTCCTGCTCGAAACCGAACCAGGCGCCGGCATCGTCGAGGATGGTGGCGCGCTTGTTGGTCGGGTGCGGCGTGACGCCATCGGGCATCATCACTTCGCACATGACCAGGGCGCCGTCGGTGCGGGCCGGATCGGGATAAACCGCCACGGGCTTGAGCACGCAGTCAGAGCTGCGGCCTTCGGCCTGCTGGGTGGAGCTGCCATCGAAGCCCCACAGCGGCAGTTCCTCGAGGGTCGGGAACACGTCGTATTCCTTGACCTGCGTCTTGCCACGCAGATTGGGGGTCGGGGTGTAACCGTCCAGCCAGATATACTCGAGTTTAAACTTTGCCATTGCAGTCTCTCATAAGCCGATGACGTGAGATTTTGGAACTCGTGACAGAGCGTCCGGCCGCGAAGAATCCACTGACCGTTTGGGCCGTCCACTCCTTAGCAAGCTGCGTGCCAGCGTTCACGTAACCGCCACACAAGGGCGCGCGGCGCCCTGCCCGGGCAGGGCCTGCCCATTTGTGCATCAGGATTAGGCCTTACGCTTGGGCGCTTCGCCCATAGTGAAGGCAATGCCGGACCATCGCGCTATCGGGACGCCACCGCCGCGATTTCGACGGAACAAATACGCGCCACAGGCGATTGATACGGACACCCTCGCTGCACTGCGATAGACGCGCGGATGCCATGCACCATGCGCGCAAACAAATCCAATATCTGTCTTTAATTTATATACGCCTATAAATTAGGCATTATACTAATTTTTTAGGCAATTTATGTATATCCAGATCCAAAACTCTGCTAAGAACGGATCAATGGATGGCGCCCAGGAGGCTCATCGACCGGAGTTTGAATGATGACTGTGATGCAGAAGCGCGAGACGGCTAAAATCTATCCCTTCCCGATGAAGAATGGCGCGAATGGCGGCATGCCTTCCAAAGAGGCGAAATGGGCGGCCGAGATCGCGGCCATGGGCGCCACCCAGGCGGTCATCGGCTCCAGCTGGTATCACGACGAAGCGGTAAAGGCCGACACCCAGCCGCAGCGCCGCTGAGCTGATCGCGCATGGCCAACGGCTGCCGGGGCAGGTCCCGGAGCCGTTATCCCTGGGCTCGCCCGACGAATGTTCGATCTGGCCACGCCGCACTGGCCGGATAGGCGCAGAGCGGGCTCAGGGTTCGGCCGCGCAAGCGGCCGTTTTTGTCTTTGCTTCCCTTGCTTTGCCTCCCTCGCGCCCCCGTTCCGGGCATTCGAATCCGCGCGTGGATCGGCTCTTGCTTCTCCTGCCCCGGGACACCTTCACGGGTAGGGAATGCGACATGGCTCTCGACATCAACGGCGACTGGACCGACGCCGACCTCGCCAAGCTCATCGGCTCGGTGGTGGATGACCGCGACTGGCGGCTGGAAGTGACGAAGGAGGGTGTCGCCACCCTCGCCGACAAGACCGCCAACCCCACCGGCGCGGACTATGACGAGGGCCTGCACTGCTTTTTTGAAACCTGGATGTCCGGCACGGACTTCGTCGGCCCCTCGGCGGCAGGCGACAAGACGCTGGTGGGCAAGATCGCCACGGCGCTGCGCGCCAATTATCCGGCGCTGCAGGGCGACAAGTTCATCTACGTGTCGCTTTAAAGCCCGATCCAAAGAGCGCGATCCAAGCAAACTGGACCCGTTTGCTCGGCGAGTAGCCCGCTCAATCAGAGATCGAGAAGTCGTTGTCCGATCAGCTTGCATCGCGAGCTGATCGGCGCGCGCTCTGGGCGGGCCATAAGGCGCCCACGGCCCGGACACGCGCCGCGCGGGCGTCTCATGCCACCGACCCGGTCTCCGACCGGTGCCGCTCAGGCGCCGCGCAGGCTCATGCCACCACCCCGGTCTCCGACCGGTGCCGCTCAGGCGCCGCGCGGGCTCGTGCCAACGGCCACTGAGAAAAGCGCATCGCCCGCGGGTCTCACTGGCACAGGAATCCGCCGTCCACCGGCAGGATGTGGCCGGTGATCATGGAAGCCATGGAGCTTGCCAGGAACAGGACCGCGTCGGCCACCTCCTCCGGCTCGGCAATGCGGCCCATGGGCATCAGCGCCTCGATCTTGGCGAGTTGCTCCGCGTCGTTCATCAGGGGCGCAATGAAGGGCGTGCGCACCCAGGTGGGCGCCACGGCATTCACCCGTATGCCCGCCGGGGCCAGCTCCACCGCCAGCGCGCGGGTGAGGTTCACGATGGCGCCCTTGCTGGCCTGATAGGCCGGGTTGGGATAAGGCCCACCCCCCGACAGCCCCATGATGGAAGCGATGTTGACGATGGCGCCCGCGCCCTGCGCCCGCATGGCCGGCACCACGGCGCGGGCGCACAGGAAGGCGCCGGTGACATTCACCGCGAACACGCGCTCCCAGTCGGCCAGCGCCAGTTCGGCAATGCCCTTGCGGATGGAGAGGCCGGCATTGTTGACGAGAATATCCACACGGCCGCAGGCGGCGAGAACATCCTTCACGCCCTCCGCCACCGCCACCTCATCGGTCACGTCGCAGGCGAGGCTGGAGGCGCGCGCGCCCTCCGCCTTCAGCGCCTGCGCTGCCGCCTCGGCGGCCACGCCGTCGCGGTCGGCCAGCACCACGTGGGCGCCCTGCCGGGCAAGGACCTGCGCCGCCGCAAGGCCGATGCCGCTGGCCGCCCCCGTCACCAGGGCCACTTTCCCGGACAGATCGAGATCCGCCGCCATTCCCGCCTTCCTCCCCGCGATTCGCGGGGCGATCATCCCACATGCGCGCGCATCGCGCGCCGTCCCGAAACGGCATCGGGCGGCCCCGCCGGTGACGACGGGACCACCCGGTGACGCCCGGTTCGGGATCTCGGCCGGCGCTCTCAGCCCTCCTGCGCGACCTGCGCCACCGGCACGGCCTCCAGCGTCGCGCCGGACTGCAGGCGGCCCTTCAGGAAGATGGCGAGGCCTGCCACCAGGGCGGGCGCGGCGGCGATGGCGAAGATGGTCTCGAAGCCCCAGTGGAAGGACAACAGCAGCCCGCCCACCATGGAGCCCACCACCGAGCCCGAGCGGCCGATGCCGTTGGCCCAGCTGACGCCGGTGGCCCGGCTCGCGGTGGGATAATAGGCCGCCGCCAGCGCGTTGATGCCGATCTGCGAGCCGGCGATGCAGAAGCCGGCGCCGAACACCGCCACCGGCAGCAGGCCCGGAACGCCGGTGGAATTGCCGATGGCCGTGACGCACAGGCCGCCGCCCACATAGGCGGAAGCGAGCAGCGCGTGGGGGTTCACCTTGTCCATGAACAGGCCCAGCACCACGCCGCCGAGGGTGCCGCCGAGCTGGAGCATCATGGTGATCAGCGCCGCCTGCTGGATCGAGGCGCCGCCGGAATTGATGAAGGTGGGCAGCCAGTTGGTGAGGAGATAATAGACCAGCAGGCTCATGAAGAAGGCGAGCCACAACAGCAGCGTGCCGCCCACCAGGTTGCGCGCGAACAATTGCTGCACCGGCAGCCCCTTGGCCTTCTTCGGCCCCACGAAGACCGCGCCGGACAGGTCCGCTTCGGGAGCGATGCGGGCAAGGTTGCGCGCCGCGGCCCGCGAGCGGGGATCCTTCAGCACCAGGAAGCGGATGGATTCCGGCAGCAACGCCCACAGCAGCACAGCCACCACGAGGGGCACCACGCCGCCCACCACCAGCACCGAGCGCCAGCCATGCTCCGCCACCAGCTGTGCCGCCAGCAGGCCGCCCATGGCCGACCCCAAAGTGAAGCCGCAGAACATGATGGTGACGAGGAACGACCGCTTGCGCTCGGGGCAATATTCCGAGGTGAGCGTGATGGCGCTGGGCATGGCGGCGCCGAGCCCGAGGCCGGTGACGAAGCGCCACCAGGTGAGTTCCGTGATGGAGTGGGAGAAGGCCGCCCCCAGCGAGGCGAGGCCGAAGAAGACCACCGAGAAGATCAGCAAGGGCTTGCGCCCGAAACGGTCGGCGAAGGGGCCGATGACCAGCGCCCCCACCATGAGGCCGAACAGGCCGGCGCCGAACATGGGGCCGAGCACGGCCGGGGTGAGCTGCCATTCGGCGCGGATGGCCGGCGCGATGAAGGCCGCCGCCGCCGTGTCGAAGCCGTCCACGGCGACGATGATGAAGCACAGGACGATGATGAGCAGCTGGAACCGCGAAACCGGGCTCTCATCGATGATCTGCTGGATGTTGACCGGCCTTGGACCCGCCGGGGTCGGGGCCGGTTGAGCTGGGGCAGACATGGCTGTTTCCTCTCTGGGATAGAAGGGGGTGCCGGCTTTGCCGTGCTGGTCTTGGGCCGCGATGAGCCAGGCAGATGGCGCGCGTGTCCCCGTCCCGCGGCCGTGGGCGGCAGCGGGTCTGGACCATGCGTTCCGAGGTCCGGGCGGCGGCACGCCGTCGTTTTCACACCGCCCGTTTCACGCTGATGCTTTCACGCCGCCTTGGCCTCGGCGCCGGGGGAGAATTTCTCGTAATGGAAGGCGGCAGGGGTCACCCCCGCGGCCTGGAAATGGTGCCGCACCGCATCCACCATGGCCGGCGGGCCGCACAGATAGGTATCCACGTCGCCGCCGTTGAGATGCTCGGGCGCGAGGTGATGGGTCACATAGCCCTTGCGCGAATGCCCGCTTGCCGGATCGGCGACGACGGTGGCGAAGGTGAAGCCCGGCAGGCGGGCGGCGAATGCCTCCAGCTTGTCCACCAGCACCAGATCGGCGTCGGCGGTGACGCCATAGACCAGGTGCGCCGGCACGTTCAGGCCGTCGCGCGCCAGGAGGTCCAGCATGGCGAGGAAGGGGGCGAGCCCGGTGCCGCCGGCGAGGAACAGCAGCGGCCGCGTCACCGGTCGCAGATAGAAGGAGCCCATGGGCGCGGTGAAGCTCAGCGCATCGCCCACCTGCGCCCGCTCGGCGAGGAAGGACGACATGCGCCCGCCGGGAATGTTGCGCACCAGGAATTCCACCTCGCCGTCCCGCGGCAGGCTGGAGAAGGAATAGGCGCGCACCTCCCGCGTGCCGGGCAGGCCGAGATTGGCATATTGCCCCGGCAGGAAGGCGAGTTCGCCGCCCTCGATCTTCAGCGCGAAGGAAAGCGTCGTGGGCGAAAGCCGCTCCAGCCGCGACAGGCGCGCTGCGAAGGTGGAGGGGCCTGCCTTGCAGAGGGCCGAGGTGGCGGCGATCTTCACCACGCAATCGCTCTTCGGCCGCATCTGGCAGGTGAGCACGAAGCCTTCCGCCGCCTCGTCCTCGCTGAGGGCGTCCTCGATATAGTCGCCCTTGTCATAGGCGCCGCTTTCGCAATGGCTCTTGCAGGTGCCGCAGGCGCCGTCGCGGCAGTCGAACGGCACGTTGATGCCGGAGCGATAGGCCGCGTCCGCCACCGTCTCCCCGGTGCCGCAGGTGATGAAGCGGGTGACCCCGTCCTCGAAGCTCAGCGCGATCTTGTGGCTCACCGCCGCCTCCCGCTCAAATGTGGTAGATGTCGACCACCTGGTGGATGTAATCGTTCTTCAGCACCACCTTCTTGTTGGTGATCCTGAAGTCGTTCCCCGTGGTGTCGAGCGTGTAGAAGGACGAGCCGAAATAGGTGTCGGTCGTCTTGTAGCGGAAGCTCAGTGTGAACCAGTTGAAGCGCACGCTGACGCTGGCGCCGGTCTCCTCCAAAATCTCGATGTTGGTGAGATTGTGCGAGGTGCGCGGCTCCGGCAGGCTGGTGGCGGAGGAGCGCTCGGTGCGGATGCGGAACACCCGGTCCTCCAGCCCCTGCTTCTGCCCGTAATAGATGAGCGAGATGTCGGTCTGGGGGTTTTCCACCAGCTCGTCATTGTCGTCCCAGGAGGGCATCCAGAAGACGGCCTCGGGGGCGTAGAGGGACAGCCAGCTCTCCCAGTCCTTGTCGTCGAGCAGGCGGGCTTCGCGATACAGGAAGGCCGCCACGGCCTCGTGGGTCACATTCATGGTTTCCTCCCGGACGGCGGCTCTTGAAGGCGCGCCGTCTCTGGTTAAGTCATTGGCCGGTCAGGACGCGTCCGCAGCGTCGGTGGCGGCGACGGCGCGGGCCAGCGTGTCCTTCCAGTAGCGGTGCTGGACCACGAACAGGCCCTCGTCCTCGGTCTTGGCGCCGGACAGCAGGGGCTTCAGGCCGATGGCGGCGGCGCCTTCGTCCGCCCCCTCGATCCAGTGGGTGGCGCCCCGCGACAGGTCGTTCCACGGCGCGGAGGTGGCCATGAAGCCCATCTGGCAGGAGCGGAATTCCTCCAGGTCGTCGGGCGTCGCCATGCCGGAGGCGTTGAAGAAGTCTTCATACTGGCGGATGCGGTGGGCGCGGGCCTGCGCGCTCTCGCCCTTGGGGGCGATGCAATAGATGGTGACCTCGGTCTTATCCACGCTGATGGGCCGGAAGGTGCGGATCTGCGAGGAGAACTGGTCCATCAGATAGACGTTGGGGTAGAGGCACAGATTGCGCGAGCGGCTGATCATCCAGTCGGCCATGGCGTCGCCGAACTTGTCCGCGAGTTCCACGCGGCGGTCGTAGAGCGGCCGATCCTCGGGATTGGCCCAGCGGGTCCACAGCAGCAGGTGGCCATGCTCGAAGGAATAGAAGCCGCCGCCCTGCTTGGCCCAGTTGCCGGCGTCCATGGCGCGCACGTCGTCCTTGCCGGCGGCGGCTGCGGCCGCGGCCTTGCGCTGGTTGACGGTGGCGGCATAGTTCCAGTGCACCGAGGTGACGTGATAGCCGTCGGCGCCGTTCTCCGCCTGCACCTTCCAGTTGCCGTCATAGACGTAGGTGGAATTGCCGCGCAATACTTCGAGACCTTCCGGCGACTGGTCCACGATCATGTCGATGATCTTGGCGGCCTCGCCCAGATGTTCTGTGAGAGGCTTCACGTCTTCCTTCAGCGAGCCGAACAGGAAGCCGCGATAATTCTCGAACCGCGCCACCTTGGTGAGGTCGTGGGAGCCATTGGCGTTGAAGCTGTCCGGATAGCCGGCGCCGTCCGGCTCCTTGGTCTTCAGCAGCTTGCCGGCGTTGGAGAAGGTCCAGCCGTGGAACGGGCAGGTATAGGTCGCCTTGTTGCCGCGCTTGTGCCGGCACAGCATGGCGCCGCGGTGGGAGCAGGCATTGACGAGGGCGTGCAATTCGCCCTTGCGGTCGCGGGTGATGACGATGGGCTGGCGGCCGATGAAGGTGGTGAAATAATCGTTCGGATTGGGGATCTGGCTCTCGTGGGCGAGGTAGATCCAGTTGCCCTCGAAGATGTGCTTCATCTCCAGCTCGAACAGGTCGGGATCGGTGAAGATGTCGCGGCGGCAGCGATAGAGGCCCTTGGCCGGATCCTCCACCACGGCGCCTTCGAGGCGGGCTTTGAGCGCGGCGGTGTCAGGGGCCGGGGCAGTGTCGGGGACCGGGCTATGGGCGTTCATTGGCGTTTCCTCTTTGCCGGCTCGGCCCGCCGTCGGTGCGACGGGCCGTCCGGATCATTGCGGGAAGGTCTGTGACGTTGCGCCCGCCTCAGGCGGCGGCGCGGGGGCGGCTCACTTCGGTGCCGACCACGCCCTGCGCCTCGGGGGCGATGGAGAAGTCGAAGTCGATGACCGCGAACGGCTTGTTCAGCCCGCGCGCATGGATCTCGGTGGCGTCCGACACCCGCCGCACCGCCGGGATCAGCCCCTCGCGGGTGCCGAAGGCGAAGTCCGTGTGCAGATACTGGTCACCCTCGATGTTGATCTGGGTGGTGAGCTTGCGATAGCCGGGCGCGGTGACGAAGAAATGCACATGCGCCGGGCGTTCCGCATGGCGGCCGAGGCCTTCCATCAGCAGGCGGCTCGCCGAGCCGGGCGGGCAGCCGTAGCCCGCGGGCATGATGGTGCGGAAGCTGTAGGTGCCGTCCGCCAGGGTCTCGATGCGGCGGCGCAGGTTGAAGGCCGGCTGGGTGGGATCGAAGTGGGAGTAATTGCCCATGGTGTTGGCGTGCCACACGTCCACGATGGCGCCTTCCACCGGCTTGCCGTCGATGCCGGTGACGCGGCCCTGCACGAACAGCACCTCGCCATCGTCCGAACCGTCGTCCAGCCGCGCGGTGCCCTTGGAGAGCGGCGCGCCGGCCACGTAGAGCGGGCCCTCGATGGTGCGCTGGGTGCCGCTGGCAAGGCCGGCGAGGCGCTCCGCCTCGTCGAGGCGCAGGTCGAGATAATGCTCCACCGCAATGCCGGGCACGATGAGGCCCAGTTCGTTGGACTGGCCGGCGGCGGTCACGTAGGCGACCCCCGCCCAGAACTCGTCCATGGAGATGTCAAGCTCGTCGATGGCCACCATCAGGTCGCGGGTGAGACGGCGCACGACCTCCTTGAGCCGCGCGTCGCCGCCGGCCACGTCGAGCCCCGCCGCGCGGTCGGCGAGCTGGTCGATGAGAGCCGGGCTCATGATGTTCTTGCTCATTGGTTTCCTCCTGATTTTCTTCGGAATTGGGTCAGATCTGGCGGTCCCGCGTATGCGGGCCGGCGGGTGGGCAGGCAGGGGGTGTAGGGAGGCGGCCCATGGCTCAGCCCCCGGCCTTGGTGGAGGCGAGCACCAGGGTCCGGCGCGCCCCGTCGCGGCGGAAGCGGGCGATGCGCTCCTCGTCCAAAGTGATGCCGAGGCCCGGCCCCTTCGGCACCGCCAGCGAGAAATCGCTGTAGTCCAAAGGCTCGGTGAGGATCTCCTCGGTGATGAGGAGCGGGCCGAACAGTTCGGTGCCGAAGCCGAGGCGGGGGAAGGCGGAAAACAGGTGGGCGGCGGCGATGCTGGACACCGCGCCCTCCAGCATGGTGCCACCATAAAGCTCGATGCCCGCCGCATCGGCGATGGCGCCCACGCCGGCGGCGGCGATGAGGCCGCCGGACTGCTCGATCTTCACCGCGAACACATCGGCGGCGCGCATGCGGGCCAGCTCGAACGCGCTGGCGGGACCTTGCAGGATCTCGTCCGCCATCACCGGCACCAGCCCGCGGGCGGTGAGCCGGGCGAGGGCGGCGGCGGAAGCCACGGGCTGCTCCACCAGGTCGCAGCCGGCATCGGCGAGGGCTTTCAGGCCATAGGCCGCCTCGGCCTCGCTCCAGGCCATGTTCACGTCCACGCGCACGCTGGCCCGCTCGCCCAGCGCCGCCTTGATGGCGGCAACGTGATCCACGTCCGCGCGCACCTCGTGGCGGCCGATCTTGAGCTTGAAGATGCGGTGGCGGCGGCGCGCCAGCATCTCCTCGGCCTCGGCGATGTCGCGGGCGGTGTCACCGGAGGCCAGCGTCCAGGCCACCGGCAGGCGATCACGCACCCGCCCGCCCAGAAGCTCGGAAAGGGGCAGGCCGCTGCGCTTGCCCTGGGCGTCGAACAGGGCGGTCTCCACCGCGGACTTGGCAAAATTGTTGCCCTTCACCACCTTGCCGATGGTCGCCATGGTGGCCTGGATCCGGGTGGGATCGGCGGCGAGCAGGACCGGCGCCATATAGGCGTCGATCGTCAATTTCATACCTTCAGGGCTTTCCGGACCATAGGCCAGGCCGGCGATGGTGGTGCCCTCGCCCACCCCCACGATGCCGTCGGACATGTGGAGGCGGACCAGCATCAGGGTCTGCCCCTCCATGGTCGCCACCGACAGGCGATGGGGCCGGATCGTTGGCAGGTCGACGAGAAATGTCTCGACTTGCTCGATCGTCGGGGCTTGTCTGGACAGGGGGGCATGGATCGTCATGCCCTTTTTCTAAGGCGCGCGACGGCGCAGATCCAAAACCGAGTTGGTTCCTTATTATACTTCGAGGGTATCATGGACGTCCGCCAGCTCCGCTATTTCGTGGCCGTGGCGCAGGAGCGCAACTTCACCCGGGCGGCGGACCGCCTGCACATCGCCCAGCCGCCGCTGAGCCGGCAGATCCAGGGGCTGGAGGAGGAGCTGGGGGTGCAGCTGATCGACCGCTCGGAGCGGCCGCTGAAGCTCACCGAGGCGGGGCGCTTCTTCTACGAGCAGGCGCTCCAGATGATCGGCCGCATGGACCAGATCCGCCACACCACGCGCCAGCTCGGCCGCTCCGGCCGCAGCCTGTTCGTGGTGGGGTGCGTGGCCTCCACCCTCTATGGCGGCATGCCGGACCTCGCCCGCCGCATGCGGCGGCTGTGGCCGGACATGGAGATCGAGCTGAAGGAGATGAGTTCCACCCAGCAGGTGGCCGCCCTGAAGGAGGGGCGCATCGACCTTGGCTTCGGCCGCGTCCGCGTCACCGATCCGGCCATCGAGCGCATCGCCCTGCGCGAGGAGCGCCTGGTGCTGGCGCTGCCGCTGGATCATCCCAAGCTCGCGGAGAAGGGGCCTTTGCCCCTCTCCACACTGGAGGACGAGATGCTCGTCCTCTACCCCTCCGAGCCGCGGCCGAGCTTCGCCGACGAGGTGCTGGTCCTGCTCGGCGACCGCAATGTGCGCCCGCGCGCCATCCGCGAGGTGCGCGAGCTGCAGATGGCGCTGGGCCTGGTGGCGGCGGATGCCGGCGTCACCATCGTGCCCGCCGCCGCCCAGCGGCTGCGCAGCTACGACGTGGCCTATCGCCATTTCGATGACCCCAAGCTGGTCTCGCCCATCATCATGAGCTATCGCGCCAATGACGCGTCGGGGCGCATCGAGGCCATCAAGCAGCTGATCCGCGAGATGTACGCCGACCGCCCCGACTGGCTCCAGCTGTCCGAGAACCGGCTGCTGCCGCCGTGAGCGGGCGCCGGCCCGTGATCCGGCCCATGATCCGGCCCATGATCCGGCCCATGGCCCTCCGGCGCGGGCCGTACCTCCTCACCCGTTGACGAATGCCCGCCTCAGGGTCTTTTCTCCGCTCCCCTTCCTTTGCCCGTCCCCGGAGCATTGCCCCCCATGCTCGATTATCGCCCCCTCGGGCGCACCGGCCTGTCCGTGTCGTCCATCTCGCTTGGCACCATGACCTTCGGCCAGCAGAACACCGAGGCCGAAGGCCATGCCCAGCTCGACCGCGCCCGCGACGTGGGCATCAACCTGATCGACACCGCGGAGATGTATTCCATCCCGCCCCGGCCGCAGACCCAGGGCTCCACGGAACGCATCATCGGCACCTGGCTGAAGGCCCGCGGCGGGCGCGACAAGGTCATCCTCGCCACCAAGGTGTCCGGCCGCACCGACAACAACTGGCTCCGCGAGAACGGCGCCAAGACCCGGCTCGACGCGAAGAACATCGCCTACGCCATCGACGGCTCGCTGAAGCGGCTTCAGACCGACTATGTGGACCTCTACCAGTTGCACTGGCCGGATCGCGCCGTGCCCCTGTTCGGCCAGCCTTCGGCAGGTGGCCCGCCCACCAGCGGCGATGGCCCGGAAGTGCCTATCGAGGAGACGCTGGGCGCGCTCGCCGACCTGGTGAGCGCCGGCAAGGTGCGCCATATCGGCCTGTCCAACGAGACCCCCTGGGGCGTCCACCGCTTTCTGCGTGCGTCCGAGACGGGCGGCGGGCCGCGCATCGCCTCGGTGCAGAACGCGTACAATCTCATCAACCGCGAGTACGAGGTCGGCCTCGCCGAATTCGCCGCGCGGGAGGATGTGGGCCTGCTCGCCTATTCGCCCCTGGCGCAGGGCTATCTCACCGGCAAGTATCTGGACGGCGCGCGCCCGGCCGGCGCCCGCTCCACCCTGTTCGATCGCGGCCAGCGCTACCAGAAGCCCGGCGTGGACGCGGCCATCAAGGCCTATCTGGCGCTGGCGGCGGATCTGGGCCTGACGGCGGTGCAACTGGCGCAGGCGTGGGTGACGAGCCGGTCGTTCGTGACCTCCAACATCATCGGCGCCACCTCCATGGCGCAGCTGGAGGAAACCCTTGCCACCCTCGACGTGGTCATCACCCCGGAGATCGAGGCCAGGGTGAACGCGGTGTTCCAGCTCCACGGCAGCCCCGCGCCCTGATCGCGCGCCCTTGCCCCCGGGCGGCGACCGCGCCGCCGGGGGCTCCCGCGCCCACCTGCTTCGCGACGAAACGTCATGCGGTGCCCGCCATGGCCCATGAAGCCCGCGCCCCATCCACCGTGGCGGGTTGATCCAGAGGCGCCCCTCACCGGGAAAAGGGGCATCGCCTAGATGGCGCGGCAGCCCTCACCCGCTCCGCGATCATGGTAAAAGTGGAGCCTGGGACCGACGCCGCCGCGCAGCGCGAGGGGCGTGGGACGCTCCAGAGCACGCAAGCCACCGGCGGCGCGGGAGCACGATCGCAGGGAGAACGTCATGGAAACCAGGATCAGCGAGATCGCGGACGGCATCTTCCGGCTCTCCACCTATGTACCGGACATCGCGCCGCCCGCCGGCTTCACCTTCAACCAGTTCCTGGTGCTGGGCGACGAGCCGCTCATGTTCCATACCGGCCTGCGCAAGATGTTCGCGCTCAACCGCGACGCGCTCGCCCGCATCCTCCCGCCGGAACGCCTGCGCTGGTTCGCCTTCGGCCATTTCGAGGCCGACGAGTGCGGGGCGATGAACGAATGGCTCGCCCTCGCCCCGCAGGCGACACCGGCACACGGCCAGACCGGGTGCATGGTCTCGCTCAACGACTTCGCGGACAGGGCCCCGCGCGCCCTGAGCGATGGCGAGGTGATCGACCTCGGCGGTGGCAAGCGCGTCCGCTTCATCGATACGCCGCACACCCCGCACGGCTGGGATGCGGGCGTTCTCTTCGAAGAATCGACGCGGACGCTCATGTGCGGCGACCTGTTCACCCAGCTGGGCGACGACCGCGCCCTTACCGACGGCGACGTGGTGGGGCCGGCGATCGCGGCGGAGGACATCTTCCGCTATTCCTCGCTCAACCCCGCCATGGGCGCAACCATCCGCAGCCTCGCCCCGCTCGCGCCGCGTACATTGGCGCTGATGCACGGTCCGAGCTTCTGCGGCGACGCCGCCGCCGCCCTGCACGCGCTCGCGGACGATTATGATCGCCGCGTTTCAGGCCGCGCGGCCCCGGCGGTGGAATAGGCACGGGCGAAGGGACTGAGAACCTGGCTGCGGGCCTCGCTCGAAACTCGCTACCGGACCTGGCGCGCACGCTCCAAGCCCCAATTCGCGCGGTGAATCACCCTTGACAGGGAGCCGGCTTTCTTCACGCGAACCGGCCTCGCCCGCCTGAAAGCACTTTACTGCGGCACCGCGGCGGAGATGCGCTGGGCGGCGTCGAGCAGCACCGGCAGGAAGCGCGTCTTCATGGTCTCGAGGGAGGTGCGCCCCTCGTGGGTGCTGACATTGAGCGCCGCCAGCACCTCCGAGCGGCGGTTCTTCACCGGCGCCGCGATGGAGCGCAGGCCCATCTCCAGTTCCTGGTCCACCAGCGTCCAGCCCTGCCGGCGCGAGGTCTCGATGGCGTCCTTCAGGGCCACCATGTTGGCCACCGTGCGCTCGGTGCGCCGTTCGATCTCCACCCGGTCGTAATAGGCGGCCAGCTCCGCCGGCGGCAGGCCGGCCAGCAGGGTGCGGCCCATGGAGCTGCAATAGGCCGGCAGGCGCGAGCCGATGGAAAGGCCGATGGTCATCACCCGCTCGGTGGGCACCCGCGCCACATAGACGATGTCGAGGCCATCCAGCACCGCCAGCGAGCAGGATTCCTGCAGCGCGTTCACCACGTCGCGCATGATGGGCTGGGCCACCTCCCACATGGGCAGGGAGGAGAGATAGGCAAAGCCGAGGTCCAGAACCTTGGGACGCAGGGCGAAATACTTGCCGTCGGTCTCGGCATATTCTTCCCGCACCAGGGTGAGCAGGAAGCGGCGCGCGGCGGCGCGGGTCATGCCGGTCTGCTGGGCCACCTCGGTCAGGGTCATGCGCGGCTTGTAGCGGCTGAAGGTGCGGATCACCTCCAGCCCGCGCACCAGGGACTGCACATAGTCCTTGTCCTCGCTCGCCTGCACCTTCGTCATCCGCCCTCCCCCGATGCGGCGCGCCATTGCGCAGGTGCCGCCGGGACGCATGTAGCATTTGTTCGTATTACGCACAAGATTGGTATCTCTAGCGGGTGCGAAAAGGCCGCGATGGCGGGCGCGGGATTGAGTGCCGCCGCCTCCCATGGCGGGATAAAGCGCATTGTCTGAACGCTTCTGCGCACAGGTCGCACGAAATCCCCTTGACGCGCCCCACCGCTCGCTCGTATCAATTTTGCGAACTTAAGTTCGTATAACGCACAAAATGAGGAAACGATGAGCGACGCCTTCATCTGTGACGCGGTGCGCACGCCCATCGGGCGCTATGCCGGCGCGCTCTCCTCGGTGCGGCCGGACGATCTGGCGGCCCACGTGATCCGCACCCTCGCCGCGCGCAGCCCCGGCCTCGATGCGACGCAGGTGGAGGACGTGATCTTCGGCTGCGCCAACCAGGCCGGCGAGGACAACCGCAACGTGGCCCGCATGGGCGCCCTGCTCTCCGGCCTGCCCATCGCGGTGCCCGGCTCCACCATCAACCGGCTGTGCGGCTCCGGCATGGATGCGGTGGGCACCGCCGCCCGCGCCATCAAGGCCGGCGAAACCGACCTCATGATCGCCGGCGGCGTGGAAAGCATGAGCCGCGCCCCCTTCGTCATGGGCAAGGCCGACAGCGCCTTTTCCCGCGCCGCGAAGATCGAGGACACCACCATCGGCTGGCGCTTCGTGAACCCGGCCATGAAGGCCCTGCACGGGGTGGATTCCATGCCCGAGACCGCCGAGAACGTGGCGGAGGATTTCCAGATCAGCCGCGCCCGGCAGGACGCCTTCGCGCTGGAGAGCCAGCGCCGCGCCGCCGAGGCCTGGGCGGCGGGCCGTTTCGCCGACGAGATCGTGGCGGTGAGCATCCCCCAGCGCAAGGGCGACCCCCGGCTGTTCGACCGCGACGAGCACATGCGCCCCGACACTACGCTGCAAGACCTCGCGCGCCTCAAGGGCGTGGTGAAGCCGGACGGCACCGTGACCGCCGGCAACGCCTCCGGCGTCAATGATGGCGCCGCCGCCCTGCTGCTTGCTTCCGCCGCCGGGGTGGACAAGCACGGCCTCACCCCGCGCGGGCGCGTGGTCGCCATGGCCACCGCCGGCGTGCCGCCGCGCATCATGGGCATGGGCCCGGCCCCCGCCACCCGCAAGGTGCTGGAAAAGGCCGGCCTGACCCTCTCCGACATGGATGTGATCGAGCTGAACGAGGCCTTCGCCGCCCAGGCCTGCGCCGTCCTCGCCGACCTCGGCCTGCCGGATGACGCCGCCCATGTGAACCCCAACGGCGGCGCCATCGCGCTTGGCCATCCTTTGGGCATGTCCGGAGCGCGGCTCATCACCACCGCGCTCTACCAGCTCCACCGCACCGGCGGGCGCTACGCCCTGTGCACCATGTGCATCGGCGTCGGCCAGGGCATCGCCACCATCATCGAGCGGGTGTGACCCCCCGCCCCTCCCTCCTTCAAGAAGAGCGCACCGCCATGCTGTTCCATGTCGAGATGACCGTGAAGATCCCCCACGACTTCCCCGCCGAGAAGGCCGACGCCATCAAGGCGGCGGAAAAGTCCTATGCCCAGGACCTGCAGCGGCAGGGCAAGTGGGTGCATCTGTGGCGCGTGGCCGGGCGCTATTCCAACGTCTCCATCTTCGACGTGGAGAGCGTGGACGAGCTGCACACCCTGCTCTCCTCCCTGCCGCTCTTCCCCTTCATGGACATCAAAGTGACGGCGCTGGCGCGCCACCCGTCGGCGATCTGAAGGAGCGCGCCCATGATCGACAAGACCAGGCCCGACACGCAAAGCTGCGTCGCCGACATCCCCGACGGGGCGACCCTGCTGGTGGGCGGCTTCGGCGGCGCCGGCATGCCCCACGAGCTGATCGAGGCGGTGATCGCCCGCGCGCCGAAGGACCTCACCATCATCTCCAACAATGCCGGCAACGGCACCACCGGGCTGGCCGCCCTGCTGGCGGCGGGGCTGGTGAAGAAGGTGGTGTGCTCCTTCCCGCGCCAGGCGGATTCTCAAGTGTTCGACCAGCTCTATCGCGAGGGCAAGCTGGAGCTGGAACTGGTGCCCCAGGGCAACCTGGTGGAGCGCATCCGCGCCGGCGGCGCCGGCATCGGCGCCTTCTTCACCCCCACCGGCTACGGCACCCCCATCGCGAACGGCAAGGAGACGCGGCAGATCGACGGGCGCAACTATGTGCTGGAATATCCGCTGAAGGCCGACTTCGCCCTCATCAAGGCCCACCGCGGCGACCGCTGGGGCAACCTCACCTACCGCAAGACGGCGCGCAATTTCGGGCCGGTCATGGCCACCGCGGCCACCATCACCGTGGCGCAGGTGGAGGACATCGTCCCCCTCGGCGCGCTCGATCCGGAAGACATCGTCACCCCCGGCGTGTTCGTGGACCGCCTGGTGGCCATCGGCACGGGAGCCGCCCAATGAGCGAAATCGCCACCGCCTTCAAGCCCTGGACGCGCGCCGAGATGGCGCAGCTCATCGCCGCCGACATCCCGGACGGCGCCATCGTCAACATCGGCATCGGCATGCCCGAACTGGTGGCGGACTTCCTGCCGCAGGACAAGGAAATCCTGCTCCACAGCGAGAACGGCATCCTCGGCATGGGCCCCAAGCCCTCGCCCAACGAGGTGGACTACGACCTCATCAACGCCGGCAAGCAGCCGGTGACGCTGCTGGACGGCGGCGCCTTCTTCGACCACAGCCTGTCGTTCGCCATGATGCGCGGCGGGCATCTGGACATCGCCATCCTCGGCGCCTTCCAGGTGGCGGTGAACGGCGACCTCGCCAACTGGGCCACCAACGATCCCAACGCCATCCCCGCCGTGGGCGGCGCCATGGACCTCGCGGTGGGCGCCCGCAACGTGTTCGTGATGATGGAGCTGCTCACCAAGAAGGGCGAATCCAAGCTGGTGGCGCATTGCACCTACCCGCTCACCGGCCTCGGCTGCGTCTCCCGGGTCTATACCGACCACGGCGTCATCGACATCACCCCCGAGGGCTTCGTGGCGCGCCTGCTGCCGCCGGGCCTGAGCCTCGAGGCGCTGAACGCGCGCGCCGGCATCGGGATCCGCGCCAGCTGAGCCCGAGGCGCGGCCGGGGGCGCCCCCGGCCGCCCATTGCGTCGCACGGCCGGCCCCTTGCGCCGGGGCGGCCGGGCGGCTTTCCTTTGCGCCCCGATTTGCCCCCGCCCGAGCGGCGGGCGCCCCTTCCAGCCGGAGACCGCCGGATGCCCTTCATCGCCGCCGGAGAGATCACCACCCACTACGCCCTCGAAGGCCCCGAGAGCGCGCCGGTGCTGCTGCTCGCAAATTCGCTCGGCACCAGCTTCCATGTGTGGGACCCGGTGATGGCCGACCTGGCGGCCGCCTTCCGGGTGCTGCGCTACGACATGCGCGGCCACGGCCTCACCGATGCGACGCCGCTGCCCGAGGACGGCACCGGCTATTCCATCCCCCTCCTCGCCGCCGACGCGCTGGCGCTGCTGGATGCCCTCGGCATCGAAAAGGCCCATGCGTGCGGCCTCTCCATCGGCGGCATGGTGGCCCAGCACCTGGCGGCGACCGCGCCGGAGCGGGTGAACAAGCTGGTGCTGTGCGATACCGCCGCCCTTATCGGCCCCGCCTCGGTGTGGGACGAGCGCATCGCCGGCATCCGCCGCGACGGCCTCGCCGCCATCGCGCCGGGGGTGATGGGGCGCTGGTTTACCGCACCGTTCCGGGAGAAGGCGCCGCAGCTCATGCGCGGCTACGCCAACATGGTGGCGCGCACCACGCTCGATGGCTATCTGGGCTGCGCCATGGCGGTGCGCGACGCCGACCTGCGCGCGGCGGCGGCCACCATCACCGCGCCCACCCTCGTCATCGTCGGCGACCAGGACCCGGCGACACCCCCCGCCTCTGCCGAGGCGCTGGCCGCGGCGATCCCCGGTGCCCGGCTGGAGGTGATCGTGGATGCCTCCCACATTCCCTGCGTGGAGCAGCCTGCCGCGCTCACCCGCGTGCTGGTACCGTTCCTGACCGCCGCCTGACGGACCGACCAGGGGAGGATTGCGCCGCATGTGCGTTGCGGCGTAATCCTAGCCTCCAGATCGAGGCATCTTCAGGAGCAGCGCATGACCACGAGCACCGGGACCGGAACCGCCCCCGCGGCGGAGGGGAGCCAGCTGCGCTCCGACTGGACCGAGGCCGAGGCCCGGGCGCTCTACGACCTGCCCTTCCCCGAGTTGCTGTTCCGCGCCCAGAGCGTGCACCGCCGCCATTTCGACCCCACCACCGTGGAAACCGCGACGCTGCTCTCCATCAAGACCGGCGGCTGCGCGGAGGATTGCGGCTACTGCTCCCAGAGCGCCCACCACGAGACCGGCCTGAAGGCCACCAAGCTCATGGGCGTGGAGGAGGTGCTGTCGCAGGCGCAGGCGGCGAAAGACGGCGGCGCCACCCGCTTCTGCATGGGCGCCGCCTGGCGCAGCCCCAAGGATCGCGACCTCGACGCCGTCTGCGCCATGATCTCGGGCGTGAAGGCCATGGGCCTGGAAGCCTGCGTGACCCTGGGCATGCTCACCCCCGATCAGGTGACGCGCCTCGGCGCCGCCGGCCTCGACTATTACAACCACAACATCGACACCTCGCCCGCCTTCTATCCCGAGATCGTCACCACCCGGACCATGGACGACCGCCTCGACACCCTCGCCTCGGTGCGGGCGGGCGGCATCCGCCTGTGCACCGGCGGCATCGTCGGCATGGGCGAGACCGTGGACGACCGCATCGCCATGCTGCTGGTGCTCGCCACCCTCGATCCCCATCCCGAGAGCGTGCCGCTGAACATGTGGAACGCCATCGAGGGCACCCCGGTGATGGGCAAGGCCGACAAGCCGGACCCCATCGCCTTCGTGCGCCTCATCGCGCTGGCGCGCCTCTTGATGCCGCAGAGCATCGTGCGCCTCTCCGCCGGCCGGGACGCCATGAGCGACGAGATGCAGGCCCTGTGCTTCCTCGCCGGGGCCAATTCCATCTTCACCGGCGACGTGCTTTTGACCACCGGCAATCCGGAGCGGGACAAGGACGCGGCGCTGTTCGCCCGCCTCGGCATCCGCGCCGCCGCCCCCGCCGGAAGCGAGATGCGCTCCGCCGCGGAGTGATCGCGCCCGGCAAGATGACCCCCAGGATGGTGGCCCCCAAGATGACCTCGAAGTGTTGATGGGCCGCCGCGGCGCCGGAAGCCTTTGCGGCTCGCGGCGCGGCCTGTTCGTCAGCTCGCGGCGCGGGACGGAAGGCGGATGCTGAAGATGGCGCCCTCGGACCCGTTGCGGACCGAGAGGCTGCCGCCGTGGTCGCGGACGATGCCGAAGCTCACCGACAGGCCAAGGCCGGTGCCCTTGCCCGGCGGTTTGGTGGTGAAGAACGGCTGGAAGATCCGGTCCACCACCGCCTCGGGGATGCCGCCGCCAGTGTCGGCGACCTCGATCAGCACCTGCTCCCCCGCCCCCGCCCTCGCCTCGCGGGCGACACGCACGGCGATGCGGCCGGCGCAGTGCTCCCCCAGGGCGGCCCGGCGCTCGTTGATGGCGTCGCGCGCATTCTGGAACAGGTTGATGATCACCTGCTCCAGCTGGTCCTGGCGGCAGAGCACTTCGGGCAGGTCGGCCTCGGACGAGGTGGTCACCTCGATCTCGTCCAGGCGGAAATGGGCGCCCACCACCTGCAGCGCGCCATCCACCGCATGGATGGGCTGCGAGGGCTGAAGCTGCTCCTCGCTCGTGCGGCCGAAGATGCGCATGTGGTCGATGATGCGGCTCATGCGCACCGTCTGCTGGATGATGCGGTCGAGCTTGGCGGAAAGATGCTCCGCCGGCAGCCCCATCTTCAGGCCCGCCAGCGCGTTGGACGCCGCCAGCCGGATCACGCCGAGCGGCTGGTTGATCTCGTGGGCGAGCCCCGTCGCCACCTCGCCGAGGGAGGCGAGCTTCGACATCTGGTAGAGCTTGTTTTCCTCCATCCGCCGCTGGGTGCGGTCCACGGCGAAGACCACCATGTCGTCCCCCTCCCCCGGCGGCGAGGCCCGCTCCATGCCCTGGAGCGGTGCCACCACCATCTCCACCTCCAGTTCGCGGGTGCCGTCGGACAGATGCTCGTCGCGCAGTTGCGGCTCCTTGAGCCCGCGGACCAGGGCGCGGAAGTGGCCGCCGGAGAGATAGCGGCGCAGCAGGGGGGAGAGGGTGGGATCGGCGGCGGTGCCCACCTCGCTCGCGCCGGCGGCGGTGACATGCATGACGGCGACCCCCGGCACGCGGCTGATGGCTTCGAGCACGTTCGCCTCGCGCTGGCGCGCCAGGGCCTGCACTTCATTGGCCTTCAGCCGCTTCTGCAGGTTCAGGTAGCGCCCGCCCAGGAGAACCACGATGAGCAGCGCAATGGAAAGGCCCAGCGCGGTGCTCCAGATGGCGGCGCGGAACTCGTTCGACTGTTGCTGCACATGGGCCATCGAATAGGCCACCGTGACCAGGATGGGGTATTTCCCGGACGCGACGGTATATCCCACCCGCGCAACGCCATCGACGACGCTCACCTCTTCATAGGTGGCCCCGCCGCGCGCGAGGGCGGCCTGGAAGGCCGGGCTCGCGGACACGTCATCGCCGAAGCTGGTGCTCTCGGCGGCCCGGGCCCGCACGATGCCGTCCCGGCCGACGAGGGCGATCAGCATGCCGTCCTCGGTCCGAAGCTGCTTGTAGAAGTCGATGAAGTCGCTGATGGCGTAGGATGCCACCGCCACGCCCGCAAACCGGCCGGAGGCATCGACAAGCGGCCGGCTGAGCGGGATTCCCCATTTCTTTGACAAAAGGCCCAGCACCGGCTTGCTGATATCGAGGCCCGCGTGAACCTGCTCCCGGCCGAGGTGGGCGCGCATGTAGTCGCGCCCCGACAGGTTTTTCTGCTCCATGCCCGCCGTGGGCAGACTGCTCGCGATCAACGCGCCGGCCCTGTCGGTGACGCTCACCTGCAGCACGGCCGGGGGAAGGCTCAGGCCGCGCAGCATCGCGTGGACCTGCACCGGCGTGGCGGAGGCATCATAGGTAGTGACGAGATTCAAGAGCAGAAGGTCGACGGGCGCGATGGCCTGCTCGAAACTGCGCATCAGCAGCGTCGCGGTGCGCCGGGCATTGGCTTCCGCCTCGTCCCGCTCGGCGCTGCTGTGCAGCTGGTACAGCACGAGCGCAACCACAAAGGGGATGACACCCACGAGGACGACGAGGCCGCCCAGCATCAGCGTGACGGGATCGAAGAGGCCCCGCAAGCCGTCGCCGCGGGTGTCAGACGCCTTCATCCCTGCCGCCATCCAGTTCCGCCAGCGCCGCACACAGGTCCTCGAAGGCCAGCGGCTTGGGAAAGCACCGCACCACCCCGGCTGCGCGCGCCTGCGCCATATCGCCAGGGGCGGCGTGGCCGGTCATCATCAGGAAATTGATCTTGCGCCCGGGAAAGGTGTCTTGAACAGCCTTGATCAGCGCGATGCCGTCCATGTCCGGCATGCGCATGTCGGTGAGGACGACACGGATGGCGGGGTCGCGCCGAAGCGTCGCGATGGCCTCTGCGCCCCGTCCGACCGAAATGGTGGCGTGACCGCGAAAGCCGAGCGCCTCGATCAGCTCGGCGAGGTATTCGGGCTCGTCATCGATGACAAGAAGCTGGTCCATGCGCCACCGCTCAAGACCATTTCCGGCGCGCATGGCCGGACGTCATCAGGTTGAACCGACCTGAACGGTATGAGCGACGGAGAGAGGCAACCCTGCCGGCCCGATTACGCCGCCATCGGATCGAAAAGCCGCCCTGAACTCTGCGAGACCGGAATGCACTGCACAATGAGGCCGTCATGCCGTCAAGGCGAATTCAGTTCATATTGGATCGGATTGGGAACACAATTCAATCGCAGCCGAAGGTGCGGCCCCGCGACAGCGGACGGGTGGCATTCTTGCTCTGCTGGTGGAAATCGGCCAACGCCATGCACGGGACCTGAAACCGGAGGAAAGGATGGACGGCCAGACGGGCGCGGCCCCTCGCGTATTGCTGGTGGACGATGATCCGGACATGCTGGTGGAGTTGCAGGAGGGTCTCGGCATGCTGGGCATTGCCGCCCTGACCGCCGGCACCGCGGTCGAGGCGCTTGATCTCGTCCAGCGCAATGATGACCTCAAGGTCATCGTCACCGACCTGCAGATGCCGCGCATCGATGGCATCGAGTTGTTGCAGAAGCTCTCGGTGCAGCGGCGCAGGAATCCCATGGCGGCCATCGTCATCACTGGCCACGCCTCCCTCGACCGCGCCGTCGGGGCGCTGCGGCTGCAGGCGGTGGATTTCCTGCAGAAGCCGCTCGCCGCCGAAGACGTTGCCCACGCCATCGCCCGCGCCTTCGCGCTGGTGGAGGACGAGGCTGCCGGGGACAAGACGGCAGCGACGGGGCACATGGCCCGGCCCGATGACCTGCGCGCCCAATATCTGCGCGTCCAGTATCTGCGCGTGCTCGTGGCCGCCCGCGCCGACCGCGACGCCATCTTCCAGGCGGGCCTGTTTTCCAACCCGGCCTGGGAGATGATGCTCGATCTCGCGGTGGCGGAGGCGAGCCAGCGGCCGATCTCCGTCAGCAGCCTGTGCATCGCCTCCGGCGCGCCCGCCACCACCGCCTTGCGCCGCATCGATGACCTGGAGGCGGCCGGGCTCGTGACCCGCACTCCAGACGCCCGCGACCGGCGGCGCATCATCGTCGTTCTCACCGATCTCGGGCGCGAGCGCATGGAAGCCTTCGTGCGCCGCCAGGCCGACCGCTTCGGCATCACCATGGACTGAGATCCGTCGGCATCTGCCTGCGCGGGCGCCGCCGCCGGAGGAGCAAGGTCTCCCTGCTCCGAGAGCCGGAACGGGTCGGATGGCACCGCGCACGGCCACCACCCGACCCGTTCCGGCTCTCGGA
>NZ_JAIVFO010000220.1 GCF_029991245.1 Xanthobacter autotrophicus
GGAGGGGGCCCGCGCGCAGCGCGGGTTGGCGGCGCCGCTATTGCGGGCGCCGCGCAGGCTGAGACGCCGCCGCCTCCCGACCCTCCCCCGCAAGCGGGAGAGGGCTTTCGCCGGTCGCTGAAGATGCACCGTCCGCCTCAGGTGGAGTAAACGCCCCATGCCCCTCGAACTTGTCTTCCTGATCGAGCAGTTGCTCAACGGCCTGCTGGTGGGCGTCGCCTACCTGCTCATCGCGCTTGGCCTCTCGCTCATCTTCTCGCTGGGCGGCATCGTGAACCTCGCCCATGGCGGCTTCTATGCCATCGGCGCCTATATCGGCGTGGAGATCGGCAACCGCTTCGGCTTTCCCGCCGCCTTCGTGGCGGCGCCGTTGTCGGTGGCGGTGATCGGCATGGTCATCGAGCGCCTGCTGTTCTCGCGCTTCTACCGGGCCGATCCGATCCTCTCGCTGCTGCTCACCTTCGGCCTTGCCATGGTGATCGAGCAGGCGCTGCGCATGACCTTCGGGGCGACGCCCATCCCCTTCGCCATTCCGGACTTCCTGAAGGGCCAGATCTTCGTCGGCGATTTCATCTATTCGCGCTACCGCCTCGCCATCCTCGCCGTCGCCGCCGCCGCCGTGCTCGGCCTGTGGCTGCTGCTGCAGCGCACCGCCTTCGGGCGCGTGGTGCGGGCCGGCGTGCAGAACCCGGACATGGTGGGCGCGCTCGGCATCTCGCTCAAACCCTATCTCACGGCGGTGGCGGCCATCGGCATCGGCCTTGCGGGGCTTGCCGGCATCATGCTGGCGCCCATCTCCGGCGTGCATCCGGCCATGGGCGCGGAAATCCTCACCGCCGCTTTCGTGGTGGTGGTCATCGGCGGGCTCGGCTCGTTCTGGGGGGTGGTGCTGGCGGGGCTGCTGGTGGGGCTGGTGCGCGGGCTCACGGTGTATTTCGTGCCGCCGGCGGCCGAGGCCTCCATGTATCTGCTGATGCTCATGGTGCTGCTGCTGAGGCCGCGCGGCCTGTTCGGCGAGCGCATCCTGCGGTTCGAGTGAGGCGGCCATGCTCCAGCACCCCACCTCCTCCCTTCGCCCCGATCTGTCCGCCCATACGGGCAAAGGAGGCGCCATGCTCGCGCGCAACGCCAATCTGCTGGTCGCCGCGGCAAGCCTCATCGTGCTGCCGTCGGTGCTGTCCGCCATCGGCCTGACGCTGACCTCCGCCAGCGACGTGGTGCTCCTCGCCATGGCCTGCATGGCGCTGAACCTGCTCGTCGGCTACACCGGCCTCGTCTCCTTCGGCCACGGCGCGTGGTTCGGCCTCGGCGCCTATGCGGCGGCCCTGCTCCAGCATCACCTTCTGCCGGGATGGGGCGTGGTGCTGGCACTGCCGGCGGCGCTGCTGGTGGCGCTCGCCGCCATTCCCATCGGCTTCGTGGTGCTGCGCCGGCGCGGCGTCTATTTCTCGCTGCTGACGCTGGCCTTCACCGCGCTGCTGTTTTCCATCGCCTTCCGCTGGACCGACGTGACCGGCGGCGAGAACGGCATCGGCGGGGTGCGGCGGGGCACGCTGTTCGGCTTCGACCTGGAGACGGGGCCGGCCTTCTACGTGGTCGTCGCGGTGGTGATGTTCGTCGTGGTGTTCAAGTTGCAGCGCTTCGTGCGCTCGCCCATGGGCTCGGTGCTGGTGGCGATCCGCGAGAACGAACAGCGCGCGCGCTTCATCGGCTACGACACGCGGGCCTACAAGATCGCCTGCTTCACCCTCTCGGCGGGGGTCGCGGCGCTGGCCGGCGCGCTCATGACCTTCAACCATCGCTTCGCCTCGGCGGACCCCATCGCGGTGGCATTCTCCGGCGAGCTTCTGGCCATGGTGGTCATCGGCGGCATGCGCAGCTTCCTCGGGCCGGCGCTGGGCGCGCTGTTCTTCGTGCTGTTCCGCGAATTCCTGTCCATGTGGACGCCGAACTGGCTGTTCTACTTCGGCCTGCTGTTCATGGCCTTCATCGTGTTCTCGCCCACCGGCCTCGTGGGGGTGGCGGGTCGCCTGGTCGCCCCCCTGCGCAAAAAGAGCGAGGAAGCCGCCGCCATGGGCCAGCGCACCGGGGCGCAGGTGGGTGCCCTGCCTGCCGGCCTCACCGCCCGCCCGCGCTGGGACCGGCCGGAGCCGGTGCTGGAGGCCAAGGGCCTGGTCCGCAGCTTCGGCGGCATCAAGGCGGTGCGCGAGGGCGCGGTGGCAGTGAAGGACCGCACGCTCCACGCCCTCATCGGGCCGAACGGCGCGGGCAAGACCACGGCGTTCAACCTCATCTCCGGCATGTTCGCCCCGCAGGCAGGCGAGATCCGCCTCGCCGGCGAGCGCATCGACGGGCTGCCGCCCAACGCCGTGTGCATGAAGGGCCTGTCGCGCTCGTTCCAGATCACCAATCTCTTCCCCACGCTGAGCGTGGAGGAAAACCTGCGCCTCGGCGTGCAGGCCACCCACAAGAGCCGGCTCGATCCCTGGCGGGACGCCGCGGCCATTCCCGAGATCGCTGCCGAGACCCGGGAGATGATGGATTTCCTCGGCGTCGCCGGCATGGAGAAGGCGGAGGCCGGCGCCCTCTCCTACGGCGGCCAGCGGCTGCTCGACATGGGGCTCGCCCTCACCTCCCGCCCGCGGGTGCTGCTGCTGGACGAGCCTTTGGCCGGCCTTGCCGCCGCCGAACGCACGCGGGTGTCCAACCTCATCAAGCAGATCTCTGCGCAAGTGCCGGTGCTGCTGGTGGAGCACGACATCGACCGGGTGTTCGAGCTGGCGGATGCCGTCACCGTCATGGCCGATGGCGCCGTGCTGGTGGACGGCACGGTGGAGGACGCGCGGTCCAACAAGAAGGTGCAGGAGGTCTATATCGGCTCGGGCTCGGCGGCGCTGGCGTCGCGGGACCTTCAGTCCGCCGCCACCGACACGCCCATGCTCACGCTATCCAAGGTGGATGCCTTCTACGGCAAGAGCCGCATCCTCACCGACGTGTCGCTGGAGGCCAAGGAGGGCGAGATCCTCGCCCTGCTCGGCCGCAACGGCGCCGGCAAGTCCACCCTGCTCAAGACCATCACCGGCATCGTGAAGCCGGCCGCCGGCTCCATCGTGCTGGCGGGGGATGAGCTGGCCGGGCTGTCCTCGGCCACCATCGCCCGGCGCGGCGTCGGCTACGTGCCGCAGGGCCGCGCCCTGTTCCATGGCATGAGCGTGCGCCACAACCTGGAACTCGGCCGGCTGAAGCGCATCACCGGGGCGGGCAGGCACTTTTCCGAAGAAGAGGTGCTGGAGCTGTTCCCCCGCCTCAAGGTGCGCCTCGACACGGCGGCGGACCTGCTCTCCGGCGGCGAGCAGCAGATGGTGGCGGTGGCCCGCGCCCTCATGGGCGACACCCGCGTGCTGCTGCTGGACGAGCCGTTCGAGGGCCTGTCCCCGGCGGTGACGGAAGAGCTGTTCGATGCGTTCGACCGGCTGCGCCGGAGCCTGACCCTCGTCATCGTCGATCACCATCTCGACGTGGTGCTGAACCTCGCCGACCGGGCCGTGGTGCTGGAGCGCGGGCAGGTGATGCACGAAGGCCCCGCCCGGCCGCTGGCCCGCGACCTCGATTTGAGGCGGCAGGTGCTGTGGCTGTGAGGGACGGGCACATCGTGCCCCGGCCGACTGCAGCGTCCGCGGAAGGAGAGCCGGGGCCCAGCGCAAGGAACCGCCGAAGGCGGCTCCCGCGAAGCCGGCGGCGGGCATCGCCGGCTTCGCCGACCTTTTCCCCTGGGCCCCGGATCGGCGCTCCACCTGCGGTGTCGCGGGTCCGGGGCACGGGCTCTTTCGACCTGAAGAGGCTTCCATGACCAAGATCGCCATCATCGGCTCCGGCTTCATCGGCCGCGCCTGGGCCATCACCTTTGCCCGCGCCGGGTTCGACGTGGCGCTGGCCGACCACGCGCAGGGCGCCCCCGAGGCGGCGCTGGCCTATATCGAGGGCGTGCTGCCGGACCTCGCCGACAACGACCTGCTGAACGGCGCCTCCCCGCAGGCCGTGCGGGCGCGGCTGTCGGCCACCACCTCCTACGCGCAGGCGCTGGATGGCGCCGCCCATGCCCAGGAGAACGCGCCGGAAGACCTCGCCATCAAGAAGTACCTCTATGAGGAACTCGACTCCCTCGCCGGCCCCGACACGGTGCTCGCCTCCTCCACCTCGGCGCTCCTGCCGTCTTTGTTCTCCAAGCATCTGAAGGGCCGGGAGCGGGTGTGCGTGTGCCATCCCATCAACCCGCCCTATCTCATCCCCGCGGTGGAGGTGGTGCCCGCGCCCTGGACCAGCGCCGACGCCATGACCCGCGCGGCGGACCTCATGCGTGCGGCGGGCCAGTCGCCCATCGTGATGAAGAAGGAGCTGGACGGCTTCGTCATGAACCGCATGCAGGGGGCATTGCTGGAAGAGGCGTTCCGCCTGGTGGCGGACGGCTATGCCAGCGTCGAGGACGTGGACATTGGCATCCGCGAGGGCCTGGCACTGCGCTGGTCCTTCATGGGGCCGTTCGAGACCATCGACCTCAATGCGCCGGGCGGCGTCGCCGACTATGTGGCGCGCTACCAGCAGATCTACGAGCGCATCTCGCCCGACCAGTGGCGCCGCGTGGACTGGGCCGGGCCGGTGCTGGAAACCGTGCTGGCCGAGCGCCGCGCCCGCCTGCCCGAAGAGGGGCTGGCCGAGCGGCAAGTGTGGCGCGACCGGCGCCTGATGGCCCTCGCCGCCCACAAGCGCAAGGCCGCCAAGGATATCGGCGCCTGACCGGCGCTCCCATTTTACCTCATTTCCACAGAGGCTTGAACACCATGGCCCAGACCACGCC
>NZ_JAIVFO010000221.1 GCF_029991245.1 Xanthobacter autotrophicus
GGCTTGGGGGTGAGGGGGACGAAGAGGCTTTCGCGTGCCTTCGTCTATTCCGCCGCGATGCCCATCTCGGCCCTAAGGCGCGCGCGCAGCATGTCGATGGGGTGGCGGCGGCCTTCCTCTTCCACGTGCCAGAAGGTCCAGCCGTTGCAGGCTTCCGCCCCCTGCGCCAGCGCACCGACGCGGTGGATGGAGCCCACATTCTGCCCGCCGGCCAGGGAAAGGGTGCCATCCGCCCGCACCACGGCGCGGAAGCGGCCCTTGGCGTCGGTGAGTTCGGCGCCGGGCGTCACCAGCCCGCGCTCCACCAGCACCGAGAAGGCGACACGCGGCGCTTCCCGCGCGCTGGGCGGGGCGATCAGGGCATCTTCCGGCAGCGGCTCCACCGCATCGATGCGGGCGCGGGCGGCCTCAGCATAAGCCTCTTCCCGCTCGATGCCGATGAAGGAGCGGCGCAGGCGCCTCGCCACGGCGCCGGTGGTGCCGGAGCCGAAGAAGGGGTCGAGCACCACATCGCCGGGCTTGGTGGCCGAGAGCAGGACGCGGGCGAGCAGGGCCTCGGGCTTCTGGGTGGGGTGGAGCTTCCTGCCCGCCCCATCCTTCAGCCGCTCTTGTCCGGTGCACAGGGGAAACAGCCAGTCCGAGCGCATCTGCACGTCGTCGTTGCCGGCTTTCAGCGCCTCGTAATTGAAGGTGTATTTGGCATCGGCGCTGCGGGCGGCCCAGATCAGGGTCTCGTGGGCATTGGTGAAGCGCCGGCCCCGGAAGTTGGGCATGGGGTTCGCCTTGCGCCACACGATGTCGTTGAGGATCCAGAAGCCCAGGTCCTGCATCATGGCGCCGACGCGGAAGATGTTGTGATAGGAGCCGATGACGAACAGGGTGCCGTTGGGCTTCAGCGCCCGCCGCGCGGCCAGAAGCCAGGCGCGGGTGAAGGCATCATAGGTGGCGAAGCTGTCGAAGCGGTCCCAGTCGTCGTCGACGGCATCGACGAGGCTCTCGTCGGGCCGTTTCAGCTCGCCGCCGAGCTGGAGATTGTAGGGCGGATCGGCGAACACGAGGTCGACGCTGCCGGCGGGCAAGCCGGCCATCATCTGGATGCTGTCGCCGAGGAGGATCTGGTTGAGGGGCAACTCGCCCGGCGCGGCGCCGGCCGCTTCGCGCATCCGCTTCACGGACGATGCCGCGCGCGGGGCACGGGGTGCCGAAAGCACCGGCTCGACGACCCGGTTGGCCGCCAAGGGGGCAGGCTCGGCATACTCCGGACAAACGCCCAACTGGCGCGCCGTCCGTCCGGCTGCCCCCTTGGCCACACTACGCATGACGCAACCCTACGCAACGCTTACGAACAGGCAGGAGTGTGGCCGGCAGGGGTTAAGGCGGGGTGAAGGGGAGGCGGATTAGGTCGTGAAAGCGTCTGCTTGATAATTTGCCGGGAGGCGTGCTCACCGGTCTATTTGCGCTAATCGTCGGTCATGACGGCATTTTTTCCACAAACTTAGGTCGGAATCCGAGAGTATTCGTGCTGATTCCGATTTAAAAATCGGGATCTAAAACCCGCTCCAGAACATCGACAATGTCCGTGAAATGTTTGCTTGTATTTTTGGCTTTGGTAATGTGCGCTCCCTTTAATCCGTCTGACCCGTTGCAGTAGAATATTGGCTTTCGCGCATCCATAGAGTATGGTACCAAGCTGTGTAAATTTGGAATTTGTCCTAATTTATAATCTCGATCCTCCCATTCGATCACCTGATTTAACGGAATTAGCTTGTCGACTATGTTTGTCATAATCGCTGGAACTAGTTGATTTCCATATATTTGCCAGCCCGCTGTCATTCCGGTCGGATTTGACCGAATATTATGTTGTTGTATGACGTATCCAAGGTATGTGGGGGCTCCCGAAGGAATGGATAGATCCATATCTTTCGAGCTTATATTGTCATTCCAGCTTTTGTTTACTTGATCCCATTCTGATCGCCACGAAACGAGTTTGTTACCGAGGTTCTCTGTGCCTTGAATTGAAAATAAATCCGGAGCAACTGGTGTTATAAAATAGTCAGATGAGGCCAGGACGGCTCTGTTCAGTGCTCCAAGATTAGGGCCTAGATCAATCAATACCAAATTTGCATCAATTTTTTCAGCGGCCCATTGAATATATCGATGTATTGCAGATTGCGCGCGAATATCTGGCTCGCTTCCTCCTTTCGCAGAATTCCACGTATCTCCCAAGCGATCCTCAAAATTGCTTAATCTAAGGTCGCCTGGTACGATATATAGATCCCCTTTTGCATGTATTACCTTCGAGGGGGCCCTTTTTCGTATATCGCCAATTGTTTGGTATACAGGCTCTACGTTTCGAAATATGCTATTCCCGTCAGGTGTCCAAGCTCTACGTATTTCCGCATCGGACAGGCTGTATGCCGTCAAATTGCACTGGCTATCGCAGTCCACTGTCAAAATTTTTTTACCGCGCTCCGCCAACAAATGCGCGACGTGGTACATGTAAGTAGTTTTACCGACGCCGCCCTTGTTGTTGAATATGCTTATTATTTTCGCCATTTTTTTGTCATCCTGTCGGGAACGGGGTTCGCGCGCCGATAGAATCGATGAGCTACGCGAGTTTAGATTTGCGCGGCAGCTAGTTCGTCGTCAACTCCACGACGGGGGGCGGCAGTTCGTGGCGCCGTATTGCTGAGCCACGTTCATCCATTCCCGATCGGACGCGGCGTCGATCTGCTTCACGATACGGCCGTAGATATGCTCGTGGGAGGCGTTTGCCATGAAGGGCAGGTAGATGGGCGCGAGGTCGATGCTTAACAATCGTCCTTCGGTTCGGCTGGCATCATAAAGCCTCCCGTTGACCCGTTTCCCCGGAGCGCGCCGACATGCGCAACCGCGAAAGCGCCCGGCGGCATGGGAAGCCCTGGTATTTGTGTAACGTCAAGTCGCGCCCTGCCCTGTCCCCGATCGATGAGGGGAGCCCCCTCCCCGCTGAAACCCGACAATCCCCCGTGGCGCCGATCTTGCTTGTACCTGGTCCATGTCCGCTTCCCGCCAAGGGGAGCGCCTTGCATGTCCGGGGAAGGCGCGGTCCATGAGTGAGCTTTTCGCCGTATGTGCCACCTATGAGGTCGATGACGGCGACGCGCGCGGCTTCGTGCTCGCGCGGCTGGACGAGACCGGCGCCGTCAAAAGGTGGCCCATCCTCATCGCGCGCCAGTCCAAGAACTACTACGGCTACGAAAATGCCTGCCCCCACGAGGGCACGCGCCTGGACCTGGTGCCGGGGGAGTTTCTCGACCGGGAGGGCAACTTCCTGGCATGCGCCCGGCACGGGGCGAAGTTCGATTTCGACACCGGGCATTGCTTCATCGGCCCCTGCCAGGGCAAGGCGCTGACGCCCATCAAGCTGGTCATCGACGACGGCGACGTGTGCCTGGTGGATGTCGAACTGGCTGAAGAAGACGGACTAGACATTGAGGACCCCAACGAGGTCCCCGAGGTCCTGATCACGGGCGATTGACGCGGGCCGCACGGCCCGCCGACCAGAGGTCGCGCCCTTTGGGCGCGGCAGACCGCGACGGTGCGGTTCGCGCGGCAGGCATCTGCCGATGCGGGCGAGCGCACCGAAGGCAAGCCCACCACGACCTCCACACCAGACCTCCACAAAGGACCATCCCTTATGACTGCCATTGCAGACACGCCGTTTGCCAAGCTTGAAACCGAAGGCCGGCTGCTGAAGCCCAGCCTGAACGCCGACACCCATGTGGCCGGCCGCTTCGGCTTCCGCGGCGAAATCTCCTATGACGACTCCGAGACCGTCCTGAAGGAGGTCTTCGCCGTGTCCGAAGCCGGCCAGCCGGCCATCGGCTTCCTCGCCGGCTCCATCGCCGAATTCGAAAGCCTGCCCAAGCTGGTCGAGACCTTCGGCGCGGCCTTCAACGCGGACGGCAAGTATCTCATCTATATCGCCGACCTGCCGCAGGGCAATCGCCTGTCGATCCAGTTCGGCGATGTGAAGATCTTCGCGATCTTCATCGATGGGACTTCGGTCTACAATGAACTGATCGATACGTTCTACGTGGACAAGGTCAAGCTCAAGAAGTACGACACGGCCGCCAAGCTCGATGCGCTGGCCGATGTGGGCCTGAAGTATTCTTCGCCCTCGGACTACAAGGAAGTGTCCTACGAAGACGGGTTGAAGATCAAGAACGGCTGAGCCCCGATCAGCCGTTCTGCCGCATGCCCACACAGCCCGCCGGAGCACGTACCGACCGATCAAGCCGGATCGTCACGTGCTCCGGGGCTGGATCAGCCCTTTTTCACCCCGTTCATCTGCCCGACCACATCCACCAGCAGCGGCACGTTCTTCTCGCCGTTCCCCAGCCCTTCGGCGGTGGCGTAGAGGTTCTTCACCGTGGCGCTGATGAAGGCCGCTGCGCCGGTGTTGGTGGCGAGGTTGGTCACGTAGCGCATGTCCTTGTGGGCATTGGTGATGGTGAAGCGGTGGGCGTTCACGTCGCCGTCCAGCGCATAGCCCATGAAGGTGCGGTAGAAGCCGCAATCCATGCGCCCGCCGCGGATCACCGCGTCGAACACCTGCGGCGTCACCCCCGCCTTGGCGGCCAGCGCCAGCGCCTCCGCATAGATGGCGCCGTAGCCCAGCGACAGGAAGTTGTTGAGCAGCTTCATGGTGTGCCCCGCCCCCGGCG
>NZ_JAIVFO010000222.1 GCF_029991245.1 Xanthobacter autotrophicus
GTTTGGGGGTGAGGGGGGGCGGTGCCTGAAAATACCTGTCTGCTCAGAACCCTAGCACACCCCTCACCCCGGCCCTCTCCCGCAAGGGGAGAGGGGGAACCGGCTTCCGACACCGACCATGCGTGACTTTCGCTGAGCTCTCGCTTGCGGGAGAGGGTTCCACGGTGTTCCTGGTCGAAGTAGCAGCGTGCCCGAAGCCGGGCGGCTCGTCCCGCGCCTATTCGGCGGCGGTCGAGCGCTTCTTGCGCGTCTCCACCGGCGCCGGCTCGATGAGGCTGCGGCACTCCTCGGCGGTGAGGGGTTCCCCGAAGACGACGCCCTGGCCATATTCGCAGCCGAAGCGCGCCATCTCGCCGGCTTCGGTCTCCTTCTCCAGGCCCTCCGCCATGACGTCCATGCCGAGGTCGTGGGCAAGATCGATCATGGCGCCCACGATCACCGGACGGGCCGCGCGGGCGGCGCCCTTGGCGGTGTCGCGCACGAAGCGCGGATCGATCTTCACGCTGTCGAAGGGGAAGCGCTGGAGATAGGAGAGGGCGGAATAGCCGGTGCCGAAATCGTCGAGGCAAAGCCCCGCGCCCAGCTCCCGCATGCGGCCGAGCACCACGGCGGCATATTCGGGATTCTCCATCACCAGGCTCTCGGTGACCTCCAGCTTGAGCGATCCGGGCGCCACCGCGTTGCGGGCGAGCACGGATTTCAGGTCCTGGATCAGGTCGTGCCGCAGCAGCTGGCGGGACGAGACGTTCACATGCATGAACAAGGGCGGGTCCACCCGCAGCGTGCGCTGCCACTGGCCGAGCTGGCGCGCCGCGGCGTCGAGCACGAACAGGCCGAGGTCCAGGATGAGCCCGGTCTCCTCCGCCAGCAGCAGGAATTCGGAGGCCGCCAGCTCGCCGAGGCGCGGATGGTTCCAGCGCATATAGGCCTCGAACCCGCCGATGGCCCGGTCGCCCAGGCGCACGATGGGCTGGTAGCGCACCGAGATCTGGTTCTTCGCCAGGGCCTCGCGCAGCTCGCCTTCCAGCACCACCCGGTCGATCTTCTGCTGGCGCATGGCCGGGCGGAATACCTCGATGCGGTCGCCGCCGATGCGCTTGGCATAATACATGGCCAGCTCGGCGTCCTTCAGCACCTCCTCGCGCTTCGACTGGTCGGGCCCCGCCAGCACCAGCCCGATGGAGGCGGTGACGAACACTTCCCGGTCGGCGAAGGCGATGGGCGCGCGCAGGGAGCGGCGCAGGGTGTCGGCGAAAGTGGTGATGCGCTCGGCGTCGCGCTCCGACATGAGGATCATGCCGAACTGGTCGCCGGAGATGCGCGCCAGCGTGTCCTGCGGCTTCAGCAGGCGCATCAGGCGGCGGGCCACCGTGAGCAGGATGGAATCGGCCACCGCCATGCCCACCTGCACGTTGACCTGCTTGAAGCGGTCGAGGTCGATGACCATCACCGTCGGCTTCACCTTGTCGTCGAGGCGGGCCATGGTGAGGGACTGGCTGAGGCGGTCGAGGAACAATTCCCGGTTGGGCAGGCCGGTGAGGTTGTCACGCACCGCGTCGTGCAGCAGGCGCTCGGCGGCGATGCGCTCGCCGGTCACGTCCATGAGGGTGCCCACGCAGCGCACCACCTCGCCGTCGGCGCCCACCACCGGGCGGGCCTTCAGGTTGAAGGTGAGGTAGTGGCCGTCGATGGCGCGCAGCCGGAAGTCCTGGTCGATGCGCCCGCGCCGCTGGTCGATGATGCCGTCCAGCGTGGCGCGGAAGCGGTCGCGGTCGGCGGGGTGCAGCACCTCCAGCCAGCCGGCGGCCTCGGTCTCCAGCGAATGGCGCTTGAGGCCGAGGGCTTCCTCGGCTTCGGGGGAGGTGTAGATGCGGTCGGTGTCCACATCCCAGTCCCACACGATGAGGCCGGAGCCGGCCAGCGCCAGCGCCCGGCGCTCCAGCTCGGAGGTGGAGCCCTGGATGCCGCCGATGCCGGCGAAGGCGTGCTGCATCACCGTGAAGCCGATGAGCATGACGATCAGCACCAGGCCGCCGGAGAGGGCGGGGGCGGCGAGATCGTTGGTGACGAAGCCGGCCACCGTGAGCCCGGCCATGAGCACCCACACCACCAGCAGCGACCAGGTGGGGATGATGAGCACCGCCCGGTCGTAACCGTGCTGGCTGAGCCAGATGATGACGCCGAGCCCGGCCACCGCCACCGCCAGCAAGGACAGGCGGGCGATGCCCGCCGCCACCGGGGCGTCGAGCAGGGCCACCACCACCAGCGCGGCGAGGAAGGTGAGCCAGCCGGCGGCCACGTGCACGTAGCGCACATGCCAGCGATTGAGGTTGAGATAGGCGAACAGGAACACCAGCAGCGTGCCGGTGAGGATCGCCTCGCCCGATGCGCGCCAGAACTGCTCGGCGATGGGCGAGAGGCCGAACACCTTCGACCAGAAGGCGAAATCGAGGCCGATATAGCCCAGCACCGCCCAGGCCAGCGCCGCCGCCGCCGGGAACATCACCGATCCCTTCACCACGAACAGGATGGTGAGGAAGAGCGCCAGCAGGCCGGCGATGCCGATGACGATGCCGTGGTAGAGGGTGAAGGCGTTCACCCGGTCCTTGTAGGCGTCCGGCTCCCACAGATAGAGCTGGGGCAGGGTGGGGCTGCCCAGCTCGGCCACGAAGGTGACGGTGGAGCCCGGGTCCAGCGTGATCAGGAACACGTCCGCGTCGGGCGCGGTCTGCCGCTCCGGCTTGAAGCCCTGGCTCGGTGTGAGCGAGGTGATCCGCCGGTTGCCGAGATCAGGCCAGAACAGGCCGGAGCCGGACATGCGGTAGTGCGGGGCGACGATGAGGCGGTCCACCTGCTCGTCGGTGTTGTTGGTGAGGGCGAAGGCGATCCAGTCGCCGTGGCTGCGCCCGTCGGAGGTGGGGACCTCGATGCGCCGGACCACGCCTTCCGTATCGGGCGCGGTGGAGATCTGGAAGCGGCCGTCCTCGGTGGTCTCGCGCTGCACGGCGGGCAACAGGTCCACCACCTTGGCGTCGAGGCGCAGGGCGATGGCCTCCATCGCCTGCGCGCTGCCGGCGGGCAGCGTCAGCGCCAAGAGGAGCGCCCCGAGAAACGCCAAAGAAGCCCCAACGGGCAGAGCGATGACGCGAGCGAGCAACGACCGCAATGTCAGGTCTCCGCACCCGGACTGCTGCCGGGCCGAGTTTCGGTTGAGGAGGGCAGCCTGGCGAAGGTGCGACGCGCAGCGCCGGACGGCAAGTGCTTCGACACACCCAAGTGCTTCGACTCACCCATGAGGCATGCCTTTGCACCGGGATGGTCCGGCGCGTCCGTTTCCCTAGCCAAGGCGTGCGGCCGGAGCAAGGCGCATGGCGGCTTTATGATACCGCCATATCTTTCGTGGCCCCAAAAAACGAATGCGCGCCCGCAGTGGGCGCGCATCGAAACGGTGGTCCGGCTGCTCAGAAGAAGCGGCGGGCGTTGTCCCGGTCGTCGGTGGAGAGGGGGGTGGGCTCGCGGGTCAGGCGGGCGGCCTCTTCCCGGCGCACATATTCGGAGAAGGGGTCGAGGGCTTCCTCCACCGCTTCCTCGGCGCGCGCGGAGATCACTTCCAGCGGGGGCTGCGGCGCCGGACGGGCGGCGGGCGGCACGGGATGAACGTCCTCGGCCGGCACGGCGCGCTCGGAATCAGTGGTGCGCGAGGCCTTGGCGTCGAGCCACGGCAGGGGATAGGGCGAGGCGATGTAGGCCACGCCGTCTTCCTGCTCCCAGGCGATCATGTGGATGGCCTCTTCCGCCGGCATGCCGGGCAGGGAGAACATCTGCGGCAGCTCGCGGGCGCCGCCGGTCCAGCCGATGGTGTGGGCGAGCTGGAAGGCTTCGTCGAGGAAGGCGGTCACGGCAGCAAGCCGGTCCGCACGGAGCGCCTGGGCGAAATCCACATCGAGAAGCCGGCGGAGATAGGTCTCCACGCTGTCCCCGGCGGCCCACTGGGCGCCGGAGGCGAACTGGTAAACATAGACGCGCGGACTTGCCATCACGCAGCTCCGAAAAACCATAACTGGGGGTCCCTCATACCAAAAGGGACCCGAAAACACAAAATCGTGCTTCGACTTAACCCGGCAAGGCTTAAATTTTCGTGATCCTGCGGTGCAGCAGGGGCCGGTTGCGGCGTGATCCGGGACGTTTGCGGCGCAAGAGCGCATTTCGATCGCAAGACATGGTCTTCGGATCGGCAAAACCGTCCCTATCCTCCCTTTCGAGAGGGAATCACTGGCCCGGCCAAAAGGGTCCGGTGCAGGCTTCAGCGAAAGGGTGCCCCATGCCGATCGCCCCGCGTTCCCACGGCCTGTGGGTGGTCACCGCCCCGCCGGCCCCGGCGCTGGCGCAGCTCTCGGGCACCCACCGGGCCGACGTGGCCGTGGTGGGAGCGGGATATGCGGGGCTGTCGGCGGCGCTGCGGCTTGCCGAGGCGGGGGCACGGGTGGCGGTTCTGG
>NZ_JAIVFO010000223.1 GCF_029991245.1 Xanthobacter autotrophicus
GTTTGGCTTTGCGGTGTCTTGGGGCATGGCAACGACCTTAGGTCACTGGCCGGAATATAATTCGTGCACGATATAATCGCAACCGCTTGACACACCGGTTCGGTGTGGCTAGAAATATCGTACACGAATTAATCGTGTCGACTAAATATCGCCGCGACATCCCGCAAGGAGCCCTCCCATGCCCGTGAATGTTCTCTACAGCACCTCCGCCCGCGCCACCGGTGGCCGCGACGGCCATTCCGCCACCCTCGACGGGGCGGTGGATGTGGCACTCTCCACCCCCAAGGAGCTGGGTGGCGCCGGCGGTCCTGGGGTCAATCCCGAGCAGCTGTTCGCCACCGGCTATGCGGCCTGCTTCCTCGGCGCCATGAAGTTCGTGGCCTCCCAGGGCGGCAGCGCGAAGGTGCCCGCCGACGCCACCGTCACCTCCACCGTGGGCATCGGCCCGCGCTCGGAAGGCGGTTTCGGCCTGGAGATCGCGCTTGAGGTGTCCTTGCCGGGCGTGGACCGCGCGGCGGGCGAGGAGCTGATCGCCAAGGCGCATCAGGTGTGCCCCTATTCCAACGCCACCCGCAACAACATCGACGTGAAGCTCAGCCTCGCCTGAGACGGCGCCTGTGCCCCGGCTGACGGTCGCCATGGGCGGACGGAGAGCCGGGGCCGAGCGCACGCCTCCGCAGCGGGTGCGCTTCCGGACCTTGATTCAGGACATTGGTATTGCCTGCTGTGCAGGAGTCTTTGCGCGGAGGAGTCTTTGCGCGGGAGTGTTGCGCTGGATCCCGGCTCGGCGCTCCGGCTGCACCGTCGCTGGTCCGGGAAGCGGCGCTACAGGGTCGAGGTTCCGCTCCGGCGGACCTCGCCCCCTCTCTTCAGCTGGCCTCGCTGCGCAGGGCCATTTTCTCGCGGCGGCGTTGGACCGAGGAGGGGATGTTCATGCCCTCCCGATACTTGGCCACCGTGCGCCGGGCGATGTCGATGCCGGCTTCCTTCAGCTTCTGCACCAATGTGTCGTCGGAGAGCACATCGTCCGCGCTTTCGGCCTCGATGAGCAGCTTGATGCGGTGGCGCACCGCCTCGGCCGAATGGGCCTCGCCGCCGCCGGAGGCGGAAATGGCGGAGGAGAAGAAGAACTTCATCTCCACCACGCCGCGGGGGGTGGAGATGTATTTGTTGGATGTCACCCGCGAGACGGTGGATTCGTGCATGCCGATGGCGTCCGCCACCGTGCGCAGGTTCAGCGGCCGCAGATAGCGCACGCCGTGCAGCAGGAAGGCGTCCTGCTGGCGCACGATCTCGCTCGCCACCTTCAGGATGGTGCGCGCCCGCTGGTCGAGGGAGCGCGTCAGCCAACTGGCGCTCTGCAGGCACTCGGCGAGGAAGCTCTTGTCCTCGGCCGAGCGCGCCACCTTGGCCACGGTGGCATGATAGGTCTGGTTCACCAGCACCCGGGGCAGGGTCTCGGAATTCAGCTCCACCAGCCAGGTGCCGTCGGTGCCGGGGCGCACATAGACATCGGGCACCAGCGGATGGACCACGCCGGTGCCGAAGGCGAGGCCGGGCTTGGGATCGAGCCGGCGGATCTCGCCGATCATGTCGGCCAGGTCCTCGTTGTCCACGGCGCAGACGCGCTTGAGCGCATTGCGGTCGTGCCGGGCCAAAAGCTCCAGGTTCGCCACCAGCGCCTGCATGGCGGGGTCGAACCGGTCGCGCTCCCTGAGCTGGATGGCGAGGCATTCGGCAAGGTTGCGCGCACCCACCCCAGACGGCTCGAAGGTCTGGATGAGCTTCAGCATGGCCTCCACATCGGCGCGCGACACGCCGAGCTGTTCGGCCAGCTGGTCGAGATCGCCGGTGAAATAGCCGGCCTCGTCGATGAGGCCGATGACATTGACGCCGATGAGCCGCCGCGCCGGATCGCTCACCGCCACGGCCAGCTGCGCTTCCAGGTGGTCGGCCAGGGTCATCTCGGCGGTGAGGAAGGCTTCCGGATTGTAGTCCTCGCCGCGCTCGCCGCCGCCCCATTCGCCGGTGGAGGGGCTCTGGCCGGTGGAGCCGCCGCCGGAGGCGCCGCGGTCGGCGGGGGCGTCGTCCGGGAAGACGTTGCCGAGATCGGTGTCGAGGCGGGTTTCCATGGCCGCCCGGCTGGGCTCCATGTTGCCTTCCATCCAGTCGCCGGAAACGGCGGCCTCGGGCTCGGGGGCGGGAGCGTCATCCCGCTGGGCGGTCTCGGAGGGGGTCTCGCCGCTGGCGGCGTCGGCTGCGCCCTCGCCCTCGGTGATGCGCTCCAGCAGCGGATTGCGCTCCAGCTCCGCCTCCACGTAGGCGACCAGCTCCATGTTGGAGAGCTGCAGCAGCTTGATGGCCTGCATCAGCTGCGGCGTCATCACCAGGGACTGGCTCTGGCGGAATTCCAGCTTGGGGCTCAACACCATGGCGGCAACCTCCGCCGGCAGGGAACGGGTCGGGCGAGCGAAATTCGGGGCGAGGTGGCGCTCATAGCCGGAACTCCTCGCCGAGATACAGCCGCCGCACCTCGGGACTGGAGACGATGGATTCGGGGTCGCCCTCCATCAGCACCGAGCCGGAATGGATGATGTAGGCGCGGTCAATGAGGCCCAGGGTCTCGCGCACATTGTGGTCGGTGATGAGCACGCCGATGCCGCGGGAGGTGAGGTGGCGCACCAGCGCCTGGATGTCGCCCACGGCGATGGGGTCGATGCCGGCGAAGGGCTCGTCCAGCAGCATGAACGAGGGCTGGCTCGCCAGCGCGCGGGCGATCTCGAGGCGCCGCCGCTCGCCGCCCGAAAGCGCGATGGAGGGCGACTTGCGCACGTGGGTGATCTTGAATTCCTCAAGGAGGGCTTCGGTCTCCTCCCGGCGGCGGGCGCGGTTGGGCTCGGTCACCTCCAGCACGCCCATGATGTTGTCCTCCACCGAGAGGCCCCGGAAGATGGAGGCCTCCTGCGGCAGGTAGCCGACGCCGAGCCGGGCGCGGCGATACATGGGCATGGGGGTGATGTCGTGGCCGTCCAGCTCGATGCGGCCGCGATCGGCCTTCACCAGCCCGGTCACCATGTAGAAGCAGGTGGTCTTGCCGGCGCCGTTGGGGCCGAGCAGGCCCACCGCCTCGCCGCGGCGGACGTTGAGGCTCACGTCGCGCACCACCTGCCGGCCGCCATAGGACTTGGCGATGCCGAAGGCCGCCAGGGCGCTGGTGGAATCGAAGGGCTGGGCGTCACGGCCGTCACCGCGGCCATCGAGGGCAGCGTAGCGGGGGTCGTCCCAGTCGCCGTCCTCATAGGCGGCGGCGTCGCGCGGGTCGTCCTCGTCCCACTCGCGCGCGTCTCGCGGCGCGCTGCTTTCGTTCCGGCGGGCGGTGCCGCCGGACGGGGTCTTCGACCTGATTTTAGACTTGCCGAACATGGACAGGACGTTCAACGCGACCTCCGCACCCCGGCCCCCAGATTGGAAGGTTTAGAACGTCCTCACCAGGGATGCAACGTTTCCATGCAAAATATGGGCCGCGCGGCGCTCCACTCCGGTGCGCGGCCGCGCCAGGCTCGGCGCCTCTCGCATAACGGCTTGATTAGAAACAATGATTGAGCGAATCGCGGCGCACCCGTCCACAGTCCCGGCTACCGCCAGCAGGCGGTTTTCAACCGGGGCGCGCGTTCGCTTTCGTCAGCGGCGGGGGGGCTGTCCGCCCTGGTCGGGCTTGGGCAGGGTGTCCTGCTTCAGGCTGCCGGGGACGATGAGGCTTTCGACCCGTCCGCCCTCGAACTTGGAGACGCCGGAAACGAGGTCCACCACCAGCTTCTGGCCGCGGATCACGTTGGGGCCCTGGGTGAGGACCACCGGCTTGCCCACCAGGGTCACCGTGTTGGTCTTCATCTCGAACACGCCGCTGTCGCCGGTGGCGGTCTGCTCCTTGGTCTTCACCACCACGCCGCCCACCGCTTCCAGCTTGCGGATCTGGCCCTTCTGGGACGGATCGACGCCGGACGCCTGCTCGCCGCCGGCCTGCTGGGCGACGGAGCCCTCGTAGTAGACCATGAGGTCCTTGGAGCGCAGCGTGGTGTCGCCCTGGGTCACCAGCACGTTGCCGGAGAACACGGCGACCTTGTCCTTGTCGCGCACCTCGAGGGAATCGGCGTTGATGCGCACCGGCTGGTCGCGGTTCTTGGCAAAGCCCTGCAGTGCATTGGGCACGTTGGAGGTCTGCGCGACAGCGGCGCCGGGCACCGCGAGACTCAAGAGGGCGGCGCCGGGCGCCGTGATACCCACGAGGGCGGCGCCGGGCGCTGCCACGAGCATCGCTGCCGCCGCGGCCCGGGCGAGCGCGACCCGGGCGTGGCGCCGGGCGCGGAAGGCAAGGCCGGTTCGGTCCTGGTCCTGAGGCTGGCGGATCATGGGTTGGATACCGGGCGTCGCGGGGGAAGGGGAGTGGGCTGGGTGGCGG
>NZ_JAIVFO010000224.1 GCF_029991245.1 Xanthobacter autotrophicus
GGGTCGGGCCGGCGCTCGCCGTCAACACGCTGGGCGCGGCGCTGGCGCCGATCCTGTTCGGCCCGCTGCTGCTGCCGCTGCTCGGCGCCAAGCTCGCCTTCGTGCTGATCGCCCTCGGCTATCTTCTGGTGCTGCCCGATCTGCGGCGCTCATCCCTCATGGCGGCGGGGCTGGTGGGCGCGGCCACGGCGGCGCTGGTGGTGGCGCCGCTGTCGCTACGCTTCGTGCGCATTCCGCCCGGCGGCGAACTGGTGTGGCACCGCGACGGGGTGATGGCGGCGGTCAGCGTCATCTCCAACAGCGCCGGCGACCGGCATCTGCAGGTGAACAACCATTTCCGCATGGGCGGCAGCGCCTCCATGCGCTCCGACCACCGGCAGGCGCACATTCCCCTGCTGCTGCACCCCGACCCAAGGAGCGCCCTGTTCCTCGGCCTCGGCACCGGGGCGACCCTGTCCGCGGCGGGCGAGCATCCCGGCCTTCGGGCGGACGGGGTGGAACTGGTGCCGGAGGTGGTGGAGACCTTCCCTTTGTTCGGCGCCTCGGCCGGCGAGATCGGCCGCAACCCCCTCGTCAAGGTCCATGTGGCCGATGCCCGGCGCTTCGCGCGCGCGCCCGGCGAGCGCTACGACGTGATCGTGGCCGACCTCTACCACCCCTCCGTGGACGGCTCGGGCGCGCTCTATGCGCGGGAGCATTTCGAGGCGATCCGCGACCGGCTCGCGGACGGCGGACTGTTCGCCCAGTGGCTGCCCCTGCACCAGCTGGACCTGCCCACCCTGCGCATCATCGTGCGCACCTTCCTCGACACCTTCCCGGATGCGAGCGCCTATCTCGCCCAGTTCAGCGTGGAGACGCCGCTGATCGCCCTCGTGGGCCGGCGCGACCCCAAGACCTATCCGGCGGACTGGGTGGGGCGCCGCATCACCGATCCCGCCCTTTCCGGGCGCCTCGCCACGCTGGACATGACCGGGGACTTCTCCCTGTTCGGCCTCTATCTGGCGAGCCGTCCCGAGCTTGCGGCCTTCGCCGGGCCGGGGCCGGTGAACACGGATGACCGCCCCCTCGTCACCACGGACGCGCCCCGCGTCGCCTATGCCGGAACGGACACGCCCGCCGACCGGCTGGTCGCGCTCCTCGCCGCGCTAAACCCCGCGCCCGAGGCGGTGCTCGACACCGCCGACCCGGACGCCCGCCGCCGCCTCGCAGCCTATTGGCAGGCGCGGGACGCCTACCTGGAGACGGGAGCGCGGACCCTGGCCGCGCGCGGTCCGCGCGACCTCATCGGCACGCTGGCCCCGCGCCTGATCGAGATCGTGGGCATGAGCCCGGATTTCGAGCCGGCCTATGGGCCGGTGCTCGCCATGGCGCGGCAGATCGCGGTCAGCGACCCGGCTGCGGCGCGACGCCTCCTAGAAGCACTCGATAGGGCGAACCCGGGCCGACCCGATGCACGCCGCCTTCTTGCGGCGCTGCCGCCGGGTGCGGGGTCGGCGCCTCGCCCGCCGCAGCCACGGTGAAGGGGATGGAGCCGCCGTCGGCGTGATGATGGCGGCGCAGGTAGCCGTTCCAGATCACCATATATCTGCCGGGCGGCAGGGGCTGGGTGACGCGGAACGCGGTCTGGCGCACCTGTCCTGCCGGGCGGGCCCAGTCGGTGGGCCATTCGGCATTGTCCGGCCCGATCACCCGCACCTCGTGGAGTTCGAACTCGTCGGTGAAGTCGATGCTCACCGCTGGCTCGGCATCGCCCAGAATGTCATTGGCATTGGGCACCGACTGGTCGAACGCGCACTGCGCGAGGGCCGGCGCGGCCGTGCAGGCAACGAGGCCGGCGACAAGCGCGGCGAGGGCGGAGACGGGTTGCATCGTCCTGCGAACTCCTGACATGAACGCCCGCTCACGCGAAGCGGATGGCGTAGCCGAAATTGTCGAGCCGATCGGGAATGGCGTTGAAGGCGATGGAGATGCGCCGTTCGCCGCGATTGGCGGGCACCTCGTGCAGCAGGTAGCTCGGGAACATCACGAGGTCGCCGGCGCAGGTCTCCGGCATGGCCCACTTGCCACCGTTGAAGGCGTTGATGCGGGCATTGGGATTGCTGTTGCCGAACAGGAAGCCGGTGCCGCCGATGCTCTTGTGGAACACGATGTTGGCGGAGGGATGCGCCTGCGTCAGGTAGACCACGCCGGAGATGAAGCTGTTGGCGTGGGTGTGGATGGCCTGGTGCCCGCCGGGCTCCAGCACGTTCACCCAGATCTCCTTGATCTGCCAGGTCAGCGCCTCGCCGAACAGCACCTCGCCGAACTCCGCCACCTTGGGCAGCACCAGCGCGCCCAGCCGGCTGTGCAGGGAGTTGGCCTCGGTCCCCGCCACCGGGGTGTGGGAGAGGAGGTCGGAATAGGCATTGGTCAGGCTGGTGGCGTCCACCGCCTCGGCGGCCAGCGCCGCCACCGTCTCCGGTTCAAGCAATCCCGGCACCCGCATCACCGGGGTCGGGAACAATCCAATAAGCTGGCTCACGATGGCGCCTGTCCGGTCCGGCAAAAAGGGGAGACGGCGCGCACTTTCCCCATGGGCCATGACCTGCCGATGACGAAGGGGCGAACCTGCAGCCCGGCCAGCGGTCCCGATCGAGGAGCGTTGCCGCGCTGGCTCGGCCCGGCGCCGTCGCCCTCAATGGCTGGATTCGATATCCGACAGCGCCGGCGCGGGCCGGAACGGGGCGATAATATGCGCCGTGGGCCGCTCGCCGGCCGGACGACCCGGGCGCGCCAGCAGGGGGGAGCCGTCCGGCGCGCGCGCCGCCGGCGTCGCGCCGCCGTTCCCCGGGACCGGAAGCGCCAGCACCACGCTGTTGCGGCCGTTCTGCAGCAGCGCGTCGCGCACGCTGACGGAGCGCAGCACCCAGCCCTCGTGGGTCTCCCCGGTGCGCAGCCGCAGCACGGCATTGCTCGCCGGATCGAGGAAGATGCCGTAGGCGTCGGACTGGCCCACCAAGGTGCCGATGAGGGTCACGCGCGGCCGTGCCGGCGCGACCGGCACCGGCGCGGTGGGCGCGGCCGGCGGCGGCGCCTCGATCGCGGTTGGCGGGCGCCGGGTGGGCGAGAAGATCGGCCGCGCGCGGGTGGCGTCCAGCCGGTCGAGCGGAAGCGACCACAGGGGATTGCCCCGCGGCACCGCAGCTTGCAGTCGGGAACCTGCGGACCCATCGCCGCCTTCGGCCGCGCGGACCTGGACCGGGCCGGCCGGCGGGACGGATGCATCAAGATCGGACGCGCGCCCCAGCCCGGCGGGCGCCATCAGCACCGCCGCCACGGCGGCGAGGCGCAAAGCCCGCTGGTCCAGGCCCACGCGGCGACCCAGTGAAGCCCCACCCGCGCCGCTCAAGGGCCGGAGCCGGCGGCCTGCCCCCACGCCGGGAGCACCCCGGTGGCGGGGCAGGCCGAGCCCGGGCAGCGACAACGCCCACCGGCGAAAAAACTCCGGCGCAAAGGAAGAGGAGCGCGCGAACCCGCTCATGGCGCGCCCCGCCATTGGCCGTAGACGGTGAAGGTCACTTTCAGCGCCATGTGCTGCTGGCCGCCCCCGTCCACCGTCCGCCCGCCCGAGGCCGGCGCCTCGCTCTGGATCGCCAGCTGGTCCACGAACAGGAACGGCTGGCCCGCCTCGATGTCGTAGAGCAGCTTCTGGAGCGCATCCTCGCCGATATCGAGGCTCGCGGCTACGGCGACGAAGCCGGCGCCATAGGGCGTGCCCTGAAGCTCCGGCCGGGACGAGGTGATGCGCCCGCCCGCCCGCTCCACGGCGGCGGCGATGCGCTGCATGAGCACGGCGCCCGCCACCGTCACCGTGGGTCCCTCCAGCACCGGCGCGCCGCTCCACGGCTCCGCCCCGTCGCCGGCGCGCGGCGGCTTGCGGCCCTGCAGGCGGTCCAGCGCATCGGCGGCCTCGGCCACGGCGGCGCGCTTGTCCATCAGGTCACCCACGGCGCTCCCCGCCACCGCGAGAAGCACCGCGACGAGCGCCAGATAGCCCAGCGCCGCAAGAAGCGGCTGCCGGCTTGTGGGGATGACGGCAGGGCGGAGGTTCACCGCGCCACCTCCATGGGCAGGAGAATGCGCGCGGAGATGTGGAAGCGCTCGCCGGCCTCCCCCGCCGCACGGGTGGTGGGGGCGACGAAGGTGGCCTCGGCGAACTGGCGCGATTGCTCCAGCAGGCGGACCAGCGCGGCCGCCTCCCGCGACACCCCGGCCACCTCCACCCTGTCGCCCTCCATCTGCAGCTCGGTGACATAGGTGTCGTCGGGCAGCACCTGCGACAGCGCCTCCAGCACCAGCACGGTGGCGGGCACCTCGCGCTTGCGCCGTTCGAGGGCGGCGACGAGGCCCCCGCCCTGCCCCCCAC
>NZ_JAIVFO010000225.1 GCF_029991245.1 Xanthobacter autotrophicus
GGGTGGTATGGGGGCGCACCTTGATGTGGGCGCGGCCGGCATCCACGAGATAGCGGTTCTGGAAGAGCTTGTCCTCAACGCGAACGGCGGTTTCGGTCGTGGCCATGGGAAACTCCCGAAGGTTGGCGGCGGCGGATGGGATCCGCCGCCTGGGTTCGAGCAATCTGGAACCGGACAATTGGGTCCGAGCGAAGAACGGGCTGACCGAAAAGGACGTCAGCGCCAGGCGCGCGCGAGGCGGAAGGCGTCGCCGAACAGGCCCGCCCACGACCGCGCGGAGACGAAGGACTTCATCGTCAGCTTCTGCTTCTCCTTCTTCGGCGTGCCATCGACACGCAGGAAGTTGTCCATGGCCTTGTTGACCAGCTGGGGATAGGTGAGGAAGAAGTTCTGCGACTGCACGTGCAGCAGCTGCGGCATGTCCTTGTACTTCTTAAGATCCTTCATGACGAAGCTGTCGTCCAGCATCTTCTTGTAGAGCGACAGGTTCGAGGCCGTCATGGGATCCTTGCGGGACTTGACCTGGAAAATCGCCTCGGCGGCGATCCGTCCCGACGTCATGGCGAGGTTGGACCCCTCGCGATGAATGGCATTGTTGAGCTGGGCGGCATCGCCCACCACCACCCAGCCGTCGCCGAAGAGCTGCGGGATGGCCTTGAAACCGCCCTCGGGAATGAGGTGGGCGGCGTATTCCTTGACCTCGGAGCCCTCAATGAGTGGGGCGACCGAGGGGTGCTGCTTGAACTTCTCAAGCAGCTGGTAGGGGGATTCCCCGCTGTTCTGGAAATCGGAGACCAGGCAGCCGAGGCCGAGCGAGACGCATTCGCGGTTGGTGTAGATGAAGCCCATGCCGGTCATCCCCTTGGAGATGGTGCCGGCGGCTTCGATCACGACGCCCTCATTGCCCTTGAGGTTGAAACGCTGCTCGATGACCTCCTGCGGCAGGAAGTGCATTTCCTTCACCGCGAGCGCGACCTCGGTGGGCTTGGGGATCTTGCGCAGGCCGGCGCGGGTGCCGAGCAGGCCGGTGACGCCTTCCGCCAGCACCACCACATCCGCATGGATCTGGCCGCCGCCGCGATCGGTCTTCACGCCGATCACCTTGCCGTAGGCGTCCTGGACCAGCTCGGTCACGGTGGTTTCGCAGACCACGAGGGCGCCGGCCTCGCGCACCTTGCTGGAGAACCACTTGTCGAACTGCGCCCGGATGATGGTGTAGCGGTTCGGCTTCTCTTCGTTGAACTCGTCCGAACGGTACTGCAGGCCGGTGTGGGAATTGTCGCCCATCATCCAGAAGCGCTGCTCGATCAGGTGCCGCTCCAGCGGAGCATCTTCCCGGAAATCGGGAATGATCTTCTCCATCATGTCGGCGTAGAGAATGGCGCCCTGCACGTTCTTGGAGCCGGAATACTCGCCGCGCTCCAGCTGGAGCACCTTGAGCCCCCGCTTGGCCAAGGAATAGGCCGCGGCATTTCCGGACATGCCGGCGCCGATGACAATTGCGTCGAACTTTTCGTCGATCATCGGAGCAATCCTTCAGCTGGCAAGCTTGTCGCGGGAATGAGCGGACAGGCGCTTGGAGAAGGCTTCCGTCAGCATGGGCAGGAAGCGCACGGCGTCGGTCACGATGCCCACATGGGCGAAGTCGAAGATGGGGGCGTTCTTGTCGGTGTTGATGGCGACGATGAGATCGGCACCCTCCACGCCGACGCGATGCTGGATCGCGCCCGAAATGCCGGCGGCGATGTAGAGCCGGGGACGGATGGTCTTGCCGGTCTGGCCGATCTGCCGGTCGGACGACACCCAGCCCTTCTGCACCAGCGGGCGGGAGCAGCCGAATTCGGCGCCCATGGCGGCGGCGAGGTTCTTCACCAGCTGGAAGTTCTCGGGCGAGCCGAGGCCCATGCCGCCGGCCACCACCACGTCCGCATAGGCTAGGTTCGCCTTGTTGGAATCGCGGTCGGGCAGGAAGCTCAGGATCTTGGTGATGATGTCGTCTTCCGCCACGCCGAGCTTGTGCTCGATGACGCGGCCGACCGGTTTTTCCACCCGGATGGGCATGGACATCACGCGGGGGCGCACGGTGGCCATCTGCGGCCGGTAGTTGAGCGTGTAGATGGTGCAGAGCAGGGAGCCGCCGAAGGTGGGACGGGTCGCCGCCAGCGAGCCGTCGGTGTCCACGTCCAGCTCGGTGGAATCGGCGGTGAGGCCGGTGAGCAGCGTGGTCGCCACCGCGCCGGCGAGGTCGCGGCCGAGGGTGGTGGCGCCGAGCAGCAGGATTTCCGGCTTGTAGGTGTTCACGAGGTCCGTCATCGCGGACGTGTAGGCCTCGTTGCGGTAGTCGGTGAGCACCGGGTCGGCCACCACATAGGCGATGTCCGCGCCGTAGCAGAAGGCTTCCGCCACCGCGCCGCGCACCGTCTCGCCCTCGGCGCCCAGCACCACGGCGCCGAGCTCGACTCCCAGCTTGTCGGCGAGCTTGCGGCCTTCGCCCATCAGCTCCCAGGAGACGGGATGGACCTGGCCGCGCTCCTGCTCAATGTACACCCAGACGTGCTTGTACGCCTTGAAGTGTTCCGGCAGTTCCTTCTTGGTGGACGCGCGTCCACCGGCGGCGGGGGCTGGGGGTGTCTTCGGCTCGCTCATGATGGTCGGCTCTCTGTTCCTGGGTCGTCGGCCGTCAGAAGCCGCGCGCCAGCGCGGTCAAATCGGCTTCGAGATTGGGCTGGCGGGCAAACACTTCCGCGATCAGGGCCTCGGCGAGGTTGCCGCCCTCCGGGGCCTCGATGAACTTCGCCTTCTCGGCGCGCGCGCTCGGCGCGAACACGCGCTTCACGATGGTGGGCGAGCCCTTCAGGCCGCACTTGCTCATGTCCTGCACGCCGGCATCCTTGGCGCTCCACTTCACGACCTCGGCGCGGGCGGCGCGCAGCGCGTTCTCCATGGAGCCGCGGCGGATCTCGTTGGTGGCCTCCAGCATGGCGACGAGGCAGGGCAGCTTGCTCTTGAGCACCTGCGTGCCGCCCTCGGCGCGGCGCTCCAGGGTGATGGTGCGCCCGGCGGGGTCGAAGTCGGCGACCTTGGCCACATAGGTGACCTGGATCAGGCCAAGCCGCTTGGCGATGCCGGGACCCACCTGCGCGGTGTCGCCGTCGATGGTCTGCTTGCCGGTGAAGACGAGGTCCGGCACGCCGTAGGTCTCGCCGATCTTGGTGATGGCGGTGGCGAGGGCGAAGCTGGTGGCCAGGGTGTCGGAGCCGGCAAAGAAGCGGTCGGTCAGGAGCACGGCGCGATCGGCGCCGAAGGTCAGCGCCTTGCGCAGCGAATCTTCCGCCGAGGGCGGGCCCATGGTGAGCACGGTGACTTCACCGCCGAACTTGTCGCGCAGCCGCATGGCCTCTTCCAGCGCGAACAGGTCGTAGGGGTTGATGATCGTCGGCACGCCCTGCCGCATGATCGTGTTCGTGACGGGGTGGACACGGATCTGAGCTGAGTCCGGGACCTGTTTGATGCAGACGACAATGTGCATGAATTCGCTCCGAGCCCTTCACCACGGCTTCGGACAGTGACTAGCAAACCGCGTACCAAGCGGATGTCATCTGTGAATCGTTCGCATTGGCAATGACTTGAGAAGTATTGTCGCGAAACGGCGACACGATCGCACCGTCATTCCCGTTACCTGATGCGAAATCTTGTCAGGAAGGCGACAGCTGCCCATGGGCCGTGGCCCATGTCGGATCGAGCGCTGTCATTCCGCGAACGCTTCGCGATGGCGCGTCGCAATTGCGACGGTGGCCGGCGGGGTTCCGGGGTGTCTGTCCGGAGGCTGACGCGGCGCGCGAACCGGCGCGGCGGGATGTCCGGGCGATGTCGGGTTTATGTCGCGCGGCGGCCAAAGGCGGTGGATGGCGGTGCGCAGGGAGAGGGGAGGGAGAGATTGAAATTCTCGCAGGGCGCGTGCGGCCTTGAGCCGGCGAGTGCTTGGTCCGGCAAAAGGTCCCTCGCCCGAAGGCGAGGGACCGGGACGTCTGAGAAGTCTTAAGCCTAAGCTATATGAAACGGCGTATTGAAAAGGTCACGCCGGAGCCCTCTGAAATATTCGTGGCAAGACCAGTGCGGCGTGCCACGCGGCTCGGCGTCCGGGGCGACGGGCCGGCGCGAGGCCGGCCCGTCGAAGTCGTCAGCCTCAGGCGGTGAGCTCGGCGGCGGTCTTGCCGACCTGGCTCTCGTCCACGGCCTTCATGATGCCGTGCTCCATCAGCATGTCCTCGAGCTCGTCCATGGTGATGGGGGTCGGGATGATGC
>NZ_JAIVFO010000226.1 GCF_029991245.1 Xanthobacter autotrophicus
GTGGCAGAGGCCGCCGGGGCGGGCGGCGACGCCTTGAGCGGGGGTGACGGCGGCCGGCGAGACGGCGTGAACAGCGGCCGCGCGCGGGTCGCGGCGAGGCGTTCCAGCGGTACCGTCCGCACCGGATTTCCTCCCAGCGCCTCGGCGAGGTCGTGGGTCTCTGCCCCGGCGCGCATCTCCACCAGACCGGAGGCGAGGGTTGGGTCGAACAGATCGGCCGCGTGCGCTGCCCCCTCCCCGCCGGTCCGCGCCGCGGCGAGGAGCAATGTCAGAAGGATAATCCGCAGCGCCCCCATGAGCGCACTCAAGGTGCCCCCTGCCAGCGGCCATAGACGGTGAAGCCGACCTTCAGCCGGCCGCCCGCGCTGTCGGAAGCCACCGTTCCGCTTTGTATCGCCAATTCGCTCACATAAAGGAAAGGCAAGCCGGCCTCGATGTCGTAGAGCAGCTTCTGCAGGTCCGCTTCCTCGATGTCGAGGCTGGCCTCGGCGGAAAGGAAGCCGGGTCCCCAACGCTGCCCCTCCACATCGAGGCGGGAGGAGGAAATGCGGCCACCGGAGTTTTCCACCGCGGATGAAAGACGCTCGATGAGCGCCGCGCCGGCGACCGTCGCCGCCACAATCTCGGTCTTCTCCTTCGCCGTCCACGATCGCCGCTTCCGATGACCCGTGATCACCTCGATCCGCCGATAATCATTGGCTTCATGCATGTCTTGATGCATGGCATCATCACCGTCGTTGTCCATCCGAACTGCCTCCTCGCGAAGTTCAGACGGATGATCCTCATCTCCTGCTCCCGCGGTAGGTGGGGCGTTCGTAGCGCTTACGGTCGACGTCGCCCGGCGCCGCGGCTTCCGGACCGTCGAGGTGATCGATGACGATCTCGGCCGGTCGGCGAGCGGCATGGTCGCGCGCCCCGGCTTCGAGAAGCTCGTCGCCGCGCTTTGCGCTGGCGAGATTGGCGCGGTGCTCTGCTTCGACGCCTCGCGGCTGGCCCGCAACGGCAGGGACTGGCATCACCTGCTCGAGCTGTGCGGGCCGGTCGAGGCGAGGGTCATCGACCTCGACTGCGTCTATGATCTCGTCCGGAACCGATCGCCGTGCTGGTCTGGCTGAAGTCTCGGTGCGCGAGATCCATAGGGCGGCAGGGCCAGACTGATCTCACAGGTCCGGGCGCAGTCGACAGCGTGACCGGGCGCGCGGCAGTGGCAGCGGGATTGAGCGGGGGAGGGAATCGCAGAGAACTCGGTCGCTGACCCGGTTTCCCTCTCGATGGGTTGGGTGCGCGGCCGAGCGTCCGTCATCGGCGGCGCGCCGCTTCACACAATCTTCTGACATTTCGCTAACGCCCTCCTGACCCCTTCTCCCGCGCCGTATCGTAGCGTGCGCCGAGGGGCTGTCCGGCCTTCACATCGGACCAAAGGGGAAGTGCCAATGTTGTTATGCGGATGTTGCCCAGATCTGAGGCCGCCGAAGGAGATGGGAACGAGGCGCTCGTTCCTGACCGGCATGGGCGCCGCCGCCTTGGCCGGCGGAGCCTTCGCCACCGGCCTCACTCCGGCGCGCGCCGTCGGCGACGGACTCGGGGCAAGCGGACTGCCGGACGAAGGAGAGCGTGTTAGGGCCATTGTGGCCCTGCTGCACCAACGCGGTATTCCCGAGCTCGCCCGAGCCGTCCCCTTCGAGCTTCGCGGGAAGGACCTGCCGTGGATGAAGGAGCTCGGCGAGGTCAGGACGGGTCAGCAGGTGACCTTCCTTCTCGCCGGCCGCTGGTATCTCGCGCGGGCGGCGGACCTCTGGGTGGAGCCGGGGGTCGCTTTCCACGCCCGCGCCGACAAGGGCCAGCTCTATAATTCGATGGCGAACACCGGGACGATGACCGCGGACCGGGACGGCCCCCTCGCCATCGCCCGCTCCGCCGGAGAATGGGCCTCGCCCAACGGCGATCTCGCGACCCCCACCGATGTCTACCTTGCCGCCGAAGGCCGGATCGAAGGGGTCGCCCTCATATGGAACGGCGATGCGCGCACGGGCCTCGCCCGGCTTGCGGCCATGAGCGACGTGGCGGGGCTGATCCACGACGAGATCGCGCGGCTCGACAAGGTTCCCGTACTCCCGCCGGGCTGGAAAAGCATATTCCTCTTCGGCAACGGCGACGGCACCTTCCGATCCGGGCCGAATAGGGAAATCCTCTGTTCCACCCACAAGAGCGTTGGAATCGTGCAGCGTCCGGTGGCGCTGCAGCTCGCCCCCGGCGCCACCCTCGAATGGAGCTGGGTGGTCGATGAGCTTCCGGCGCCCACGCCGGAGGACGAGATTGGCACCCATGATTATCTGTCCATCGCCGTCGAGTTCGATGACGGGCAGGACCTCACTTACATGTGGAGCGCCGGCCTGCCGTCAGGCCACGTCTTCCGTTGCCCCCTGCCCCTCTGGGCGGGGCGCGAGACCCACATGGTGGTGCGGACCGGACGCGACGAACTCGGGCAGTGGCTCTCGGAAGCCCGTCCGGTCCATGATGACTACAAGGCCCATGTTGGCGGCGACGCGAGGCACATCGTCGGCGTCTGGCTCATCGCCAACAGCGTGTTCCTGCGGCGCTCGGGCCGTTGCCGGTACAGGAACATCGTCGTTTCCAGCAGCGGCTTGCGGCAGACGGTTCTCTAGATTCCGTCCGCGCGGCGACGCCCGAGAAGCCCCGGCCGAACGCCTGCCTCCTTCACCCGATTGCCCAAGGGTGCGGCCGGCGCGCACAATAGCGGCGGAAAAACGCTGGCGCTAACTGGATATTTTATGATGGCGATCATGGGGGATGAGCCTTCGGAAGAGACTCGCCGGTGGCGGAGGCACTGGCTCGCGCTCACGCTGATCGCGGTGCCGCTTGCGGTCATCGCCGCCATGGCGCTGCGAACGATCCACATAGAGCGGACGGCGGGCGAGGCGCGAAACCTGGCGGCGGCGCGAGAGCGGGGCGCAGCGGTCGGCAAGCGCCTCGAGGCGGCCGTGACGAAGGAGATGGAGGCAAGTGAATCGCTGGTGCTCGGCGCCCTGGCTGCAGGCACGAACGAGGTGGACGTGTTGCGCCGGCTCGTGTCCGACGGCGCGGTTGCATTTGCGGTGCACTTCCGCGGCGAGGGACGGGCCTTCCCGCCGGAGGACCCCACCGCAGCCCTGTTGCAGGAGATCCTGAAGCTCGCCAAGCTCGCGCCCGCCCTCTCCCTCGCCCGGTCCCACGCAAAGGGCGATGAAAGGGGCCTCGCATGGTCGGCGATCGACGACCTCCCCACGCTCGTCTCTTGCCGGGTGGTCGGCGAGGCGCAAACCCTCTGCCTCGCTCTGCCTTCTGATCAGGCACTGCGGTCCCTGGCGGAGGAGACGGCGTCAAATACCTATTTTGGGGACGCGCCCGTGGAGATCGTCGATCCTGGGTCGATGACACGGTGGCGCACTGCGCCCGAGGGCGGTCCGCTGGAGCCCGCCGCGAGCATCGATCTTGTCCGGCCGCTGGAGGGCTGGAAGATCCGTGCCGCGGCGGCGCCTTATCCCGCATTCGCCCATGCGGCGCTCGGCGCCTCCGTCCTCGCGCCCGTCGCCATCGGCTGGGGCGTGGCGCTCTGGAGCCTCTTCCGGAGACAGGCCGATGCCGCCGCCGAAGAGCGCCGCCGCGCGGAGTGCGCCGCGCGCCTTTCGCACGATCTGCGCACCCCGTTGTCCAACCTTCTCCTCTATGTCGATCTCATTGCCCGCCACGGCCGGGACACGGCTCCCATCGGCCGCTATTGTGCGGTGCTCGAAGAGGAGATCGCGCGCCTCGGGTCCATTGCCGAAGAAGCGGTGCACCAGGCCCGGGGCGAGCCCGTCCAGTCCGCCGGAACGGCGCCGCTCATTCTAGATGCAGTCGTCGGCGCGCTCATCGTCCGTTACGAGCCGCTCATGCGCGAGGCAGGCTGCGCTGTCGCCTTTTCGGGCGGCGCCGGGCGGCCGGCGCGCCTTGACGGCCGCGTTCTGGAGCGCATCGTCGTGAACCTGCTCGACAATGCCCGACGCCACGCGGCCGGCTCGCGCGTGAGCATCTCGACCACTCTCGAGGCCGAAAGGTTCATATTGCGGGTCCGAGACGACGGCGTGAAAGGCGGCGCAGGCGACACCGGGACTGCGCTCGGCTTCGGGCTCGGCCTGAAGGTCGTCGGGGAATTGGCAGCGACCTGCGGCGGGACATTCGCCGCCGACATCCGTGGCGGCGGCGCCAGCTTCGAGGTGGCCCTGCCGGTCGGGGAG
>NZ_JAIVFO010000227.1 GCF_029991245.1 Xanthobacter autotrophicus
CTGCTCCAGCTGGCTGCGCAGGTCGTCAAGGTCGAAGGTGCCCTTGCGCATGCGCTCGGCAGTGATCTTCGCCTTCTCGATGTCGATGGCCTCGGCGGCCTTCTCCACCAGCGCCACCACGTCGCCCATGCCGAGGATGCGGCCGGCCACGCGATGGGGATCGAAATCCTCCAGCGCGTCCATCTTCTCGCCGGTGCCGAGCAGCTTGATGGGCTTGCCGGTGACCGCGCGCATGGACAGCGCCGCGCCGCCGCGGCCGTCGCCGTCGGCACGGGTGAGCACGATGCCGGTGAGGCCGACGCGGCCGTCGAACGCCTTGGCGGTGATCACCGCGTCCTGGCCGGTGAGGCTGTCGGCCACCAGCAGCACTTCGTGCGGGTTGGTGGCGGCCTTCACCTCGGCCACCTCGGCCATAAGGGCCTCGTCCAGCGTCACGCGGCCGGCGGTGTCGAGCATCACCACGTCGTAGCCGCCGAGCTTCGCCGCCTCGATGGCGCGACGGGCGATCTGCACCGCGCTCTGGCCGGCGACGATGGGCAGGGTGGCCACGTCCACCTGCTTGCCCAGGGTGGCCAGCTGCTCCATGGCGGCGGGGCGGCGGGTGTCGAGGGACGCCATCAGCACCTTGCGCTTGCCGCGTTCGGTGAGGCGCTTGGCGATCTTGGCGGTGGAGGTGGTCTTGCCCGAGCCCTGCAGGCCCACCATCAGGATGGGGACGGGGGCGGGGGCGTTGAGATCGATGGGATCGGCGTCGGAGCCCAGGGTGGCGACCAGCTCGTCATGGACGATCTTGACCACCATCTGGCCGGGGGTCACCGACTTGATGACCTCCACGCCCACGGCGCGGTTCTTCACCCGGTCGGTGAAGGAGCGCACCACGTCGAGGGCCACGTCCGCCTCGATCAGCGCCCGGCGCACCTCGCGCATGGCCTCGCCCACGTCGGCCTCGGTGAGGGCGCCGCGCCGCTTCAGCTTGTCGAGTATGCCGCCGAGGCGGTCGGAAAGGGTATCGAACATGGCCGTCCGTGGTTTGGGTTTCACATAAGACGGGCCGAAGCCGGCCCCGCGCTCGCATCAAGACGACAACGCGTCAAGACAACGCAGATCGCGCCCGAGGGCGCAACGCGCTGTCGGGCGGTGACCTCCGGACCCAGGGTCCGGTCGGCGGGATCGGCAGGGCCGTCCTCGTGAAGTGCGGGTGGTTAGCACCTTTGCGCCGGCGAGGCAAATGCCCGATTGCCGCCATCACCGCATGATCCGTTTGCGGTGACGGGGATGGGGCCACATGATGCGCCCGCGCATGGCCATACGAAGGCATAAGTCTCCGGACGCGCGCACGCGCCGGGGCTGCAGCGAGGGAGGACGTTCCATGTCTGACACGGCCACGACCGGCGCCGCCCCTGCGGCTGCGCAGGTGGTTCCCTTCCCCGCGGATTTCCGGACCCAGGAGATCGCGACCAATGGCACGACCATCCATGTCCGCTTCGGCGGCAGCGGGCCGGTTGTCGTCCTGCTGCACGGCTATGGCGAGACCGGCGACATGTGGGGCGCGATGGCTGCCGCGCTGGCGCCGGACCATACCGTGGTGGTGCCGGACCTCAGGGGCATGGGGCTTTCGGCAAAGCCGGATGGCGGCTTCGACAAGAAGACCCAGGCCGGCGACGTGGCCGGCGTGCTGGACGCGCTGAACATCGGGAAGGCCGCCCTCGTCACCCACGACATCGGCAACATGGTGGGCTTCGCCTTCGCCGCCCTCCATCGCGAACGGGTGACACGGTTCGTCCTCATCGACGCCCCGCTGCCGGGCGTGGGGCCGTGGGAGGAGATCCTGAAGAATCCGCTGCTCTGGCATTTCCGCTTCGGCGGCCCGGACATGGAACGGCTGGTGGAGGGGCGCGAACGCATCTACCTCGACCGCTTCTGGAACGAATTCTCCGCCGATCCGAGCCATTTCGGCGAGGCGGCGCGGGCGCACTACGCCGCGCTCTATGCCTTGCCGGGCGCCATGCGGGCCGGGTTCGCCCAGTTCGCCGCCTTCGACCAGGATGCGATCGACAACAAGGCCTTCCTCGCCGCCGGCAAGCTTACGGTGCCGGTGCTGGCGCTGGGGGGCGAAATGTCGTTCGGCCTGACCATGGCGGAGGTGATGAAATTCGCCGCCACGGACGTTAAGGGCGCCGTCGTCCCCGGCAGCGGGCACTGGATCATGGAGGAGAATCCGGCCGCGACCGTCGCGCTGGTCAAGGCCTTCCTCGCCGCCGGATGAATTGCCGGCGCGACAAATGCGGGCCGTCCGCGGGCGCTCAGGCCCGCAGCGCGGCGCTCACCAGCGCGGCGGCGAGGAGGCCGAGCCAGCAGGCGGCGGCGCGTCGATAGGCGAGGGGCGGTTCGGCGGTGTCGCGCTTCATCATCGCTCCGGCGCCGGCCCAGATTGCCGCCACCATCACCACCGAGGCGGCGAACAGGCCGAGATGCAGCGGGAACGCCGGCGCGGCCCCCTGGGGCAGGAGCGTGAGGCCGATGATCAGCCCCTTGGGATTGAGCAGCGTCGTCACGAAAACCCGGCGCGGGGTGATGGCCTCCACCTGGGCGCGTCCCGCTTCCACCCGCCAGAGCTTCACCGCGAGGAAGGCGACCCAGCCCGCCGCCGCGAGCTTCACCGCGCTGGCCGCGAGTGGCTGCCGGGCGAGGAGGTCGGCGCCGAACAGCGCCAGCGGCGTCACCACGAGCAGATAGGCGGCAAGCTCCGCCGGCATCAGCCGCATGGACCGGCGCAGCCCCGCCGACGCGCCGGACAGCGCCAGCAGCGTGTTGGTGGGGCCGGGCGTGAGCAGAAGGCCCCAGATGGCGAAGAGAAACTCGGGTGTGGGCACGCGTGTCATCCGTTCGGCCGCCATGGGCGAGGCGGACCATAGAGGGCGCCCCGCCGGCGGCCAACGGAAGCTGGTGTCACATGGGGATTTCCCGGAGCGCACGCGCCGATCCGATCGGATCGGGCTCCAAGGGGCCGCATTCCCGGCGCGCGCGAAGCTGTGCTAGACCTGCCTCCCGACAGGAGGCCCCCATGCCCGATAACAACGAGATCACCCGTTTCTTCGGCGGCTCGCCCGCCTGGGTGCTGGTGCGCCTCGTTCTCCTGTCGGTGGTGGTGGGCGTCATCCTCGCGGCGCTGGGCATCGACCCCATGAACATCCTCACCAGCCTGGAACGGCTGGTGCGCAGCCTGTTCAACTTCAGCTTCGAGGCGGTGGAGCGGCTGTGGCGCTATTTCCTGCTCGGCGCCGTGGTGGTCATCCCGCTCTGGCTCATCCTGCGCGTCCTCGGCCGGCGCTGATCCCCCATGACCCTCGCCGCTGCTGACGGACGGGTCACGCACGCCCGGGTGCTCGCCATCGCGCTGCCCATGACGGTGGCGCACCTGACCACGCCGCTGCTGGGCATCGTGGATGCGGCGGTGGGGGGCGGCTCGGCGATGCGGCGCTGCTGGGCGGAGTGGCGCTCGCCGCCGTCATCTTCGACATGCTGTTCTGGGTGTTCGGCTTCCTGCGCATGGGCACGGTGGGCCTCGCCGCCCAGGCCGTGGGCCGGCGCGACGGCGTGGAAGAGCGCGCGGTGCTGGCCCGCGCCCTGCTGCTCGCCGGGGGGGTGGGGCTCGTCCTCATCGCCCTTCAGGGACCCATCGCCTACGCCGCCCTTGGCCTTGCCGGGGCGAGCGAGGAGGTGAACGCGGCGGTGCGCGCCTATTATGCCGTGCGCATCTTCGCCGCGCCCTTCACCCTGGCCAATTATGTGGTGCTGGGCTGGCTGGTGGGCCTCGGGCGCACCGGCCGGGCGCTGGCGCTGCAGGTGGGCATGAACCTGCTCAACATGGTGCTCACCGCCGGCCTCGTGCTGGGCGGCGGCTGGGGCGTCACCGGCGCCGCCGCCGGCACGCTGATGGCCGAGATCGCCGGCACCGCGGCGGGGCTGCTTTTGTGCCTGAGGATGCTGGGCGGGGCGGTGGCATTGCCGCGCGGGGTGCTGTTCAATCGGGCGCGGCTGGCCGAATCGTTCCTGCTCAATCGCGACATCATGATTCGCACGGCGGCGCTGATGTTCGCCTTCTCCTTCTTCGCGGCGCAGGGCGCGCGGGCAGGGGACGTGACGCTGGCCGCCAACGCCGTGCTCCAGAACATGGTGATGGTGGCCGCCTATTTCCTCGACGGCTTCGCCACCGCCGCCGAGCAGATCTGCGGCGCGGCGGTGGGCGGGCGG
>NZ_JAIVFO010000228.1 GCF_029991245.1 Xanthobacter autotrophicus
CCCCAACCCTCCCCCGCAAGCGGGAGAGGGGGCAGGGCGGGAAGGCACGAACGGCGCGCCCGATGGTTGAAGGCGCTGCGCCAGCGACCGGGTGCTTCCCCTTCTCTCCCCCACGCCGGGGGCAGGGCGATGCAAACCAAAAGGCCGGGGCGCCCGCGCCCTTGCCGCAAGACCCTCCTCCCTCGACGGCGGCGGGTCCAAGAACAGAACCCCTTCCAGGCCGGTGAACGAGAGGCGAGACAAGTGGAATTCCTGTTGGTCCAGGCCCTGAGCGGGCTCGCCAGCGCCGCGTCGCTGTTTCTGGTGGCGTCGGGCCTGTCGATCATCTTCGGCGTGACGCGCATCGTGAACTTCGCGCACGGCGCCTTCTACATGCTGGGCGCCTACGTGGCCTATGTGCTCACCACGCGCTTTGCCGGCCCCATCGGCTTCTGGGGCGCGATCCTCGCCGCCTCGGTCATCGTCGCGGCCATGGGCGCGCTGATGGAAATGGTGCTGCTGCGCCGCATCTATCACGCCCCCGAACTGTTCCAGCTGCTCGCCACCTTCGGCGTGACGCTGATGGTGCAGGACCTGGTGGTGGTGATCTGGGGCCCGGAAGACCTGCTCGGCCCGCGTGCCCCCGGCCTTGCCGGCGCGGTGAGCCTGTTCGGCCGCATGGTGCCCACCTACGACCTGTTCCTGATGGTGCTCGGCCCGGTGGTGCTGGGTGCCCTGTGGCTGCTGTTCCACCAGACCCGCTGGGGCGTGCTGGTGCGCGCGGCGACACAGGACCGCGAGATGGTGGCGGCGCTGGGGGTGAACCAGAAATGGCTGTTCACCGGCGTGTTCGCGCTGGGCGTCTTCCTCGCCGCGCTGGGCGGCGCCCTGCAGATTCCGCGCACCACCGTCACCCACACCATGGACCTCTCCGTCATCGTGGAGGTGTTCGTGGTGGTGGTCATCGGCGGGCTGGGCTCGGTGCTGGGGGCGTTCGTTGCCGCCATCATCGTGGCGGAGCTGAACGCCTTCGGCATTCTCATCCTGCCGCAGATCTCGCTCATCATGGTGTTCCTGGTGATGGCAGTGGTGCTGGTGGTGCGGCCCTGGGGCCTGTTCGGCAAGGCCGAGAGCGCGCCGCGCCCAGCCGCCGGCCTCACCATCCGCCCGTGGCGGCCGTTCTCCACCGCCGAGCGGGTGGCCGTGGCCGTGGCGGTGGCCGCCGTGGCCACGCTGCCCCTCTTCCTCGGCAACTACGCCCTCACCGTGGGCGCGGAAATCCTCATCTTCGTGCTGTTCGCCGCCAGCCTGCATTTCATCATGACCGTGGGCGGCCTCGCCTCCTTCGGCCATGCCGCCTATTTCGGCCTCGGCGCCTATGGCGCGGCCTTCATGGTGAAGTTCCTCGGCGCGCCCATGGAGGCAGCCCTCCTCGTCGGCCCGGCCCTGGGGCTTTTGGGGGCGGTGCTGTTCGGCTGGTTCTGCGTGCGGCTCTCGGGGGTCTATTTCGCCATGCTGACGCTGGCCTTCGCGCAGATCGCCTGGTCCGTCGCCTTCCAGTGGGTGGATGTGACCGGCGGCGACAACGGCCTGCTCGGCATCTGGCCCTCCGCGTGGGCGGCGAAGCCCCAGGGCTTCTTCTGGCTGGCGCTGGCGGTGGCGGTGATCGGCGTCGGCCTGTTGCGGATGCTGGTGTTCTCGCCCTTCGGCTACGGCCTGCGCGCGGTGCGCGACAGCACCCTGCGCGCCGAGGCCATCGGCCTGGATCGGGCGCGCCTGCAATGGGCCGCCTTCGTGGTGGCCGGCACCTTCGCCGGCATCGCCGGGGCGCTCTACGCCTTCCTGAAGGGCTCGGTGTTCCCCGACTTCATGGGCATCCCGACCTCGGTGGACGGCCTTGTCATGGTGCTGCTGGGCGGCATCGAGACGGTGTCCGGCGCGGTGGTGGGGGCGGTGCTCTACAAGGCGCTGGCCATCTGGCTCATGAGCCAGACCGACCTCTCCAAGCTGGTGCTGGGGGCGGTGATCGTGGTGGTGGTGCTCGCCTTCCCCAAGGGCGTGGCGGGCTTCATCGAGGACATGCGCCACCGCTGGTTTGCGCCGAAGAAAACCGGGGCCGAGGCCGCAACCCTCGCCAAAGTGGAGGCCGCGCGATGAGCTTGCTGCTCGAAGTCGAAAACCTCGAAAAATCCTATGGCGGCGTCCATGCGGTGCGCGGCGTCACCTTCAGCCTGGAGGCGGGAACGCTCTTGGCGCTGATCGGCCCCAACGGGGCGGGCAAGAGCACCTGCTTCAACATGCTGAACGGCCAGATCAGGCCCGATGCCGGCACCATCCGCATCGACGGCCGCGACATCAAGGGCCTGCCGCCGCGCGCGGTGTGGCGGCTCGGGGTGGGGCGCACCTTCCAGATCACCGCCACCTTCTCCTCCATGACGGTGCGGGAGAATGTGCAGGTGGCGCTGCTCTCCTTCCACGGCCTGATCACCCGCGTGTTCGGCTTCGCCGGCACCGCCTGCCGGGCCGAGGCGGAGGGCCTGCTGGAGCTGGTGGGCCTCACCTCCCAGGCCGAGCGGCCCTGCGGGGAGCTGGCCTATGGCGACCTCAAGCGGCTGGAGCTGGCGGTGGCGCTGGCCAACCAGCCGCGCCTGCTGCTGATGGACGAGCCCACCGCCGGCATGGCGCCGAAGGAGCGGGTGGAGCTGATGCGCCTGACCGCCGAGATCGCGCGGGAGAAGGGCATCGGCGTGCTCTTCACCGAGCACGACATGGACGTGGTGTTCGAGCACGCCGACGCGGTGATGGTGCTGAACCGCGGCCAGCTCATCGCCCGCGGCACGCCGCTGGAGGTGCGCCGCGACCCGCAGGTGCGCGCCATCTATCTCGGCGAGGGCCTGCTCTACGACGCCCGGCACCGCGAGGGGAGCGCCGCATGACACTCCAGATGAAACTGCAGGTCTCGAACCTCAACAGCCATTACGGCCCCGCCCACATCCTCTACGACGTGGGCCTCGAGGTGGGCGCGGGCGAAGTGGTGGCCCTGCTCGGCCGCAACGGCGCCGGCAAGAGCACCACCTTCCGCTCCATCGTCGGCCTCGTGCCCCAGCGCGCGGGAACGGTGGTGTTCGACGGGGCCGATGTCTCCGCCCTGCCCACCTATGAGATCGTGCGGCGCGGCCTTGGCTACGTGCCGGAGGACCGGCGCATCTTCAACCAGCTGACGGTGGAAGAAAACTTCATGGTGGGCCGGCAGGCGCCGCGCGAAGGCGTCGCCACCTGGAGCCCGGAGCAGCTTTACGTGCTGTTCCCCAACCTCGGCGAGATGCGCAAGCGCCCCGGCGGCCAGATGAGCGGCGGCGAGCAGCAGATGCTCACCATCGGCCGCACGCTCATGGGCAACCCCTCCCTGGTGCTCTTGGACGAGCCCTCCGAGGGCCTCGCGCCCAAGATCGTGGAGCAGATGGCCGACGCCATCCTCACCATGAAGAAACAGGGGCTCTCCATCGTCATCTCGGAGCAGAATCTGCACTTCGCCAAGCTGATCTCGGACCGCGCCTACATCATCGAGAAGGGGCGCATCCGCTTCTCCGGCACCATGGCGGACCTTGAGGCGAACCCCGAGATTCGCGACGCATATCTGGCGGTGTGAGGATGGCTCCGAGAAAGACCGCACTGGTAAAGGCCGAACCGGCGGACGCCGCGCCCGCCCGCCGCCCGGCGCGGCGCGCCAAGGCCACCGCGCCCTATATCCTCGACGAGCAGGTGGGCTTCATGCTGCGCCAGGTGGCGCAGCGCCATGCCACGCTGTTCGCGGCGCGCATCGGCGACGACCTCACCATGACCCAATGGGCGGCGCTGGCGAAGCTGGCGGAGACCGGACCCTGCTCGCAGAACCTTCTGGGGCGGCACACCGCCATGGATGCCGCCACCATCAAGGGGGTGGTGGACCGCCTCGCGCGGCGCGGCTTCGTGGAGACCCGGCCGGACCCGGAGGATGCGCGGCTGCTGGTGGTGTTGCCGACCGAGGCGGGACGCGCGGTGATCGCCCGGGCCACCCCCAACGCCTTCGCCATCACCGAGGAAACGCTGGCGCCGCTTGATCCGGCCGAGCGCGCCACGCTGCTGAAGCTGCTGGCGCGGCTGCGGTAGGGGGCGCCTGTGGCGCTTGGGGCGCCCTGTGCTCCGGACGCATGGAGCGGCGCGCAACCTGCGACTTGGTACGGTGAGAACCCTCTCCCGCTTGCGGGGGAGGGCAGGGT
>NZ_JAIVFO010000229.1 GCF_029991245.1 Xanthobacter autotrophicus
TCCCCAGCCCTCCCCCGCAAGCGGGAGAGGGGGCAGATCGCGCGGGCGGGCATGGCGCTTCAAAAAGCCCAAACAAAAGCGCGGGACGGATGGTCTCCGTCCCGCGCTTTTCTTGTCACCCGACCCCGCGATCAGGCGAATTCCTGCGCCACCTCGGCAAGAAAGCCGGACACATAGGGCGCGAACGAGCGCCAGCAGTCCACCCGGAAGCCAGAACCCAGCCGCACCACCACCACGTCGGCCTTGCCGAGCAGGGTGCGGGTGGCCGAGCCCTGCGGGAAGGCGGCGTCGGACAGATCCAGCGCGATGCCGGCGTTCAGCACGTCCGCCGCGTGAGGGCCGGTGACGGCGATGCCCACGTTGCGGTGGCCCACGGCCACCAGCGAGAAGAAGCGGCCGGTAAGCTCGCCCTCCAGCGCCGCCTGGGCGGCAGCGCCTTCGCCCTCGGGCATCACCAGCAGCCATTCATCGGGGCCGAGGCGGGCGGCGAAGCGCTCCGGCGTGCCGCGGGCGGTGTTGAGGGCGCCCGACAGGTCGAAGCCGCCGACGGTGCTGGAAAAGCCCTTGAGCCGCAGCACGAAGCGGTCGGCCGGGGGCAGGGGGGAGACGATGCCGCCTTTGCCTGCGGGCAGGATGGGGGTGCGGCGGGCGATGGTCGGGGTATCAAGCATGGAGCGCTCCTTGCGGCTGGACGCCGTTCACCCTTTTGCCTTCGGGATCGACGAACACCGGCGCGGTCACCTTCACCGCGGTGAAGCCGGTGGGGGTGGTGACATGCAGGGTCTGCCCCATCCGCGCCCGGCCGCCGGCAACCAGCGCCAGCGCGATGGGATGGCCAAGGCTGGGGCTGAGATAGGACGAGGTGACGTGCCCCAGCATGGTCATGGGCACGGCCTCACCCGGATCGGCGACAATCTGCGCCCCCTCGTCCAGCACCGTGCGGCCGTCGAGGCTGGCAAGGCCCACCAGTTGCTTGCGGTCGGCCAGCGCCATGTCCGGGCGCGCCAGCGAGCGCTTGCCCACGAAGTCGCGCTTCACCTTGGAGACCATGCCGGACAGGCCGAGGTCGTCCGGCGTCACCGTGCCGTCGGTCTCCTGGCCGACGATGATGAAGCCGCGTTCCGCGCGCAGCACGTGCATGGCCTCGGTGCCGTAGGGGGTGATGCCGAAGCGCTGGCCGTAGTCGTAGAGCGCCTCCCACACCGCGCGGGCATGGTCCGCCGGCACGTTGATCTCAAAGCCCAGCTCGCCGGTGAAGGACACGCGCATGAGCCGGGTCGGCACGCCGCAGATCTCCCCGACGCGCACCGCCATGTGGGGGAAGGCCTCCGGCGCCAGGTCGATGCCGGAGACGAAGGGCGCCAGCACGTCCCGCGCGCGGGGACCCTGCAGGGCGATCACCGCCCATTCCTCGGTGGTGGAGGTGGCGAAGACGTTGAGGTCCGGCCACTCGGTCTGGAGATAATCCTCCATGTGGGCGAGCACGCGGGGCGCGCCGCCGGTGGTGGTGGTCACATGGAACAGGTCGGGGGCGAGGCGCGCGACCACGCCGTCGTCGAAGATGAAGCCGTCTTCCTTCAGCATCAGCCCGTAGCGGCACTTGCCGGGTTCCAGCTTCAGCCAGGCATTGGGATAGATGCGGTTGAGGAATTCCGCCGCATCCGGCCCCTTCACCTCGATCTTGCCCAGCGTCGAGGCATCGAAGATGCCGACGCTTTCGCGCACCGCCCTGCACTCACGCGCCACCGCCGCATGCATGTCTTCCCCGGCCTTGGGGAAATACCAGGCGCGGCGCCACAGCGACACGTTCTCGAACCTGGCGCCGTGCTCCACCGCCCACTCATGCAGCGGGGCGGTGCGGATGGGGTCGAACAACTGCCCCCGCGCCGAGCCGATGATGGCGCCGAAGGTCACCGGCGTATAAGGCGGGCGGAAGGTGGTGGTGCCCACCTGCGGGATGGGCTTTTCCAGGATCTCCGACAACAGGCCCAGCGCCGCCATGTTGGAGGTCTTGCCCTGGTCGCTGGCCATGCCGTTGGTGGTGTAGCGCTTCACATGCTCCACGCTCTCGAAGCCCTCGCGCACGGCAAGGCGGATGTCCTTGGCCGTCACGTCATTCTGGAAGTCGAGGAAGGCGCGCACTTTCTTCGGGTCGTCGTCCGTGGGCAGCACCCGCGCCGGGGCAAAGCCCGTGGGGGTCGCGGGAGCTGCGGCGAACAGGCGGGAGACGCCCGCGCCCGCAGCCGCGCTGCCGGCGGCCCAGCCTTCGGCGAGGATGGCGGCAAGGTCGTAGGTGCCCTTGCAGGCGCCGGCGGACCGCTCCTTCTGCACCGGGGTGCCGGGCACGAAGGCGTCGATCTCCTCGCGGAAGACAAGCTTGCCGCGCGACTGGGAATAGAGGTGCACGGAGGGCGTCCAGCCGCCGGAGACGCCGGCGCAATCGCACGGCAGGGTGCGCCGCGCGCCGACGCCCTTGCCGTCGGTGAACTGCGCCACGATGAGGCCGGTGAGCCCCTTGCCGCCGGTGGAGCCCACCACCGTGTGGCCGGCGAGGATCTCGATGTCCGAGGCCAGCGCCTTCTCCGGCCCGATGGCGCCCGGGGGCCGGGTGTCCACGATGGTCACGTCGAGCCCTGCGGCCTTGGCATCCGCCGCGGCGGCATAGGCCGAGGCCCCGTTGGTGGCGAACACGATGCGCCGGCCCGGCGCCACGCCGTAGCGGTTGATGTAGGTGCGCACGCTTTCCGCCAGCATGATGCCGGGGCGGTCATTGTCGGCGAAGGAGAGCGGGCGCTCGTGGGCGCCGGTGGCGATCACCACCTCTTGCGGCCGCACCTGCCACAGCCGCTCGCGCGGCAGCTTGGGGTCCGGCTTTTCCAGATGGTCGGTGACGCGCTGCGTGAGCACCACGTGGTTGTGGTTGTAATAGCCGAAGGCCGTGGTGCGGGGCAGAAGGGTCACGTTGGCGCGGGCGGCCAGCGTCGCCAGAGCCTGCGCCACCCATTGCGCGGCGGACATGCCGTCGATGGTGGCGGTGCGCTCCGCCAGAAGGCTGCCGCCCATCTCCGCCTGCTCGTCGGCGAGGATCACGCGCTTGCCCGTCTCGGAGGCGGCGAGCGCGGCGGCGAGGCCGGCCGGCCCCGCGCCCACCACCAGCACGTCGCAATGGGCGTTGCGGTGCACGTAGCGGTCGGCGTCGGGCACGTCCGGCGCCACGCCGAGGCCGGCGGCAGCGCGGATCCTGGGCTCGTAGAGCTTGTCCCAGAACGCGCGCGGCCACATGAAGGTCTTGTAGTAGAAGCCGGCCACCAAGACTGGCGACAGCAGGTCGTTGACTGCTCCGATGTCGTGCTCCAGCGAGGGCCAGTGGTTCTGCGAGGACAGCTTCAGCCCGCCCACCGCCTCGATCACCGTGGCGCGGTTGTTGGGGTCGGCGCGGCCGGGGCCGCGATCCACCTTCAGCAGCGCGTTGGGCTCATCGGAGCCATGGGTGAGGATGCCGCGCGGGCGGTGATATTTGAACGAGCGGCCCACTAGGCGGATGCCGTTGGCAAGCAGCGCGGAAGCCACCGTATCGCCGGCAAAGCCGTCCACGGTCTTGCCGTTGAAGATGAAGGCCAGCGGCTTCGCGCGGTCCACGCGGCCGCCGGAGGGGAGGCGATTGGATTGGGCCATCTCATTTGCCTCCTTCGGCGGGAAGGGCAGGGCGCGGCTGGCCCATCTCGTAGCTCGCGAGGAAGGTGTCGCTCACCGTGTTGCGCAAGGCGTTGAACCAGCGGCCGCAGCCGTGGGAATGCAGCCAGCGCTCGGCGTGCACGCCCTTGGTGCTGGTGCGCACGAAGAGATACTCGGCCCACCGGGCGTCATCGAGGGCATTGGGATCGGCCGGGCGGGCGATATGGGCCTCGCCGCCGCAGTGGAATTCCACCTCGGGGCGCGGGCCGCAATAGGGGCAGGGGACGAGGAGCATGGTGCAGATCCTCCGGAGCGTTTTCAGCGAAAGTGGGCACCGGTTTTGCGTGAAGAAAACGCGGCAAGGACAAACCACTAGGGCGCAGGACGCGCCCTAGTGCGCCACCGCCGCCGCCGCTGCCTCGTCGATGAGGCGGCCGGTGCGGAAGCGGTCGAGGGTGAAGGGCTGTCTCTTATTCACAGCT
>NZ_JAIVFO010000022.1 GCF_029991245.1 Xanthobacter autotrophicus
CGCCATCCCTGCCCTCGCCCTGCCCCATCGCGCCGGAGCCGCCATGAGCGCCCCACAGCCCTCCGTCTCACCCGAAGCCGCGCCGCCGGCTGCTCCCGGCAGCCCGCAGGTGTCCATCGTCGAGATCTTCGTCACCTTCCTCGTCATCGGCGCCACCAGCTTCGGCGGCGGCGTGGTGGCCTATCTGCGCAACGCCCTCGTGGTCTCCAAAGGCTGGCTCGACGAGGAGCAGTTCATGACCGCGCTTGAAATCTCGCAGGCCCTGCCCGGCCTCAACGCCACCAACATGAGCGTCATCGTCGGCGACCGGCTGCGCGGCCCCGTGGGCGCCATCGCGGGCTTCCTCGGCATGACCCTGCCGGGGGGCCTGCTGGTGTTCGCGCTCGGCGTCTTCTACGCCTCGAATCACGGCAACCCGGCCATGCACAGCGTGCTCGCCGGCATTGGCGCATCCTCCGTGGGGCTGCTCGCCGCCGTGACCCTGCAGATCGGACACAAGCAGTTGGAACACCTCACCGAAATCGCCCTGGTGGTGATTACGGTGGTGATGGTGAGCTTCCTCCACATCTCCCTGCTCGCGGTGCTGCTCACGGTGCTGCCGCTCGCCTTGTTCATCTACCGGCCGCGCAGCGGCGACGGTCCCAAGATCACAGGGGAGGAGGCCCCATGAGCCAGTCCAATGCGGACCTGAGCCTGCTTGGCGTCTTCTCCCTGTTGTCCATGCTGGCCATCGGCGGCGGCACGGCGGTGCTGCCGGAGATGAAGTCGCTCACGGTGGACGCCCACCAGTGGATCACCGACAGCCAGTTCCGCGACATCTACAGCCTCGGCCAGGTGGCGCCGGGTCCCAACATGCTGATGGTGATCGTCATCGGCTATCACGTGGCCGGGACGCCGGGGGCGCTCATCGCCTTCACCGGCTTCTTCCTGCCGGCGTCCACCCTCGCCCTGGGGGCGTCCCGCCTGTGGAACCACTTCGAGGGATCGCCGTGGCGGCTGGCCCTGCAGAAGGCGCTGGCGCCCATCGTGGTGGGCCTCATGGCCTCGGGCATGATCGCCATCGCCCGCACCGCGATCACCGGCATCGAGACCACGCTGCTGGCCGTCGCGGTATTCGCGCTCGTCTATTTCGGGCCGAAGATCAACCCGGCGCTGCTCATCCTCGCCGGCGGGGCGGTGGGCTACCTGACGCTCTCATAGGGTCGGCTGCCAGCCCGGCCACCCGCGCTACTTGCCGGAAAACACCGGGTGCGCCACCCGGTCGCCGGCTTGGATGCCGAGCTTGCGCGCCTGGCCGCCCGCGATCTCCAGCACCGCCCGCACCGGCTCGCCGGAGGAGATGGTCTGCGTGGACAGCGGGGTGGTCATGGCGGCGATGCGGGCGATGCTCCCGTCGGCCCGGATGAACAGCATGTCGAGGGGGATGTAGGTGTTCTTCATCCACATGTAGACGGGCTGGTCCACCTTGAAGTCGAACAGCATGCCCGCCCGCTCGCCCAGCGCCTTGCGATACATGAGGCCGATGGTGCGCTGCTCGTCGGTGCGAGCCACCTCCACCTCGAATGTCACCACGCCCTTGGCCGACGTGATCTCCAGCGCCTCCAGGCTGACGGCCTGCTCGGCCGCGGCCGGCCCCGCCAGCGCGGGAGCCGCCAGCCCGGGTGCAACGGGGGCGAGCGCGAGCGCAAGGCCAAGACACACACGGCCAAGACTCAGACGGCCGACGCTCACACGGCCGAGACCCGCGCGACCCAGAAATCCACGACCCGTCGGCGCGGGGGCCGCGCCGGTGTTCACGATGGCGAATGGCATGATCAGTTGTTCCCGCTGGGACCGGTATCGGCCTTCACTTCGGCGGCCATGAGGCCCTTGTCGCCATCGCCATAGCGCACCATCACCGTCTGGCCGGGCCGAAGCTCGGTGAGGCCATGGCGACGCAGCGTCTCCATGTGGACGAAGATGTCCGGCGTCCCCTCCCCCTGGGTGAGGAAGCCGAAGCCGCGCAGCCGGTTGAACCACTTCACGGTGGCGGGCTCGAAGCCGCCTGTGGGCTCCACCGTGGTGCGGATGCGCGGCTGGGGCGGCGCGGTGTGGACCGCGGTGGACAGGTCGAGGGAGATCACCCGGAAAGCCTGCCGGCCCTTGGCCCGCTGCACCGCCTCGCAGACCACGCGGGCGCCTTCCATGGCGGTCTGGAACCCGTCGCGCCGCAGGCAGGTGACGTGGACGAGCACGTCGGGGCCGCCGTCGTCCGGGACGATGAAGCCGTAGCCCTTGGAGGCATCGAACCATTTGATGGAGCCGACAACCTCGATGAGCCCCGCGGGCTCCTCGATGCCATCCTCCGATGAGCCGGCGGGCCCTGGCCCCAGCCCCAGTGCGTCAGACCCCATGACCACCCCGACCTTACACGCGGCCGCGCACGCTTTGCCGCGTCGGTTTCAGGATAGCAACTCGCCGGGCCTTCGCCCACCCTCTTCACACGCAGGGTCTTACCCGAGAGCCTGCGGCGTCATGCATCCTGTGCAAAGGGCGCAAGCAGGTCGCCGATCTCGGTGCGCACCACAAGATCGGCCATTTCGTCGAAATCCGTGGGCTCGCGGTTGAGGATCACCAGCCTTGCCCCCTTTTTCTTGGCCTTCAGCGGAAAGCCGGCCGCCGGAAACACCACCAGGGACGAGCCGATGACGATGAACAGATCGCACTTGCGGGTCAGATCGTCCGCCCGCGCCATCTCCGTCTCGGGCATGGCCTGGCCGAAGGAGATGGTGGCGGCCTTGATGGGGCCGCCACATGCGGGGCAATCGGGGGCGGAGCCGCCGGAGGCGTCGTAGCGCGTCTTTACCCAATCCAGTTCATACCGCGTGCCGCAGTCGAGGCAGGTGGCGTAGGTGCCGTTGCCATGCAGTTCGATGAGCGCTGCGTCGGGCACGCCGGAGGCCTGGTGCAGGCCGTCGATGTTCTGGGTGATGATGCCTTTGAGCCGCCCGCGTCCGTGCAGCCGGGCGAGCGCCCTGTGGCCGCGGCCGGGGCGGGCGACGGCAAAGGCCTCCTCCATGGCGAACTTGCGCCGCCACGCCTCGTTCCGCGCCGCCTTGTGGGCGACGAACACATCGAACGGAATGGGCTTGTTCTGGGTCCACAGCCCGCCGGGGGACCGGAAATCGGGAATGCCGCATTCCGTCGACAGGCCGGCGCCGGTAAAGGCGACGGCGCAGGACGCCTGGTCGAGAAGTTCGGCAAGGCGCACCTGGGCGCCCTTGAGATCGGTGTCGAAGATCATACCTCAGCAGTGCCGGTCCACCGGCACCCTCCACTTGCCCAAACGGCGCTGGCTTTCCCGGCCCGCGCGGACTTACCAACGTCCCCGGTCTTTGACCGGTGCCGAGGGGGTGTCGCTCAAGCGCCGCGCAGGCTTGTACGCGCGGGTGATGAGCTAAACTTATCGCCCGCGGGTATTATCCCCATCCGGAGCGCCGCGCTCCCTCTGAACGACGAGACCGCCCATGCGCTTTCTGCACACCATGGTCCGCGTGACCGATATCGACCAGTCGCTGGATTTCTACTGCAACAAGCTGGGGCTGAAGGAGGTCCGCCGCAAGGAGGTGCCGCAGGGGCGCTTTACCCTCGTCTTCCTCGCGGCGCCCGGCCAGGAGGACGTGGCGGAGATCGAGCTGACCTACAATTGGGACAAGGAACCCTATGGCGAGGGCCGCAATTTCGGCCATCTCGCCTTCGAGGTGGAGGATATCTACGCCACCTGCGAGCGCCTGCTGGCGGGCGGCGTCACCATCAACCGTCCGCCGCGCGACGGCTACATGGCCTTTGTCCGCTCGCCCGATAACGTCTCGGTGGAGCTGTTGCAGAGGGGCGGCCCCAAGGCCCCGGCCGAGCCATGGGCCTCCATGGCCAACACCGGCAAGTGGTGAGTCCGGCCGCGCGCCGCTGAAGCCGTCTCCTCCGGTGCCGAGGGCCCTTTCACCCGCCGCTTCGGACTGACCGGAACACGCGGCGCCACAGGCATCGCAACGCCCTGCCGCGGGTGCGCCAAAGTCGGCTTTGGAAATCTCCCCTGCGACCCTTGCGGACCCAGGGGCCTCCCCCTATAACGACGCGCACTTCGATCCCACGCCGGACCGAAGCGACGCGCGCCCTTCGTCTATCGGTTAGGACGCCACCCTTTCACGGTGGAGAGAGGGGTTCGACTCCCCTAGGGCGCGCCAGAAAAATCAACCACTTATCTGACAAACACCAACTCGGTGTCCAATAAATGTCCAATATACGGGGCTGAATGAGCGCGCACGTGGGCGTAGTTCAGGCAGCGATGGGCTTGCGCCTTCACGGTGGGAACGAAGTGGAGCGCCCCGTGCAGCATTTTCAATGCAGGCCAGACGGAACCGAGCCGGATTAGTCCTCGTATGGTGGCAGCTCGAAGTTACGTTGGAGGGACCTCGGCATCGGCCACTGGGGCGTCAGAAGAGGCGCCGGGCGGTCCACGGGGTGCTTTGGCGAGCACTTCACCTCACCGTCAGTGCCTACGCGAAAAATCGAGATCCCCAGCACCGCGCAGGCGGGCTCAATCCGATCAAGCCACATGTCGAAATACCGATCGCTTGGACAGGCCAGCCCGATGCTGGTGTCCCGCATCGTCGTGATTCCGGTCCAGAAGATGGTGTTGAGCAGCGCTTTGGAGACGGCACCATAGGCGGCTCCATCCGATAAGGGGCGATCGATTCGACGGCTGCCCTTCTTCGAGCTGGCTGCTCCTTTCGCCTCAATGGCCCAACGGTGGCGCGTCTCAGGATGCCACGCTGCCACGTCGATCCCATGTTGCCCAGCACGGATTGCGCGCGCTTGGTAGCCTTGATCTTCTAGCCACCGGACAACGGCCTGAGACACGGCATTTTCATCGAGGGCGAACATTCTAGGTGCTTCCCCAATCAGCGACCTTGCTAGCTAGGGGTTGGTGCAACGCCAAGGTGAATCGGTCAACCGCGGGCAATCGGTCCTATGCGTGTGATGCCGCCGGGGAGATGGTGGCACCACCGCGCGCGAAGGCCGCGGCGAAGCTGGCAAAGGGCTGACTCGCCTCGTGGGCTGTGGCTATCACGAGCCGCCCACCAGTTCCCCACCAGCATGGCGCATGAAGGCCCTCGCGTCCGACTCATCGGCAAAGCAGATGACCACATAGTTCATCTTGCCTCGCCGCTCGGCGAGCGGGCGAGGTGCCGCGGAGGGATAGAAGGAAGCTCCCCGGTGAAGGTCGTCCGCATATTCGGCGGGGAACCACACCTGAAAGCGGAAGCCGCGCCGGATAGCGCCAGGGCCGATTTCACCTTTCCTGCGCATCTCGGATGCCCCGAGAAGGCCGACCTCGGACGTAGCCCCACGACAGTTCATGGCGAGCGGCGTTTAGCAGCTCCTCAAGGAGCTGCTGCCCCACCAGGAGCGCCCGGATGGTCTCCCTTGCGTCGCCTCCGCATGCCTCTATGGCGTCGTCAATGTCATGGTCCGAGACGGCAATACGTGTCCGCTCGGCGGGCGGCGGCTCGCTCGACATGGGCGTCTCCGGTGTTGATGCCAGTACGATCCCATGAGAACGAAGAGAGAACAAGACGCCACATTTGGTGGTGCAGCCGCCTCGGCAGCGGGTTGGCAGCGCTCCACCAGTCGGAAAGGGCAATAGTACGCGCCTGAGGCGTGCCGACATGCACCTGTCGTCGAAGCCCCGACTCGCATCATCGGTGCCGGACCTCGGCAGAGAGAATGCCGCGAAGAGGAAGCCGAAGGGTTAGGTGGGCCTGGGCACGGCGTTGCGAAGTGGCAGGGGCTGCCCCATGCGATCAAGGATGCCACTTATCAGGACTCTGCCACCCATAGCGCCCGATGGGCTCGCCTGTGCTAATTCGCCGGCTGGATCGGTACGCGGCTCGCATTGCCGTCTAATCGGCGAGTAGCGAAGTGAGGCGTCCTGTCGGATCGCCAACGAGCGGATGAAACGGCCGGCCGATGTCGTCGGCGATCCGCCGTGCGGCGGCCTCGGCGAGGCTCTGTTGCTGCGCGAGGGTCGCCAAGTCCCGAGCCGGACGTTCGCGTCCGGCGTCGAGACGGCGGCGCTCGAAGATCGCGGCAGGATCGGCGGCCAGGAAGGCGATGGCGTCTAGGCTCAGGGCTGCGAACACCGTGCTGGGGATTTCGAGCAGGCCATCGCGGCCGTCTATGAGACTGTGCCCGTCAAACACGACCGGCAGGGTGGTCGTCCGGGTCAACCGCTCGAAGGCGGCGATCATCAGGGCCTGGTTGTCGAGCACTGGTCCGGTGCGTAGAGCTTCGGAGGTGTCGGGCGCTTGGGCGCGATATTGCTGCTCAGCCTTGATCAGGCTGCTGGCCTGTAGGTGGAGTAGCGGTGTGTGCACCGCTACTCGGCCTATGAGCGTCGATTTGCCAACCCCCGAGAGGCCAAGCAGTGCTACCCGGCGTGTCACACCGCGAACCCTAGATCGACTTGTTTGAGCACCGACGCCACCTGGTTGGGCTCAAGGTGCTTGATCGACTGCGGCGGGTGTCCAGCAAACACCTTGTCGCGCTTGAGCGCCGCCAGTCCGACCGGCGGCTCGAAATGCCCGGCCAGGAGGAAGTTGATGACCTTCATCGGCCGCTGGGCGGAGGCGTCCATGGCCGTCAACTGGGCGTCGGTATAGACAGACCGTCCCCCGGCCAGTCGCCGCAAGTCCTCGGTAGAATGCGCCAGGGTCATCTCCTCGAATACGCCGACGGTGGTGATCGCCTGGGACGGCGGCAGCGCCGCTTACCTTTATAGAAGAAAAGCAGAGCACCGGGCTGGGCGATCCAGGCCTGGGCTCGGCAGAGGTAGACCTTGCGGATGGTGTTGCCGGGCCGGTGAAGACCGACGTCGGCCGAGGTTGGGAATAGGTTCATCTGCGGTTGCTCGAACAACTCTGGGAACAGCACCCGGTGGAAATCCTCCTTGATCGGAATGGCGTATGCCTCGACGCCCGCGCCTGCGGCGAACCGCGGGTAGTTCAGCCGAGCGAGGTCGAACAGCGATCCGCCGTCGGCCACCTTCAGGCGCTCGCGCGGTAGGGCCTTCTCATAAACCCGCTCACCATTGGGTTTGTCGTAGGTGTGGGCGAAGCCATAGTATTCGAGAAGGCCGATCAGGGTCGACTGGCTGGGGTAGGTCGTCAGATAAACGACGTCGTGCTTGTTCGATTGGGCATACCAGAGCACCTGTTTCAACAGCAGCTCGCCAAGTTTCACCCCTCGGCTCTCAGGGCGAACCTTAAAGGTACAGACCTTCAGAATCTTGCCGCCCGGCAGGTGGGCTTCTGTGTCGCCCGGACCCTCGTCCTTACGAACAACAAGGCCGGCGATGCGGCCGCGGTCAAACACCACCCAGCACTTTCGCATCGGCCGGACACACTTGTCGCGCCACCAAGTGTCGAACGGCGGATAATCGGCGCGCAAGGTCGCAAAGATCGGGTCATCGATGGGGATGGTGTGGGCGTCGACCTCCTGCACAGCCGGGAGGTTGACGTTAACCGTCGCATAGGTGCTGCGCAGCAAGGAGACAGCGTCGGCGACGTGCAGCACTCGGCTGGCTAAGGCCGCCGAGGCTCGGAGCGCCCGATCGTGCAGACCCTGGTCCTGAGTAACCAGAAAGTCTACCACCCCAATATCCAGGGCGTGCAGCAGGGTGGCGTCTACGATGTCGTTGGGTTTGCGCAGCGCGCCGTAGCGCGCTTCGAGGGTCGCATTGTCGAGGCCGATCACCCTGGCGATGACCGGGAACTTCTGAATCTTGCTCAGCGAGACGCGGCGGCGGGCGGCGTCCTTGTCGCGTTGGATGTCGTCTACGGATGCCGCGTGGACGCAGATGCCGACGCCATACCGTGCCGCTTCCTGTTGAAGGGCAGCGAAGACGGGCACAACCTCGGCGTGATCCTCAAGGCCGATGAAGACATTCGTATCAATGAGGTATTTCGGAGCACTCATAATGCAGCGCTTCCCGCATCTTGGGTGTCGCGTAGAGGTAGGACTGCGGAGGCTCGAAACCAAATCGCTCGCGCAACTCGCTCAGTTCGAGCGGGCGGCGCAGACGGCGGGCATGCTTGAGTTCGATAGCGACCCCGCTGTCAACACCCTCGAAGTAACGATCAAAGTCCTCACGCGCGATGCAGGCGCGATCAGAAAAGCGGTCCCAAATGTCGCGCGGCGTGCGGCAGTGCACCTCGCCGATCTCGGCCAGACCGAGCAGGGCGCGGGTTGGGCTGGTGGCATAGATGAACGCTATGGCTCCAACCGGCGCGGTCGCAGGAAATCGGCGGCGCAACTCGACGGTCTTGCGGCCCTCGATGATCGCGTCGCAATATTCAGGCTTGATGCTGAACACCACGTCCCGGCGCCGTGGAAAGGTGGCCTCGCCGATGATTGGTAGAAGCAGCTGCTTCTCGTCGACAGGATCGAATTGGAAGGCCGCCTCTCGCATGCTTGTCACCAGCGCAGCCGCGTCGCTGAACTGGGCGTCAATCCGCAAGGTGGCACCAAGGGCGGCGAGATAATCACGCAGGGTCGAGACTAGGATGTCCTTGCGGCCCTCGACGCGGGATAAGGCACCCTGGCCGATGTTGAGCCGGGCGGCGAGGTCTGCCTGAGTTATCCCCGCCAGCTTGCGAATCTCGCGCAGGCGCGCGCCGATATGCTCGTCGCCCTGCGACGGCGCATCCAGACGTGCTTCAAACACCTTGCCTTCGAGCTTCATTACGAACGAATCCTTTAAGGGTCGATATTACGCGGAAGTCATATTGCCGCCAACCCTGACCGAATGAGGGTCCGTAGGACGGCGTTGCGCTCCCGCTCGGGCGACACCGAAAGTCGCCTGCGGCAGAACGGCACCGCTCTTAGGTGGCCTCCGGCAGAAACCTGCTCAAGGTGAGCAGGTTTCCCCATATAGAGCAGTCCATCAAAGTTCGGCTTGTTCCGCTACTGCTTCTCCCCCAGCCACCACCGCCACGGCGCGGAGGTGCGGCGTCGGGAGCGCTAGTCCCTCCGGGGAGAGGGACGCGACACGGAGATGGCGTTCGACGGTGTTGCGTGGCATCCCTAGGTCACGGGCGGTTTGGCTCAGGCCGCCGGGCTTCCGGAGGACAGGCGTGTTGAGAGCAAGGTCGGCAGGGGTGAACACCATTCCATGCGACTGGAATCTGGCAATCATCTCGGCGCGTGTCTCACCCCTTAGGGAGCCCGTGCGACGCTTCCGGCGGTGCTTGCGCTTCGGGGGGCGCTTCGGCTCCTGAGGGGCCTCTGGGGTGATCTCAGAAGCCCATCGTGCGGCATTCCAGCGAGTAGGCGGCATAGCACCTCCAGAAAACAAAAAACCCCGCGAGACCAATCGCGGGGTTTTTCGGATGCCAATTGCTCGACATCGGCTGCATCACTAGCCTATTTCAATATAGCGCCTTCACTGGCTAACTGCAAGACCTGCGATGCGGTCCAGTATGACTTTCCGGAGAGCGTCCATCGGAGCCACCTCTTCTTGCCGAGATAGCCGGACACCGCGCTGTGCCGCGAAATCGACAAGCTGAGCACGGCTCATGCTGGCGTCGCGGCTTCGGCGGGCGGCGTCTTCGCGGTCCCGCTGTTCGGCGGCCTCGTCTTCCTTCTCGCCCGCGTCCCGGAGGTCAATCGGACCTTCATCATCCTTATCAGCGCGGTGGCGGGCGCGAACGGCCGCGAGCGCGGCGGCGAGATCAGGAGCGGCCATGGCGGCGCTCCTCCAGAAAGGCCCGGAGACCGGGGAGGCCATCGCCCTCGGCGATCCTGCCGGCGGCCTTCGGGGGCGTCGAGACCTCGGTCACGGGCCTGGGGCCACGCACGGCCACGAGGGCCTCCGGAAGGTTCGCGGGGGGCTGCGGCTTCTCGGCGGCAGGGGTGCCGCGAACCTGCGCTAGGGCGGCGGCCAGAGTTTTGGGTCCGTTCATTCGCGTGTCTCCAGTTGTGTGGATGGGGCGGCCGGCGCGTTGGGCGCCGGCCGGTTTTCGCGCCTCAGACGCACATCCAAGCCAATTTGTCGCCCGGCCGAACGACGATCCTGCGCGACTCCCCGCCGCGAAGGAACCGGCGGTTGCCAGTGGCTGCGTTCGGGTTCGGACCGATCGAGATGAAGGCCGGCCGAGCGAAAGTATGAATCAGGAAGACCGCATTCGCGTCGCGCACTCCGTCATCAAAAGGCGCACTGTTGACAGTAACGCCGGAATCGCCCGAGCATACCTCGGACCAGAAAAGCGCTTCCGAAATCTGCGGCGCGCCGGAAACGGGCATCGCGCGGTCAAAGCTGATTTCGCACTCAACGAAAAAGTCCATCGTCGAATCCTCGTTTAGCTGTTTTGTGAGTGAATGGTATTTGGCAGCAGATTATTCGGCGGCCTCGGCCGGCGGGGTGATGGGGATCAGCTCTTCAACCTCCGAGACGGCCGGCGGGGCTTCGGGGCGGAGGGGCGGAATGCTCAAGTCGCTAAGCCGCTCGCCATAAATCGGCGCCTGCCACGGGCGGACGCGGCGCTTCTCGAAGGTCTGGCGGGTGACGGGGATGGCGTGGCTGCCGAAACCGGTCTGCACGGTCACGTGGCCAGTCCGACCATCGCGGCTCCGGACCGCAGCCTGATCAACCGGCGCTCCGCCTTCGCCCACCCAAAGCTCCTCAATCTCAGAGGACACCACAGAGCGCGGCTGGCCCGGCAGGTCGCGCACGGATTCGGTTTCAGGGAGCGGAGAGGCGCCCTCAGGCAAATCTCCATTCGCGATCTCGCGGAGGCGCTCGGCGTCGGCGACCAGCTCACGCAGGCGCAGCAGCTCCCCGATAACGATGGGATACTTCGCCAGCAACTCGGTCTGGGCGGTGCGCTGGGCGGCATCGGCCTTGCTGTACGCCGCCCGGCGGGCCTTCTCGGCCTCCTCCAGACGGGCAGCCTCCAGCCGCTCCCTGACGGCCGTCCGGGCCGCCTCGGCGTCCTCAAGGTCGGCGCGGGCGGTGTTGAGCTGGCTCCGGTGAGCAAGGCGGGCTTCGTCACCTCCGAGAAGCGCCTCAGGACGCTTTGCCTCCAGGCCCTCCAGGCGACCGCGTTCGGCCTCGACGGCCGCGCTGGCTTCCGCTTCCAACTTTTCCAAAGCCGTGATGCTGGGCGCCTTGGCGGCCTTGGGGCCGAACGCGCGCGCGATATCGTTGAAAATGCTCATGGTCTTTTCCTTAGCTCTCAGTGGTTTCCGTGGATACATCGGTGTCGAAATTGATCGGTTCGCGGCTCAGTTCGGCGGCGTGCTCGAAGAGCGCCGCCAGTGCTTCGTTACTGGTCTTCGGGTCGTCGTCAGTCATCGCTCTTATTCTCCTTGTGGGTCGGGTTGGTGGTGGGCGGGTTATGGGCGAAGTCCTGAAACTTCTTGCTGGCCTCAATGAGCGTGGCGTCGCACTCCGCCTTGATTTGCTTTCGCAAGGTCACATCTCGTGTGATGCGGGCCGGAAGCCCATCGAGACCGATGCGGTAGGTCGCGATGATCTGATCGAGCACCGCAAAAGCTTCGTCGAGTTCGATCAATCGGCCCTCGGTCTCGGCGTTACGCAGCTCCGCTGCACGGCGCTTTTCCCTCACGAGGGCGAGCTGCTCCTTGTCCAAATCGTTGCTACGGCTGGCCTTTCGGGCATCGGCCAAAAGGTTGCGGATCGACTCGGCGAGCAAGTATTTCCCGCGCGAGGCCCGGACGATCACGCCACGGTCGGCAAGGTTCCGAATAGTTTTGCTGGTGACTTCGAGGAGCGAAGCCAGATCATCTGCGCTTACCTCCTCGGAAAAGATAGTTGCTTTCATGTATTCTCCATTTGGGAAACGGAAAATGGGTTTTTCACGGACCAGATACGCTTGAAATCAGCGCTGCTCGATCAGCGCGGAGGGGGCGGGCCTCCGGAGGACCCACGCACCGCCACCCCCTCGCAGCCTTGGATGACCCGCCAGATCGATTGTAGAGGCCGCTGGCGGGTATTCGTGTCCGCAGGCTATATAGCTGGCTCTGGGATGGTGTGCCTCCAGGCGGCCTCGTAGGCCATTATGCCGCTCATCCGATCTCGTGGGACGGCTCGGGCATGTGGGCAGCTCGGCCGTGGAGCGCCGTGAGGGCCGGAGAGACCTCGGCCAGTTCGCCCCTGAGAGCGATAAGACCTGCGGCTGCCATTTCGGCCACGGCATGCCGGACCGCGTCGCGCCGCATGTCTGCGACATCTGCAATGGTCGAGATGGTCAACGGTTCGCGCGCGGCCTTGAGAGCTGCGAGGATGCGAGGATGGGGAATGATCGCGGCCCGCCTCGCGAGGTCGCGAATGCCGCCCGGCCGGATCGGCGGGGCCGGAGGGGCCGGCTCGAAGGTGCGGATGCCGCGCCCTGGGGGCGACATGTCGGGCGCCGCCGCCGCGATTTGCACGGCGTGTGAGACTGTTTCGTCCGCACGCCTATATATGATAGAAGGAGACGCGGACGAATTAGTCTCATTCATCTTCTGTTTCCGGAAGTATGTGGCACGAGAGACACCCGCGGCCTCCCATGGTTTGGTCGAACTGAGGGCTGCATGGCGGGGCGTCGCTCCGGCCTCCGCCCTTGTCCGAGCCTTGCGGGCGCGCTCGGCTGCGCGCCGCCGGTCACCGGCGGGCAAGTCCCGAGAGCCAACCAGCTTGAGCCCAAGCCCCGCGCGCTCGGTCTCCGAGACGTTAAGGAGCACGCCCAGTGCGTCGGCGGCCGGAAGTCGCCACTCGTGCCCGAGCCGGCCCTCGGCTGCGGCCCTTCGGGTCTCCTGGAGGACCATCGCCGCCGGAAGATCGCCCGCGCCCAGCGCGCGGGCGGCCCGCCTCACGCCCGGCACCGTGGGGCCGTCGCGATCCAGAACAACACCAAGCCGGGCAAGGACATGTGCGAGGCCTGCGGGCGGTGGCAGTTCCTTGCCGTTTTCCACGCGGGAACGGACCAGGGCGGCGACTTCCTTCCGGAGCCGCAAAGCGTTCATGACGTGAGGGGCTAGGCGGGGCGCCATGGGCGAGTTCCCATAAAAAAACCCCGCCGGAGCGGGGTTGCTTTTGGATGGAGTTTTTTGGATCGATCATTTCGCCTGCAACGCGATAGCAGGCAGGTTCGTCAAGAAAATCTCTACCTCGCTCCGCAGGATAAATGACCGGCGGCCGAGCTTGCGCAGCGAAAGACGACCCGCGCGGATATGTTTGTACAGAGTCACCTTGCAAATCCGCAGCATAGAGGCCGCCTCGTCCAACGTCAGGAGGGCATCGGTCATGGGTGTTCTCCAAGCGAAAAAAGCCCGCACGGGGCGGGCTTCGGTGGTTGTGTGGTGTGGTTGTGGAGTTAGGCCCACGGATGGTGCGGGCACAAAAAAACCCGCCATTTCAGCGGGTTGTTGATTAAGGAGACGCCGCACTCGCGATTTTGCAAGACGCAAATCGTCCCTACACACGCGAGAATTTAACGCATATTCCCCATAATGCAACCTCACTTTCTGTACGCGATCAAAAGTTAACGAAACTGTATGTCCTTAATTTACAATGCCTTATAGGTTGTCGGGGCAGATCATATCACGAACATTTGATCGAACCCACTGAGCGATCCGTTTTCAATGGGTGTATTAGTCATTTTTGCAATCAAAAATCGCATTCACGCGCTTCTCAGCTTTGTGACGCTAGCTCCGTGAGGTGCTAGTGGGACCACAGCTTTCGCTGCCAGCTCGTCGAGGGCAGAGACGATGAAGGCCGAATAATGCGCCTCGATCATCGCCGACGAGGTGTCGTGCAGCGCTGCGACCAGACGCACCGGAAGCATCTGTCGCAGGCCGCGCACGATGGAGCTATGCCGCAGCGCATAAGGAACAACGCCAGCCGGCAACCCCGCCCGCTTGGTGATCTCGTGCCATGGCGCGTCAAACTCCTTTGAGTAGGTCCATGGGGTGCGTGCTACGCGCTCCCACTTCATTGGCGCCACCTGCTGGTGCTTCCAACGCACAAGGAGCGGCTCCGTGCCGACGCGCCCCGCCATCGCGGGGCGCAGGGCCTCAATCACGTCCTCGCCTACCGGAACGCCCACCTTAGCAACCTTCTTCGCACCCCTGCCCTTGCGGCTCGCGGGCACCATGATGCGCCCTTGCGCCGATTGCACGTCGCCGACCATGAGCCGTGCGACCTGTGAGAACCGAGCACCAGTGGCTGCGAGCACCAGCACCAAACGGGCCAGATCGCCCTCCCAGCCCCCTTCCCGGTCCACCTCCCACGCGGCCGCGATGATGCGGCGAACATCGGCGTCCGGGAGCACCTGCGCCTCGCGAGCAACGGGCGAATGTCCTCGTTCTGTAGCGGCAAGACCGGCCTTCACTTCCAACACGAAGTGCGCAGGGAGACGCTTGTGATGTTCCTCTGCGGCGGCGTTTAGGGCCGCGCGGAAGTCATTACAGATGCGCCGCACCGTATCGACAGCAAGCCCCTTGTCGGCGACACGCCTCCGCCATTCCTTTAGGCTATCCCGCGTAATCTCGTGCAGTTTCTTATCGTGGATTTCATCCGCGAGGACGTGCTTGGTGAGTTGTCCGCGTGCGGGCTTCCTACCGCCCTGCGCCCCGGTGCGGCGCTCATATGCCTCCACGTAAGCGTCAACCGCGTCCTTCACGGTAGGTGACGGACCGAGTGCAGCCTCACGTTCCTGAACGGCCATGTCGGCAGCACGGCCTCGGGCAAGCACCTGCGCTTGGTGGAACGTCAAAATTGAGGTCCCGTCCGCATCTTGGCTGTCATCTGCGGTCCCGAGGGCTTCGACGGTGTATTGCTCGTCACCCACATAGCGGCGCACGACCCATGTTCCACCGTTCTTCCCTCGCCGGTAGCCAAGGTGAAGCCCGCGATCAAGGGCGCGGAAATAGGGCTTCCTCTGCGGCTTCAGCTTGGCGCGGGCCGCCCTGCTGTCTAGAACCGCATCCCTGACGCGCTTTGCCATGATCGCACAACCTTATTGCTGTGTCCAATAAGTGTCCAATATATGGGGGTGTATGGCTCTGCACAACGGCTGGCATGAATGAACTAACTATTTGATATACCTGAATATGAATGAACACCCGCACACGCATAAAGTGAAATTTCAGAACCCTTTCACGGTGGAGAGAGGGGTTCGACTCCCCTAGGGCGCGCCAGTAGCATTTTTGTCTATTTTTCATCAAGAAATCCAACAGTTTACTGCAACGCACAATCGCAGTGCGTACCCCATCCTGCACCCGGCTCGCGCCTCCTTCGCGGCGACGGGCGCCGGGCTTCAATCCTCGGGGCGCTGCCATCGCTGATCGGTCCGCGTCGTAATCCGATCGGGGGCTGCGGTGGTTCTCCGTGGGCTGGGGGGACAGCGGCCGGCGCGGCACAGCGCGGTGTGGTGCCGCCCGGAGGGTCCTTCAGGCGGTGTCGTCCGCATAGATGCGCACGTAGCGCCCATCGACCTCTACCCCCACGAAACGCTGGTCGAACTGGATGCACAGGCGCTGGGCCGTCGCCACGATGGCATCGGTGCTGTCGGTGCGGATGCGGGCGAGCAGGATCGGACGCCGCCGCCCCTCATAGATCGCATCCGCCTGCTGCACGGTGGCGGAGGGAAAGCTGCGCGCCAGCGTGAGGCAGAAGGCGTCCACGTCCCCATCGCTCAGGGCGCGGCAACTGGTGTTGGGCAGATAGATGAGATGCACCTGCTGCCCGACCGCATGTTCAAGGTGCCGGACAGCGACCGCGTGGCCTTCGATCTCGAAGGCGGCGGCTTCGCGGATCGCATGTTCCACGTCGCGGGCGGTCTTGTCGAATACCTCCTCCAGCATGGCATTGGCGCCGCGACCGGCGTCGATGAGCTGGCGGCACCCGTCCAGATAGCCGAGCTTGCGGTCCGCGCTCCAGCCGGCGGGCGGCGACACGACGATGGCGCGCAGGTTGGAGATGACATCGGCCATCTTGACGATGCGCGCATCCGGGGATTTCGCCGCCATGACGGCGATGCGATGGCGCCGCCGTGCGTCCTTGGGAAGCGACATGTCGTCGGAGTTTTCGGTGACGATGGTGGCCACCCGGGCACCGAACGCCTGCGCCACATCATCCGCGGAATGGGCCGTGTCCTCCACCACGTCGTGGAGCAGGGCGGCAATCAGGAGCTCCACGTCCGCGCCCCCGGTGGCACGGGCGACGAGATCCAGCACCTCGATCAGGTGGTTGATGTAAGGCTCCTGAGCCGCGCCCTTGCGGCGCTGGTTGGCGTGCGCCTCGGCCGCGAAGGCCAAAGCGCGCGTCAGCTCGGTGATGGCCATCATCAGCCGATCCGCATCTCGGGGACGTCACCGTCGACAATGAGGCGCGCGGAGGTCTGGGCGAGGATCTGGTCGATGCTCACGTCCGGCCCGCGCTCCCGCAGCAGAAGGCCCTCGTGGGTCGGCTCGATCACCGCAAGCTCGGTGACGATGAGGCTGATGCGGCGCATGGCGGTCAGGGGCAGAGAGCATTCCGGCACGATCTTGGCCTCGCCCTTGGCGGAGTGGACCATGGCGACCACCACGCGCTTTGCGCCGGCGACGAGATCCATGGCGCCGCCCATGCCCGGCACCATCTTGCCGGGCACCATCCAGTTGGCGAGGTAGCCGCGTTCATCCACCTGCAGGCCGCCGAGTACGGTCATGTCGAGATGGCCGCCGCGGATGAGGCCGAAGCTCATGGCGCTGTCGATGGAGGCCGCGCCCGGCAACGCCGTGACGAATCCGCCGCCGGCGTCCGTGAGGTGCGGGTCCTCCATGCCTTCCGGCGGGCGGGCGCCGAGGCCGATCACGCCGTTCTCAGCCTGGAAATAGACACCGGAATCGTGCGGCAAGTAGTTCGCCACCATGCTCGGCAGGCCGATGCCGAGGTTGACCAGCATGCCCGGCTTGATCTCCTGCGCCACGCGGCGGGCGATCACTTCCTTGGCGCTCATGCCCGCGCGCGGGCGACCCATCACCTTGGCATCCATCACGCGGCCCTCGCGAGCAAGTGGTCGACGAGCACGCCCGGCGTCTTCACCGCGTCAGGCGGGATGACACCGATCGGCACGATCATTTCCGGCTCCACGATCACAGTGCGGCCAGCCAGCGCCATGATCGGATTGAAATTGTGGGCGGTCAGCGAATACATGAGGTTGCCGGCATAGTCGGCCTGCTGGGCGGCAATCAGGGCGAAGTCGCCGTGGATGGGCTTCTCCACCAGATAGCGCTTGCCGTCGATCTCCAGGACCTGCTTGCCCTCTTCCACGGGCGTGCCGATGCCGGTGGCGGTGACAACCGCGCCCAGTCCGACACCCGCGGCGCGGATGCGCTCCACCAGGGTCCCCTGCGGCACCAGCTCGATCTCAACCTCCCCGGCGATCATCTTCTGCTGGATCTCCGGGTTGAGGCCGATGTGGGACATGATCGCCCGGGAGATCGCGCCGGCGCTGACCAGCTTGCCGATGCCGCGGCCCGGCAGGGCGGCGTCGTTGGCCACCACGGTGAGGTTCTTCACGCCGCGCGCCACCAGGGCGTCGATCATGCGTTCGGGAGTCCCCACGCCCATGAAACCGCCGATGAGCACGACCGCTCCGTCCGGAACGAGTTCCGCCGCCTCCTCCGGTCTGATCGCCTTCCTCATGTCCCTCTCCTTCAGCCCGCCGCCGCCTCGGTGCCCGACGACAGCCGTTTGGCTGCGCGGGCGATGACGATTTCCTCGTTGGTCGGAACCACCATGATCCGCGCCCGGCTGAAATCGGTCGAGATCACGCGGGTGTTGCTGTCATTGCGGTCGTGGTCCAGTTCCAGCCCGATCCAGTCCAGCCCGTCGCAGATGCGCCGGCGGATCTTGCGTGAATTCTCGCCGATCCCGCCGCAGAAGACGAGGGCATCGAGCCCGCCAAGGGCCGCAGCCAGGCCGCCCAGCTCGCGGCGGATGCGGAAGACGAAGTAGTCGATGGCCTCGTTGGCCTCCGGCACGCCCGCGCTCTCCAGCACACGCATGTCGTTGGAGATGCCCGACAGGCCGAGCAGCCCCGACTTGGTGTAGAAGATGTCCCGCACCTCGTCGATGCTGCGGCCTTCCTGCTGGACCATGTAGAAGATGACGCCGGGATCCACCTGGCCGCAGCGGGTGCCCATGGGCAGGCCGTCGAGGGCGGTAAATCCCATGGTGGACGCCACCGAGCGTCCGCCGAGGATGCCGCACATGGAGGCCCCGTTGCCGAGATGGGCAACCACCACCCGGCCGGCATGGATCAGCGGCGCGGTCCGCTTCAGCTCCTCTGACACATATTCATAGCTGAGGCCATGGAAGCCATAGCGGCGGATGCCCTTGTCGTAATACTCGCGCGGCAGGGCGAAGACGTCATTGGCCTTGGGGTGGTGACGATGGAAGGCGGTATCGAAGCAGGCCACCTGCAGCGCCTCGGGGAAGGCGGCCTGCGCCGCCTCGATGCCGGCGATGTTGTGCGGCTGGTGGATGGGGGCGAAGGGCGACAGGCGCTTCAGCTCCGCCATCACCTGGCCGGTCACCACCATCGGCGCGGTATAATGGGGGCCGCCATGCACCACGCGGTGGCCGACCACCGATGCCTTGGCACCGGGAAAGCTCGAACGCAGCAAGGCGAGCACGGTGGCGAGCGCGCTGGTGTGATCGGCGGCTTCGGTTGCGGGCAGTTCCCGCTCCACGCGGGCCAGCCGGTCACCGAGATTGGCTTTCAGCCGGGGCTGCCCGCCGATGTTCTCCACGAGGCCGATGGCCATCTGCGCCGGCTCGCCGGAGATGTCGAACAGGCTGAACTTCAGCGAGGACGAGCCGGCGTTGAGGGTGAGGGTGACCGGCAGCATGGTCATCGGGCACCATCCTTCACGGCGGCCTTCAGGGCGCTGATGCGCGCGTGGTGGATGGCGGCGACGGCGCAGGAGGCGAGGCGCGCCTTGGCGCTGTCGGCGCGCGAGGTGAGAATGATCGGCACCTTGGCCCCCATCACCAGCCCCGCCCCCTCCGCATGGGAGACATAGGTCAGCTGCTTGGCCACCATGTTGCCGGCATCGAGGTTCGGCACCACCAGGATATCGGCATGGCCGGCCACGGGGGAAACGATGCCCTTGGTGCGGGCGGCGGCGACGTCGATGGCATTGTCCATGGCCAGGGGCCCGTCCACCAGCCCGCCGGTGATCTGGCCGCGCTCGGCCATCTTGGAGAGCAGGGCGGCATCCACGGACGAGGCGATCTGCGGGTTCACCGTCTCCACCGCGGACAGAACGCCGACCTTCGGCTGGGCGATGCCCAGCGAGATGGCAAGGTCGATGGCGTTCTGCACGATGTCGATCTTGGTTGCGAGATCCGGCTGGATGTTGATGGCGGCGTCCGTCACCAGCAGCGGATGGGCGAGGCCCGGCACGTCCATGACGAAGATATGGGTGAACCGCCGCCCGCCGCGCAGGCCGTTCTCCTTGCGCAATGCGGCGTGCAGCAGTTCGTCGGTGTGCAGGTGGCCCTTCATGAGCGCGCTGGCGCGGTGCTGGGCAACGAGGTCCACCGCCGTGTGGGAGGCCGCGGCGTGATCGGCCACGTCGAGGATCTCGATGCCGTCGAGGCTCTCGCCGCACTCGCGTGCCGCCGCCTCAATCTTGTCGCGGGCGCCGATGAGGATGGGTATGATGAGACGATGGCGGGCAGCCAGCAGGGCGCCGCCGAGGGAGTTCGCCTCCTCCGGCGCCACGACTGCGACGGTGAGCGGTTCCAGCGTCTCGGCCTGGGCCACGAGCGCATCGAAGTGGCGGTGACGCTGAACCAGCAGGCCCGGAATGTCCTGCTCCTCGTATGCGATCTTGGTCCGCGGAGCCGTCACCACCGCCTCGCCCCGCAGCAGCACCTCCTGCGGATTTTCGCGAGAGACAGAGGTGGCCAGCACGACATCGCCGTCGTCCCGCTTCTCGGTGATGCGGACATGCACCACCAGATCGTCGCCGGCCTTGGCGCGGTGGAGGAACTCGAAATTCTGCGAGCGGTAGCGCGTGCCGGCTCCGGGCAGGATGTTGCCGAGCACCGCGGAGATGAGCGAGCCGACCCACATGGCCGGGGCGGTCACCTCGTCGTGCTTGCCGTCATGGTTGAGGTCGTAACCCGGCAGGTGAAGGGGGTTGTGGTTGCCGGAGGCGGTCGCGAACACGAAGAGGTCGTCCGCCGTACAGATGCGGCGCAACTCGGCAGTGTCGCCCACCTGGAGCTCGCTGAACGTCCTGTTCTCACGCTTCATGCTCTGGGCGCCTTCTGTGAGCCGCCCCTGGGACGGCGCCGGGACGATGAAAGTGGCGGACAATCGGTGCCGCCATATCAGCCGATGATGCTGTAGCCGCCGTCGATCTGGTGGACACCGCCGGTGACGTTCGCCGCCTCGCGGCTGGCGAGGAAGGCGGCGAAGGCGCCCACGTCCTCGATGGAGGCGAGGAGGTGGGTCGGCGCGCGTTCGGCGGCGGCGGCGAGGAGGTCATCGAAATGGCCGATGCCGGAGGCGGCGCGGGTCTTCAGGGGGCCGGGCGAAAGCGCATGGACGGAAATGCGCTTCTCGCCCAGCTCCGCAGCGGCGTAACGCACCACCGACTCGAGCGCGGACTTCACGGGACCCATGACGTTGTAATGCTCGACGACCTTCTCGGCGCCGTAGAACGAAACGGTCATGCAGGTGCCGCCTTCTCGCATCAGCGGTTCGGCGAGGCGGATCATGCGCAGGAAGGAGTGGACCGAGACGTCCATGGCCGTGGCGAAGCCCTCCGCCGAGCAGTCGACCACGCGGCCGTGCAGGTCGTCCTTCGGGCAGAAGGCGATGGAGTGGAGCAGCGTGTCGAGCCGCCCCCAGCGGGCCGTAATCTCTTCGAACACAAGCTCAAGCTGGCCAGGAATGCTGACGTCGAGGGGCAGGATCAGCTCGGCGCCGATGGATTCGGCGAGAGGGCGGACATGGGGCTCCGCCCGTTCGTTGAGATAGGTGATGGCCAGCTTTGCGCCCTGGTCGTGGAAGGCCTTCGCGCAGCCCCAGGCGATGGACTGGTCATTGGCGACGCCAACCACGAGCGCCTTGTGATCGTGAAGCTTGAACATGCGCCCCCCAAGAGCGTGCGGACCTTCGCACGACGGCCCAAAGTCCGTTCCCGTGAGACGCTAAATGATGTTTGCATAAGTTTTGCGAAATATTCGTGTCTGTATTATAATTGATCTGTATTAAAACTCATCTCTGCGGCGGTGATTTATAGAGATTCAATTCTCGAAGGTAGTCTGTCCTCAGTCTCCATACAGCCTTGGGTGGACACATCGTCGGGCGCGGTGCAGGGCGAGCCGCCTCGCGGCGGGATCGCGAAAGAGGTCCAGTCACGATCCGCTTCCGCCCGCGCGCGACGGCAGCCGCTCGCCGGCTCCCCGCTCTGGCAGCGCCTGGGCATCGTCTGCCGAGAAGCAGCGATCAAGCCACTCATGGATGGCGGCCAGGGCCTCCGGCTCGTCCAGGAACGGCGTGTGGCCGCGGTCGGGCACCTCGGCATAGATCATGTCGGGGCGTCGGGCCGCCATCGCCTCGGCCGCGGCCCGGCTCACCACGTCAGAATTGGCGCCGTGGATCAGCGCCAGCGGAAGCCCCGCGCAAGCGTCGAACAACGGCCAGGCGTCCGTCGCCGGAGCCGCCAGCGCCTTCTGGAAAGCCTGGCGCAGATCAGGATCATAGGGCAGCGTCACGCCTTCTGATGTCTGGACGTAGCGGCGGATGGCTTCCTCCTCCCACCGCAGTTCCGGCACGTTGTAGAAGCCCGGCATGGCCTGTGGCATGCGGTCGGCGATCTCCTCCAGGGTGGCGACGGCGGGCTCGATGCCGATATAGGCGCCGATCCGCTCCAGGCCGGGACGCTCCATCACTGGCCCCACGTCATTGAGGCAGAGGCCAGCCAGGCGCTCACGGGAGGTCGTAGCCATGAGCATTCCCAAAATCCCGCCGCGGGAGGAGCCGATGACGGCGGCGCGCTCGATTCCGAGATGGTCGAGCAAGGCGAGCGCGTCTTTGCTTTCCTGAACCGCATTGTAGGTGTCGGCCCCGGTCCAGTCGGATTCGCCCCGGCCGCGGCTATCCAGCCGTATCAGCCGCACGTCCCTCAGATGCCGAGCCAAATAGTCGAAATCGCGTCTGTTGCGGGTGAAGCCGGCGAGCGCCAGCACCGGCCGTCCCGTCCCGATGTCCGAGAAGGCAAGGCTGGCGCCGTCCTGCGTCTGAAACCTGTCCCTGATCATGGCTTCCTGAGGCCGCCCCGATTTCTTGGCTGCACCGCGATCATCATCCGACATATTCGTAGAAGCCGCGGCCCGCTTTGCGCCCAAGATGGCCGGCATGGACCATCTGCGTGAGCAGCGGGACAGGGCGGATCCACCTGTCGCGGTCGAACCCCGAGAGCCTGTTTCGCGCGCTCCAGTTCGCGAAACAGGCTCTCGCTTGTTGTTTTAAAGCCGTTTCGGATGCAAAGCCGTTTCACGCTTTTGCTGAAACTGCCCTAGGCTCCCCGGCCCTTGGTGGCCCGGTTGCCGAACGGGTGGCGCGTCTCGACGGCCGCCGTGGCGATGGCCAGGTTGGCGGCCACCGTGTCCGCCAGGGCCTCGGCGACGCCGGGTTCCTCCAGCGGATCGCTGAGGACGTCGCCGGTGAAGGCCGGCAGGCCCAGCACCTGATGGAAACGTTGCAGCAGCGCGAGAGTCTGCGCCGACATGTCGGCGGTCTCGCCCGGCACGTAGCGCACGACGCGCGCCGCCAGCTCCCGCTCCTTCGGGTCGGGCAGCAGCACCGCGAGCGTCTCGATCGCATGCTCGGGCTCGTAGGTGGCGATCACCGTCTGCTCGTGGATGATCATCGCACGCCGCGCGGCGCCGAGGGAGCGGAACGGCTCGTCCTGGGTCAGCACCCGGCTGGAGCGCTCGAGACGGTCGCGGCGCACGGTCCCGCGATTGTCCGCCAGCAGGATCAGCATGCGGATCACCGCCTCGACGAAGCCGCCCCGGTCGATGTTGTAGAGTGCCGCCGCCACCTCCGGCAGGGCCCTGAGTTCGTCGGTGTTCTTCAGCGCGCGCCGCGCCTCGTGGGTGCGGCCGAAGGTCCGCGCCCAGGGCGTGCCCCAGACGGTGTGGAAAACGATCTCGTACATCATGTCGCGGTAATCGCGGATGAGGTCGATGGTCTGCTCGGTGGCGTCCGCCCACAGCGCTTCGGCGGCGAGGAAGGGGTTGTCGGGGTTGGCCTTGGCGCGGCTTTGGCGCACGCTCTCCGCTGCCCGGGCCAGGGCCGGCATGACCGGGTTCCGCGACGACATCAGCGCCCGCTGCAAACGCTCGGGGTGCAGCGCCCGGCTCATCTCCGCCGTGGTCTTGGTCACCAGCGGCTTTACGAACGGACGCACCAGTGCGTCGTACATCTGTGACTGCACTTCCGAGGCGCGGGCCACGGCGGCGAACGGGCGCTCGTCATCGAGGCCGTCGTCGAGCGCCCGGATGTCGTCCAGCGTGCGCTCGATGAAGCCGACCGTGAAAGTCTTGCGGCCGTTCTCCTCCTGCACGTCCTCGATGCGCATCTCATAGAGCCCTGGGGCGAGCGCCTCGATGGTCTCCAAGGTGGAGGCGACCTCGGAGTGCTCCTTGTTGGCGATCTGCGAGGAGACGAAGATGCCGAGGTGGCCGACCTGGTCATGCACCATGTAGATGATGCGCTGGCCGCGGATGCGGATTTCCGTGACGCTGGCGTAGGTCTCGGCGATCCAGTTCAGCGCTTGCTGGGGCGGCGTGATGTTGTCGCCGTGGCTGGCGAAGACGATGATGGGCGAGCGGATCGCCTTGAGGTCGAGCGGGCGGCCCGGCTCGATCCGCGCCTCGTTCTTGGCGAGGCGGTTACCGACGAACAATTGCTCGACGATCCAGCGGATTTCCGGCTCCGTGAGCAGGAAGAATCCGCCCCACCATTTCTCGAATTCCAGGAAGGTCTTGTCGCCCTTGTCGATGTCGCGGAAAATGTCGGTATACTTGCGGAACAGGGTGCGACCCGGATTGAGCAGCTGGAAGTTCATCACCAGGTGCGCGCCGTCGAAGATGCCGCCCCCGATGTCCGAGAGGAACATGGGGATCCAGGTGCCGCCGAGCACACCCGCATTATAGCGCATGGGGTTCTCGCCGACGACGCCGGCCCAGGGCGCCACCGGCGAGCCATTGACCACGATCGGACCGGTGATGTCGGGATTGGTGGCAGCGAGCAGCAACGTCGCCCAGCCGCCCTGGCAGTTGCCGGTCACCACGGGCTTGGGCGCCTTCGGATGGCGGCGCATCACCTCGCGCACGAAGGTGGCCTCGGCGCGGGTGACATAGGACAGGAACTGCCCGGGCTCGGGCTGGCTGCGGAAGGCGACGAAGTAAACCGGATGGCTCTCGCGCAGCGCCACGCCCACCTGGCTGTCGGCCTTGAAGCCGCCGATGCCGGGGCCATGGCCGGCCCGCGGGTCGATGATGATGTAGGGGCGCCTGGTGTCGTCGATGTGCACACCCTCGGGCGGCAGGATGCGCAGCAGCATATAGTTGCAGGGATAGGGCAGATCGTGCCCGTCGACGATGACCTCGTAGTCGTAGATCAGCACCGGCGGGCAGTTCGCCGCCTCGTGCTCCAGGAAGATGTCGCCGCGCTTGCGCAGGGTGTCCATCGTCAGCACGAGGCGCTCGGCGGCGTCGCGCTGGTAGTCCAGCCAGGATTGGGCCAGCCGGCCCATGCCGTACTCGCGATGAAGGCCCGTGACCATGGCGCCGGCATCATCGATCAGGCCGCGGACGCGCTCGGAATGGGTGGTCTCGATGCGCCGGGAATGGCGCGCCGCAGCCGTTGCCACGATATTGGCGGTGCGGGCGATGGCGTCGATCTCGGTGCGCCCCCCGTCCACGCTGCCGCGCACCACGTCGAGCGCATCGCTCTCCACGCGCGGAATGGCAGGCTGCCGACGCGGATCGAACAGATCAAAGACGTTCACCATGGCCTCGTATCCCCCGGGAAGCTATGAAGAGCGTGCTGCTTCACCTTCCCGCCGCGCCGGTTGATGGCGCCCTGCGAATGGATGGCCTGGGGCCGTTCGTTCCGCGCGGCAAATGCAAGTCACCGGCCGCTCCAGCGCCGGGATGATCTATGGCAAACAAATAATTCGGTGTTGTGACACGGAAAGCGGCGGCCTGAGCGGGCCAGCACCCCGATCCGACGCCCTTTCGCGGAGCGCTGCGGGCGGTGTTCGGACCAGCGCCGGCTCCGATCTACGCGAGCGAGCCGGCCGCGAGGCCCGGCAGCGCCCAAAAAACTCTTAAACTGAATTATATGATTGATTTCAGTTATAGGAGAGTTCTCAATTTCATCCAGACTGACGCGCCAGAATATCTCAATGGCGAGACGACGTCGCGGCCGTATGGTTGTCTATCCGCCGAATATCCTGCGGTGACCTTCTGTGGATTTCGCCGCCGGCGAAGCCGGCATGCTTTTCGAGATGCGAAGCGATCTCTTCAATGAGGCCGAAACGCTTCGTTCGTCTTGATTCTCGTGATTTCCTTGCGCTTCGCGCACCACGTTCACCACGTCCTTGCCACCACGTCCTTGCGCGCCGGGCTGACCCGCCGCGCGCTCTTTCCCGAAGTTCAGAGCCCGCTCCGTCCGCTCAGGGGCCCCAGCCGCCGCCGAGCGCCTGGAACAGGCTGGTGGCGGCCAGCAGCCGCGCCAGCCGCACCTGCGCCAACCCGTTTTCCGCGGTGAAATAGGTCTGCTGCGCCTGCAGCACGGCGACGAGGGTGGTGGTGCCGCCCGCCAGCTGGGACTCGGCCACGCGAAAGGCGGTGCGGGAGCTGTCCACCACGGCGGCCTGCAGCTTCACCTGCTTGTTGGTCTGGTCCAGCGCCACCAGCGCCTTCTCCACATCGGCGAAGGCCGACAGGATGGCCTTGCGATAAACCTGCAGGTCCTGCACCTGCACGCCCTTGGCCTGGTCCAGCTGGCTCTGGAGCAGATAGCCGTCGAAGATGGGCTGGGTCAGCCCCGCAACCAGCGTGTAGTACCACGCACCGGGAGCGAACAGCGCCTGGAGCGCCGCGCTCTGCACCCCGCCTGTGCCGGTCAGCTGGATCTGCGGCAGCATCGCCGCCCGTGCGGCTTCCACATTGTAGCCGCCGGCCAGGAGCTGGGCCTCGGCGAGGGCGATATCGGGCCGGCGGGTAAGCAGCTCGGACGGCAGTCCCGGGGTGATGCGCGGCACGGTGATCTGCGCGAGGCTCCCCTGCGGCGGGTCGAGCGCGACGGGGGTGCGCGCCAGCAGCACGGCCAGGGCCGCCCAGTTCTGGCGCAGGGTGATCTCGATGGGCGGGATCGAGGCCCGCACCTGCGCCACCAGCGCCTCCTGCTGCGACACGTCGAGCTGCGAGACGGTGCCGCCCGCGAACTGCCGCTTCACGATGTCGAGGATGCGGGTTGCGGCGGCGAGGCTGTTCTGCGCGATGCGCAGCTGGTCGCGGGCGCCGAGGATCTGGAAATAGGTGTTGGCCACCGCCACCTGGGTCGACAGGGTCACCACATCGCGATTGAACCGCGCCGCCGCCGCGTTCTCCTCCGCGGCGAGCAGGCCGGAGCGGTTCTTACCCCAGAAATCCACCATGTATCCGGCCGACAGGCCGAGAATATACTGGCCGCTGGTGTTGCCCGGATTGCCGCTGCCGCCGCTGGAGCGGATCTGCGCGGCGGAGCCCGCAAAGGTGAGGTTGGGGTAGAGCGGCGCGCCCGAGATGCCCACCTGGGCATCGGCCTGCACGATTTCAGCCGTTGCGACGGCGATGTCGAGATTGTCGATGTTGGCTTCCGCCACGAAGCGGCTGAGGTCGCTGGAGCGAAAGCTCCGCCACCATTCGGGCGGCGGCAGATGCGCATTGGGGTTGGCCGGCCCTTCCACATAATGGGTGGGCGTGGCGATCCCGATCTCCGGCGCCGGCGCTTCGGGCAGGCAGCCGGCGAGCAGCAGCGCGAGGGCGCCCGCCGCCAGAAGCGCCCCGCGCGGGGGGCGACCGGATGTGCTGAAAGACTGCATCTATGCGGCCGGCGCTGGCGGCGGCCCCAGACGGGCACGCCGGTCCGAATCGAGGCGCCTGCGGCGCAGCCGGTCGATGTAGAGATAGACCACCGGCGTCGTATAGAGCGTGAGAAGCTGGCTGAACAGCAGGCCGCCGACCACGGCCACGCCCAGCGGACGGCGCAGCTCGCTGCCTTCCCCGAAACCCACCATCAGCGGAATGGCGCCGAACAGCGCCGCCGTCGTGGTCATCAGGATAGGCCGGAACCGCAGCAGGCAGGCGTGGAAGATGGCCTCGCGCGGCGCCATGCCACCATTGCGCTCGGCATCGAGGGCGACGTCGATCATCATGATGGCGTTCTTCTTCACGATGCCGATGAGCAGGATCACTCCGATCAGCGCCATGACGTTGAACTCGCCGCCAAACGCCATGAGCGCCAGCAGCGCGCCGACGCCGGCCGACGGCAGGGTGGACAGGATGGTCAGGGGGTGGACGAAGCTCTCATAGAGCATGCCGAGCACCAGATAGACGGCCACCAGGGCCGCGAGGATCAGCAGCGGCTGGCTGGACAGGGATTGCTGGAAGGCGCGGGCCGTGCCCTGGAAGCTGCCGTGGATCGAGGCCGGAAGGCCGACCTGCTCCTTGGCGGCATCCACCGCCACCACCGCGTCGCTGAGCGCCGCGCCGGGCGCCAGGTTGAAGGACAGCGTCGCCGCGACGAACAGCCCCTGGTGGTTCACCGCCAGCGGCGTGGAGCCGGTGCCGAACCGCGCCACGCTCGACAGCGGGATCATGGGCGCGGCGCTGGTGCTCACCGCCGCGCCGGTGGAGGCCGAGGCGCGCCCGGTGGCGCCGATGGCGTTGGTCTGGGCGTTGCGTGCGGCGCTGTCGGCAGTGCTGGCGGTCGTTGTGGCTCCCGGGGCGGAGAAGGTGCCGGCCACGGCGCCGGTCCCCTGCGAACCGCCCACCGCGCCGCCGGACGTGCTGATGAAAACGTCGTTCAGCACCTCGGGGTGCTGGGAGAAGCGCGGCGCCACCTCCATCACCACATGATACTGGTTGCGCGCCACATAGATGGTGGACACCTGCCGCTGGCCGAAGGCGTCGTAGAGCGTGTTGTCGATCTGCCCCACCGAAATGCCCAGCCGGGCGGCGGTGTCGCGGTCGATGACGATCTCGGTCTGGATGCCGCGGGACTGCTGGTCGCTGTTGGCCTGGGTAACGCGCGGGTCGCGCTGCAGCGCCGCCAGCAGCTTGGGCACCCATTCGGCCAGCTCCTGGAAGCTGTCGCCTTCCAGCGTGTACTGGAACTGGGCATTGGCCGGCCGTCCGCCCACCTGGATGTCCTGCGCCGCCTGCAGGAACAGGTTGGCGCCGGGCACCACCGCCAGCGCGCGGCGCAGGCGCACGATCACCTCGTCCGCCGCGACGCCCCGCTGGGCGAGCGGCTTCAGGGAAGCGAAGACGAAGCCGGAATTGCCCTGCCCGCCCCCGGTGAAGCCGACCACGGACGCCACCGCCGGGTCGGCCCGCACGATGTCCACGAAGCTCTTCAGCTTCGCCGACATGGCCTGGAACGAGATGGACTGGTCGGCCTGGATCATGCCGGTGATGCGGCCGGTGTCCTGCTGGGGCAGGAAGCCCTTGGGGATGATGATGTAGAGATGGACCGTCAGCGCCAGCGTGGCGAAAAACACCGCGAGCAGGATGCGCGGCCGGTCCAGGCTGAAGGACAGCGAGCGCCGGTAGGCGGAGAGCACCGCCTCGAACACCCGCTCGCTGGCGCGGAACAGGCGGCCGTGCGGGCGGCCTTCCTCGTTGCGGAGGAGCAGGGCGCACATCATCGGCGTGGTGGTGAGCGACACGAAGAGCGACACCATGATGGTCGCGGTGATGGTGAGGGCGAACTCGCGGAAGATCTTCCCGATCAGCCCGCCCATGAGCAGAATGGGGATGAAGACGGCGATGAGCGACACGCTCATGGCCACCACGGTGAAGCTCACCTCCCCTGCCCCCTTCAGGGCCGCATCCACGCCGGAGAGCCCGGCGGCGCGATGGCGCGCGATGTTCTCCAGCACCACGATGGCATCGTCCACCACGAAGCCGGTGGCGATGGTCAGGGCCATCAGCGACAGGTTGTTGATGCTGAAGCCGCACAGATACATCACCGCGAGGGTGCCCACGAGGGAGACCGGTACCGCCACGATGGGCACCAGCGCGGCGCGCCAGTCGCGCAGGAAGGCGAACACCACCACGATCACCAGCACCACGGAGATGGCGAGGGTGAGCGCCACATCCGCCAGCGAGGCGCGGATGGTGGCAGACCGGTCCATCACCACGTTGAGGTCGATGGCCGGCGAGATGGAGGCGGAAAGCGACGGCAGCAGCGCGCGCACCCGGTCCACGGTGGCGATGATGTTGGCGTTGGGCGAGCGGAACAGGATGAGGAGGGTCGCCGGCTTGCCGTTGGCGAGGCCCGCGGAGCGGATGTTCTCGATGGAATCCACCGTCTCGCCGATGTCCGACAGGCGCACCGGCGCGCCGGAGCGATAGGCGACGATGAGGTTGCGGTAGTCCTCGGCCTTCAGGGCCTGGTCGTTGGCATAGATCTGGAACCGCAGGCTGTCGCCGTCGATGGCGCCCTTGGGGGCGTGGGCGTTGGCGGAGGCCAGCGCCGCGCGCACGTCCTCCAGCCCGATGCCGTATTTGTAGAGCGCGTTGGGGTTCAGCTCCACCCGCACCGCCGGCAGCGACCCGCCGCCCACCGTCACGTCGCCGATGCCGTCCACCTGGAACAGCCGCTGCGCCAGCACGGTGCTCGCCGCATCATAGATCTGGCCGCGCGACAGCGTGTCGGAGGTGAGCGACAGGATCATGATGGGCGCGTCGGCTGGGTTGGCCTTGCGGTAGGTGGGGTTGGAGCGCAGGCTCGACGGCAGGTCGGCGCGGGCCGCGTTGATCGCCGCCTGCACATCGCGGGCGGCGCCGTTGATGTCGCGGGACAGGCCGAATTGCAGGGTGATGCGGGCCGAGCCGTTGGTGCTCGACGAGGTCATCTCGGTGACATCGGCGATGGTGCCGAGATGGCGCTCCAGCGGGCTTGCCACCGTGTCGGCCACCACCTGCGGGCTGGCGCCGGGCAGGCTCGCCGACACCGAGATCACCGGGAAGTCCACCGCCGGCAGCGGCCCCACCGGCAGCAGGGGATAGGCCACGAGGCCGGCCGCGAACACCCAGAAGGTGATCAGCGTCGTCGCCACCGGCCGGCGGATGAAGGGCGCGGACAGGCTCATGGCGCCACGCCCGGCGGCGTGATGGCGAGGCCGTCCGGCGCGGGCGCACGGCCACGGCGCCGGTCGAACCACAGATAGATCACCGGCGTGGTGAACAGGGTCAAAAGCTGGCTGAGCAGCAGGCCGCCGACGATGGAGACGCCGAGCGGATGGCGCAGCTCCGAGCCCACCCCGGTGCCCACCATCAGCGGCAGGGCGCCGAGGATGGCGGCGAGCGTCGTCATCAGGATCGGTCGGAAGCGCAGCAGGCAGGCGGCGCGGATGGCCGCCTCCGCCGTTATGCCCTCGCGGCGCTGCGCATCGAGGGCGAAGTCGATCATCATGATCGCGTTCTTCTTCACGATGCCGATGAGCAGGATGAGCCCGATGATGGCGATGATGGTCAGCTCCTCCCCCGCCATCATCAGGGCAATCAGCGCGCCGATGCCGGCGGACGGCAGGGTGGAGAGGATCGTCAGCGGGTGGACGAAGCTCTCGTAGAGCACCCCCAGCACGATGTAGACGGTGACCAGTGCCGCCAGCACCAGCAGCAGCTGGTTGGCGAGCGAGGCCTCGAACGCCCGGGCCGCTCCCTGGAAGCTCGCCACGATGCTCGCCGGCATGCCCATCTCTTCGCTGGTCTTGCGGATGGCGGCGATGGCCTCGCCCAGAGAAGCGCCGGGGGCGAGGTTGAAGGAGATGGTCGTCGCCGGGAACTGCCCGAGATGGGAGACCAGAAGCGGGGCGGTCTCCACATGGGTGGTGGTGAGCACGGACAGGGGCACCTGCGTGCCCGAGGCGGACGGCAGGTAGAGCGAGGAGAGCGCCTCAAGCGAGGTCTTCAGCGCCGGGTCCGCCTCCAGGATCACCCGTTGCTGGCTCGACGTGGTGAAGATGGTGGAGACGATGCGCTGGCCGAAGGCGTCGTACAGCACGTTGTCGATGGTGGCGGGGGTGATGCCGAAGCGGGCCGCACGGTCACGGTCGATGTCGAGCCGCACCGCCAGCCCGGTCTGCGACAGGTCGCTCGCCACGTCGGCGAGCACCGGGAGGCTGGCGAGCCGGGCGAGGAGCTTCGGCGTCCATTCCGCAAGCTCCGCCGCGTTGGCGTCCTGCAGCACGAATTGATACTGGGTCCGGCTGACGCCGCCGTCGATGGTGAGGTCCTGCACCGGCTGCAGGAACAGCTCCATGCCCGGCACCACGGCCGCGGCATGCTTCAGCCGAGCGATGACGGTCTCGACCGAGGACGAGCGCACCTCGTGGGGCTTCAGGTTGATGAGCATGCGGCCGATGTTCGGCGTGGTATTGGCGCCGTCCACGCCGATGAAAGAGGACAGGCTCTCCACATCGCGGTCGGCGAGGACGATGCGGGCGACCTCGCGCTGCAAATCCGCCATCCGCGCGAACGAGACCGACTGGGACGCCTGCGTCATGGCCTGGATCACGCCGGTGTCCTGCTGGGGAAAGAACCCCTTGGGAATGATCACATAGAGATAGCCGGTGAGGACCACCGTGCCGAAGAAGACCGCCAGCGTCAGGCCCTGCCGCGCCAGCACCACGTCGAGCGCGCGGGCGTACACGCGGATGATGCCATCGAAAAAGAGACGGCTCGCCCGCTGGAAGCGGTTCTCGTGGGCCTCGGCGTAAGGCCGCAGCAGCTTGGCGCAGGCCATGGGCACGAGGGTGAGCGACACCACGCCAGACACCAGGATAGTGGTGGAGAGGGTGACCGCGAACTCGCGGAACAGCCGCCCCACCACATCGCTCATGAACAAGAGCGGGATCATCACCGCGATCAGCGACACGGTGAGCGAGATGATGGTGAAGCCGATCTGCTCCGATCCCTTCAGCGCCGCCTCAAGCGGGCTTTCGCCGTCCTCGATGTAGCGGGTGATGTTCTCGATCACCACGATGGCGTCGTCCACCACGAAGCCGGTGGCGATGGTCAGCGCCATCAGGGTCAGGTTGTTGAGGCTGTAGCCGAACAGGTACATCACCCCCAGCGTCCCCACGAGGGAGAGCGGCACCGACAGGCTGGGGATCAAGGTTGCCCGCGCATTGCGCAGGAAGGCGAAGATGACGAGGATCACCAGCATGACCGCCAGCGCCAGCTCGTAGCCCACATCGCGCACCGAGGCGCGGATGGTGGTGGTGCGGTCGGTGAGCACCGCCACGTCGATCTGCGCGGGAAGGGCGGCCTGAAGCTGCGGCAGCAGCGCCTTCACCCGGTCCACCACATTGATGACATTGGCGCCGGGCTGGCGCTGGATGTTGAGGATGATGGCCGGGGCATCGTTCATCCAGCCGGCGAGCTTGTCGTTCTCGACCCCGTCCACCACGCTCGCGACCTCGCGCAACCGCACCGCCGCGCCGTTGCGGTAGGCGACGATGACATCCTCGTATTGCGCGGCGCTCTGCAGCTGGTCATTGGCATTGATGGTGGAGGCGCGGGTCGGCCCATCAAAGCCGCCCTTTGGGGTGTTGACGTTGGCGTTGCCGAGGGTGGAGCGCAGGTCGTCGAGGTTCAGGCCATAGGCGGCGAGGCGACGCGGGTCAGCCCGCACCCGCACCGCCGGCCGCTGGCCCCCGCTGATGCTCACCAGCCCGACGCCGGGCAACTGCGAGATCTTCTGCGCCAGCCGTGTGTCGGCCAGCGCCTGGATCTCCCGCAGGTTCATGGTCTTCGAGGTCAGGGCCAGGGTCAGCACCGGCGCGTCGGCGGGATTGACCTTGGCGTAGATGGGCGGGGTCGGAAGGTCGGAGGGCAGGAGATTGCCGGCCGCGTTCAACGCCGCCTGCACCTGCTGCTCGGCCACATCCAGCGGCACGGCGAGGTTGAACTGGAGCGTGATCATGGAAGCGCCGGCCGAACTGGTGGAGGCCATCTGCGCGAGGTTGGGAATCTGGCCGAGCTGCACCTCCAGCGGCGCGGTGACGGACGAGGTCATCACGTCCGGGCTGGCGCCGGGGTAGAAGGTCTGCACCTGGATGGTGGGATAATCCACCTGCGGCAAGGCGGAGACCGGCAGGAACAGCAGCGCGATGGCGCCCGAGAGCAGGATGGCCACCATCGCCAGCGTGGTGGCCACCGGCCGCAGGATGAACGGGCGCGACGGGTTCATTGCGCCGCCGCGCGGTCCGGCTGGCGGCCCTGCTGTGCTCCCGGTTGCCCCGGCGGCGCGCCAGCCGCGGGCGGCGTGCGGGCGACACCCGGGCGCACCGTGACATGGACCCCGTCGCGCAGCCGGTCGGCCCCCTCCACCACGATCTGGTCGCCGGGCGCGAGGCCGGAGAGGATCTCCACCTTCTCGCCCGTGGTGACGCCGAGGGTGATGGGCCGCACCGACACCGTCTGGTCCCCATTGAGCAGATAGGCGAAGGTGCCCGGCACGCCGCGCTGGATGCCGGAGGTCGGGGCGATGGCGACGCCCGCATGGGTGTCCACATCCAGCGTCACGTTGACGAACTGGTTCGGGTAGAGCCGCTGGTCTTCATTGGGGAAGCTGGCGCGCAGCTTGATGGTGCCCGTGGTCTGGTCGATCTGGCTGTCGAAGGTCTCCAGCAGCCCTTCGGCGATCCGGTTCTGGCCGGTGCGGTCGAAGGCATGCACCGCGAGTTTCGCGCCGGCCTTGAGGCGTTGGGAAATCTCCGCCAGGCGATCCTCCGGCACGGAAAACACCACGCTGATGGGCTGGAGCTGGGTGAGCACCACGATGCCGCTGGCGTCGCCGGGCGTGACGTAATTGCCCTGGTCCACGAGGCGCAATCCCGTCCGCCCGTCCACCGGGGCGCGGATCTGGGTGAAATCGAGGTTGATGGCGGCGGTCTGGACCTGCGCCTTGTCCGCCTCGATGGTCGCCGTATATTGCGCCACAAGGGCCTTCTGGGTGTCGAGGGTCTGGCGCGGCACGGCATTCTGCGCGGAGAGGCCCTGGTAGCGCTGGAGATCGACCTTGGCGCCTTCCAGCAGGGCCTGGTCGCGGTCCACCTGGGCCTTGGCCTGGTCGAGGGTGGCCTGGAACGGGCGCGGATCGATCTGGGCGATGAGGTCGCCGCGCCTGACGCTCTGGCCTTCCTTGAAATTCACGCTCAGGAGCTGCCCGCTGACCTGCGGCCGCACCGTCACGGTGGAGGTCGAGGTCACCGTACCGAGCGCCTGAACGGTGACCATGATGTCCCCGCGCTCCACCGTGCCGACAGAAACGCTGGCCTGCGGTGGCGGCATCCGGCCCGCCGGACCTGCTGGAGCGGATGGCCCGCCTCGCCAATAGAGGGCGCCGAGGCCACCGATGGCGAGGATCGCAACGACACCCGGAATCAGTCTTGAACGCCAGCTGCGACGCACGGCGGCCGGAGGCTGCTCGGCACGGCCGGATACCTGTTTGTCCATTGAGCCGGCGTCTCCCGACAGAACCTTCCCGCTCCTGGACCGGCACCATGCCGACCCATCCGGCCCCTCCCCACCGTTCGCCCCTCTTGAAAATGCGGCGGAGATCGGCCCGAACGGCGGTCATGGTTACCGGCGCCTGTGGCTGAAATAAAGCCTGGTGTGCCCTGCATACCTCACCCGCAAGGGCAACCGATCACACCTTGGTCCGGAACGGGGTGAAATCCGTTCCCACGTCATACACGTCGATGCCCTCGCGACGCTTCATGAAGCCGACGATCCTGTAGGTCACCGGGGTCAGGATCACCTCCCAGCCCACTTTCATCAGGTAGTTGGAGATCATCACCATCACCACCAGATGGGTCTCCCACACGCCAAGGAAGGCGAGCGGGTAGAAGATGAGGCTGTCCACCGCCTGCCCCACCACCGTCGAGCCGATGGTGCGCGTCCACAGGTGCCGCCCGCCGGTGAGGATCTTCATCCACGCCAGCACATAGGCGTTGGCGAATTCGCCGCACCAGAAGGCGAGGATGGAGGCGGCGAAGATGCGGGGCGTCTGGCCGAATACGGTGGTCAGGGCCTCCTGCGCCGGCCAGCCGGGGGCCGGCGGCATGGCCACCACGGCCACCGCCATGGCCGCCGCATAGACCGAGGCAAAGAAGCCCACCCACACCACGCGCCGCGCCCGGGCATAGCCGTAGACCTCGGTGAGCACGTCGCCGAGCACGTAGGACAGCGGGAAGAACAGCACCGCCGAGCCGAAGATCACCGGCCCGACCCACGGCACCTGAACCACCGAAACCTTGGCGGCGCCGATGAGGTTGGAGCAGATGAGGATGACCGAAAAGGCCACCATGCAGTAATCGTAATAGCGCAGGCGCGCCCCTTCGAGGGAACGCGCCTCCACGGCGCGGATGCCGGCGGGCTCATCCACGCCGGCGACTCCTGATAAGGCCTTGTCCAATTGGGATTTCACGGGGCAGCCTCGAAAACGGTCGGGCCGGCCCGCAGGGCCATCGAGCCCCGGCGGGTCCAGCACCATGCTGCACCGCATTAAACCGCAGAACCGGCACGACGCCTAGAGCGCCTTCCGTTCGCACCGGCTCACGGAAATCACTCCAGACTCTTGTTTTAACGCGTTTTCTTCACGCGAACCGGAATCCACTTCGCTCGAAAACGCTCCAGCTTTCGCAGCGGTAGAACCGGCCCGCTCAGCCGCGCTCGAACGTGGCCACCAGCTCCACATGGGGCGAATAGCGGAACTGGTCCACCGGCGTCACCGCGCCGAGGCGGAAGCCGCCGGCCACCAGCAGGCGCGCATCCCGCGCGAAGGTGGCCACATTGCAGGAGACATAGACCACACGGGCCAGCTTCGCCTGCGCCAGCTCGCGCGCCTGCGCCTCCGCGCCCTGGCGGGGCGGGTCGATCACCACCGCGTCGAAGGCGGCAAGCTCGGCCGCCATGAGCGGGCGGCGGAACAGGTCCCGCGCCTCCCCGTCCACCGCCTTCAGGCCGGAGGTGGCGCGCGACGCCTTCGTGAGCGCCGCGAGCGCGCCGGCATGGCTCTCGGCCGCGAACACGCGGGCGGTCTCGGCAAGCCGCAGCGCGAAGGTGCCGGAGCCGGCGAACAGGTCGGCCACCTTGCGGGCACCCTGGGTGGCGGCCAGCACGGCATCGGCCAGCACGCGCTCGCCCTCGGCGGTGGCCTGGAGGAAGGCAGCCGGCGGCAGCTCCACCTTGGCCCGGCCCATGGTGAGGATCGGTGCCACCCGCTGGAGCACCAGCTCCCCGTGGCGGGTGAGGCGGGCAAGGCCGAAACGCTCGGCCATGGCCGCCACCTCCGAAAGCAAAGCCGGCGGCAGCGGGCCGGAGCCGCGCACATCCATGTCGAGCCCGGTGTCGGTGGCCACCACCTGCAGGTCCAGCGGCTTCTTCAGCGGCGCAAGAGCCGCCGCCACCGCCCGCGCGGCCGGCAAGGCCATATCGAGGCTGGGCGCCAGCACCGGGCAGGAATCGAGCGCCACCATGGCGTGGGACTTGCGCTCGGCGAACCCCACCACCGTGCGCGCGCCCAGCTGGCGGGCATGGAAGATGACGCGCCGCCGGCCGGCGCCGTGGGCATCCACCAGCGGGCGAACCTCCGCCTCGATGCTCTCCCGCGCCAGCGCCTCCACCACCAGCGCCCGCTTCCAGGCGAAGTAGGGTTCAAGCTGCCAGTGCTGGAGCAGGCAGCCCCCGCAGGTTCCAAAATGGGGGCAGAACGGCTCGGCCCGCTCGGGGCTCGGCGCCAGGATGGCCTCGACGGCGAGGCGATCCTTGTCGATGTGCCCGCGCACGCGCTCGCCGGCCAGCGTAAAGGGGGCAAACAGGGGGCCGTCGGGACCCTGGGCGAGGCCATCGCCCTGGGCGCCCATGCCGGTAATCATAAATTCAGTCACAACCCACCGCTCTCCCGGACTGCACCCACCAGAAACTCGCGATTGCCGTCTCCCCCCGCGATGGGGGAGGCAATGCGGCCGAGGAGACGCCAGCCCAGCGCCGCGATCTCCCCTTCCACCCGGACGCAGCAGGCCTCGTGCACGGCGGCATCGCGCACCACGCCCTTGCGCACGGCGGCGCGGCCCGCCTCGAACTGCGGTTTCACCAGGGCCACCAGATGCGCCTCTTTCCCGGCAAAGGCGAGCGCCGCGGGCAGAACCAACGCGAGCGAGATGAAACTCACGTCCACCACCACCAGATCGACGGGCTCGGGGACGCCGTCGCGGCTGAGGGCGCGGATGTCGGTGCCCTCCATCAGGTGGACCTCCGGCCGGGCGGCGAGGCGGGGATGGAACTGGTCGCGTCCCACGTCCACCGCATAGACCCGCCGAACGCCCCGGCGCAGCAACACCTCGGTGAAACCGCCGGTGGAGGCGCCCACGTCCAGCGCCACCCTGCCCGCCGGATCAATGCCGAACGCGTCGAGCCCCGCCGTGAGCTTGAGCGCGCCACGGGACACGAAATCGTGAATGTCCGCCGCCTCGATCCGCGCGTCGGCCGCCACCTCGGCAGACGGCTTCGCCACCACGACGCCATCCACCTGCACGAGGCCCGCCGCCAGCGCCGCCTGCGCGCGGGCGCGGCTTTCGAACAGGCCACGCTCCACCAGCAGGCGGTCGATGCGCATCCGCGCCGCGCCGGAAGCGGACGCAGCGGCGCTGCCGTGTTGTGGATCGGGTTGCGTCTTCACCATTTTTTCCGTGTGGCGCCTTGCCTAAGGTCGCGGGCCGCCGGGGGCCGTGATATGCGAAGGCTCCAGGGGACGCAAACACCTGTCTTCACGGAAACCATGGGCAACCGGCCGCCCCGCGGCCGCGGGGTTTCGCTTGGACAGGACCGGCTTTCAGGTCTGTTGCGATCCCGTGGGCTCGGTGCGTGATTGAACGTGGTGGCACTGTCTCAAGGGCAAGGACCTCTGATCCATGGGCGCTTGGCTTGTTTCGCGGGTGGCGGTGGCGACGGCGCTGGCCATGGCGCTCGCCGCCTTGACGGCGATGCCGGCGACGGCCGCGCCGAATGACAACCGGTCCACGGCCAGAAAGCCCGAAACCAAGAAGCCGGAAGCCAAGAAGCCGGAAGCGAAACCCGACCCGCGCGTGTGGGTGCTGGCCAAGGCGGAGGACACCTTCGTCCTGCGCTATGGCCTGCCGCGCGCGGCTGATCCGGTGTTCGCCATGGCCTGCCAGCCGGGCGCGCAGCTCATCCAGTTCACGGTCGAGGCGGCGTCGGGCAAGGTCAAGGCCGGGGACGGCGTGGCCCTGACCCTGGTGGCCGGCAAGCGGCGACTGGAGCTTGCCGCCTCGGCGTTTCGGGCCGCGACCGAGGGACGCGTGGTGGTGGAAGCGGCCGTTTCGCTGGATGCCCGGGTGCTCGACCTCCTCGGCGAAGGCGACACGCTGGTGGTGCGCATGCCCGGCGCCAGCGAGAGCTATCCCCTCGCCGGTGCCAAGGCCAAGCTGGGCGACTTCCGCAGGGTCTGCGTTGCGAGACGGCAATAGAACGCGGCTTCGCCTCCAAGGTGGCGGTGGGCACCCTTGCCCGCCCACATGGCAAGGGCGGTACAAAATACACGACAGCGCAATGACTTGACGGTTTCGATTCACTGAACCGCAAGATTGCCTGCGTCCCGACCCCGCAGTGCGGTGCGCCCATCTTCCTCTTTGCCGCGCAGTGGGTATGATCCGCGCCGCAACGAGGACCCCCGCCATGTTTCGTCCCGCTCTCGCAATCGCAACTCTTCTGGCTCTGGCAGCGCCTGCCGCCGCGCAGCAGAAGATGACCTGGCATACGCAGGAGTCCGATGACAGCGCCGCCCTTGTCTTCGGCGTGCCCGAAACCGACGAAGCGACCATCTTCTTCCTGTGCAAGCCCGGCACGCCGGGCCTCACGGTGCAGTCCCTGATCGGCTCGAAGGGGCTGGAGAAGGATGCCGACACGCGCCTCATCCTCACCGCCGGCGGCACCAAGAAGAGCCTCGTCGGCAAGGGCATCGCCAATGAGGAAAGCGGCGCCGTGGACGTGGAAGCCGCGGCCCAGCTTGCGGACCTCAAGGCCCTCGCCAAAACCGGCGGCACCCTGACCATCGAGGTCAAGGGCGCCAAGCGCAGCGTGTCGCTCTCCGGCATCGCTCCGGCGGCCGCCAAGTTCGAGACCGCCTGCAGCAAGCCCAAGAGCTGAGAAAGAGCTGAAAAAGAGCTGAGAAAGAGCTGACCACGGGCCGAGCGGGCGGCCCTCAGGCCGCCGCCACCAGCCCGCCCGCCTGCTCGATGAAGCGGGCCACCACATCCACCCCCACACCGTTGCGGATGGAGGCGAACACATAAGGCCGCCCGGCCCGCATGCGGATGGTGTCCGCCTCCATGATGGCGAGGTCGGCGCCGACCATGGGGGCGAGGTCGGTCTTGTTCACCACCAGCAGGTCGGAGCGGGTGATGCCCGGCCCGCCCTTGCGCGGGATCTTCTCCCCGCCCGCCACGTCGATGACGTAGATGGTGATGTCCGCCAGCTCCGGGGAGAAGGTGGCGGCGAGGTTGTCGCCGCCTGATTCGATCAGCACCAGATCGAGGTTTGGGAAGCGGGCGCTCATGTCCGCCACCGCACGCAGGTTGATGGAGGCATCCTCGCGGATGGCCGTGTGCGGGCAGCCGCCGGTCTCCACCCCCAGGATGCGCTCGGGCTCCAGCGCGCCGGCGACGGTGAGCAGGCGCGCATCCTCCTTGGTGTAGATGTCGTTGGTGATGGCGCAGATGTCGTAGCGCTGCCGGAACGTCTTGCAGAGCGCCTCCATCAGCGCCGTCTTGCCCGAGCCCACCGGGCCGCCGATGCCCACGCGCAGGGGGGCGCCTTTGGAAGAATTGCCGGAACTCATGAGCGGAACAGCCTCGTGTACTGGGTTTCGTGGCGGAAGCTGCCGAGGTCGGCGCGGAAGGTGGCGCTGCCGAGATCGTCGAGGGTGAGCGCGGGTATTTCCGCGGCCAGCGCGTGAACCGTGGGGACAAGCCGCGCCACCACGCGGGTGCCCGCGGTCTGCCCGATGGGTGCAAGGCGCACGGCGGCGGAGACGAGATTCTGCACGCTCGCCAGCAGGAAGGCTTCCAGCGTGGGCGCCAGCGGCAGGCCATGGGCGCCGGCGGCGAGCCCCACCGCAACGGGATAGGCCACTTCGCCCACGAGCGCGGACGCGCAGCTTTCGAAGCTCGGCGCAGGCCAGGCCGCACGCACCGCATCCAGGAAGGAGCGGCCCTGCTGGCAGGTCTCCAGCCGCAGTTCGGCGGACGGGGCGAGCGCCACCGCAAGGGCATTCACCTCCGCCAGCGCTGCCCCATCCCCGCCCGCGGCGGCGCGGTGGGCATGGGCGGCGAGGATGGCGTCGGACCGCCCGAATCCCAAAGCGAGCAGATCGCCCAGGAAGGCGCCGAGGCTCTCCTCGTCCCGGATATCCCCAGCCTCCACCGCCCATTCGAGGGTGTGGGAATAGGCATAGGCCCCCACGGGGAAGGACGGGGTGAGCCAGGCGAACAGGGGCAGGAGGCTGACGGGCGCGGGAGCGTCGGGTCCCTCCCCCTCC
>NZ_JAIVFO010000230.1 GCF_029991245.1 Xanthobacter autotrophicus
CTCCCAACCCTCCCCCGCAAGCGGGAGAGGGTTCACGCCGGTGAAGCGCGGACCGCTCGCGCATGCCCGGCCGGACATCCCCCATTTCCGGAGCCCATTCCATGGCACCCCGCGTTCTCATTTCCGACAAGCTGTCGCCCGCCGCCGTCCAGATCTTCAGGGATCGCGGCATCGAGGTGGATTTCCAGCCCGACCTCGGCAAGGACAAGGACAGGCTCGCCGAGATCATCGGCACTTATGACGGCCTCGCCATCCGCTCGGCCACCAAGGTCACCCCGAAGATCCTGCAGAAGGCCGACCGCCTGAAGGTCATCGGCCGCGCCGGCATCGGCGTGGACAACGTGGACCTGCCGGCGGCCACCGCCAAGGGCGTGATCGTGATGAACACGCCGTTCGGCAATTCCATCACCACCGCCGAGCACGCCATCGCCATGATGTTTGCGCTGGCCCGCGAGATCCCGGCGGCCGATGCCTCCACCCAGGCCGGCAAGTGGGAGAAGAACCGCTTCATGGGCGTCGAGGTCACCGCCAAGACGCTGGGCATCATCGGCTGCGGCAACATCGGCTCCATCGTCGCCGAGCGCGGCGTGGGCCTGAAGATGAAGGTGATCGCCTTCGATCCCTTCCTCTCGGTGGAACGGGCGCTGGACCTCGGCGTGGAGAAGGTGGAGCTGGACGACCTGCTGGCCCGCGCCGACTTCATCACCCTGCACACCCCGCTGACCGAGAGGACCAAAAACATCCTCTCGGCGCAGAACATCGCCAGATGCAAGAAGGGCGTGCGCATCATCAACTGCGCCCGCGGCGGCCTGGTGGACGAAGCCGCCCTGCGCGCCGCCCTCGATGCGCAGCATGTGGCCGGCGCCGCCTTCGACGTGTTCACCGTGGAGCCGGCGGAGAGCAACCCCCTGTTCGGCCATCCCAACGTGGTGTGCACGCCGCACCTGGGCGCCGCCACCGCCGAGGCGCAGGAAAACGTGGCCCTGCAGGTGGCCGAGCAGATGAGCGATTACCTGCTCACCGGCGCCATCTCCAATGCGGTGAACTTCCCCTCCATTACTGCGGAAGAGGCCCCCAAGCTGAAGCCCTTTGTGGAGCTGGCGGAAAAGCTCGGCTCGTTCGCCGGCCAGCTCACCGACACCGACATCAAGACCGTGCGCATCGTCTATGAGGGCGCGGTGGCGGAGCAGAAGGTGAAGGCGCTGACCGCCGCCGCCGTGGCCGGCCTGCTGCGCCCGGTGCTGTCGGAAATCAACGTGGTGTCCGCCCCCACCGTCGCCAGGGAGCGCGGCATCGTCATCGAGGAGACCACCCGCGCCGCCACCGGCGATTTTGACAGCCTCATCAGCATCACGGTGGTGACGGACACGTTCGAGCGCTCCATATCCGGCACCGTGTTCGCGGACGGCCAACCGCGCATCGTGAACATCAAGGGCATCAAGCTGGACGCCGAGTTCGCGCCCTCCATGATCTACATCACCAACGAGGACAAGCCCGGCTTCATCGGCCGCTTCGCCGGCCTCTTGGGCGATGCCGGCCTGAACATCGCCACCTTCGCCCTCGGCCGCGACCATCTGGGCGGCGACGCCATCGCCCTCGTAGCGGTGGACGGCACCGTCCCGGCCGACGTGCTCGCCAAGGTGCAGGCGCTGCCGCAGGTGAAGGCGGCCAAATCCCTCGCGTTTTGAGGCGCTCACGTTCTGAGCGCACCGCATGTCCTCGTGGAACGGCCGCCTTCGGGCGGCCGTTTGCTTTTGCGCCGCCGGAGACAGGCCAACTCAGGCGCTGCGCGCGCTCAGCGCGGCGTTCGGACCCGCGCCCGGGCGGCAAGCGTCGCCAGCGCGATGCCGGTGATGACCAGCGCATAGCCCGCCACATGGTACCAGGCCATGGTTTCGCCCAGGAACACGATGGCGAGCGCGGTGCCGAACACCGGCATCAGATGCAGGAACGGCGCGGCGGCATTGGCCCCCACCAGTTCCACCCCCCGGTTGAAGAACAGATAGGCGACGATGGAGGGGCCCACCATCACATAGGCCAGCACCCCCAGCGTCATCCGGTCGAACTGCAGGGTGTGCCCCAGCGCCGCTTCCCACAGCGCGAACGGCGCCAGCAGCACCGAGCCCAGCGCCATGATCACCACGAGAAAGGAGAGCGGCCCCAGCCCGGGCCGCTTGCGCAGCATGGCGGCATAGAAGGCGTAGATGAACAGGGCGAAGATGATCCACACGTCGCCGATGTTGGGCTTGAGATGCAGGAAGGTATCAAGGCTGCCGTGGCTGATGATCACCAGCACACCCGCCAGCGAAGTGACGATACCCGCCATCTGGCCCAGGCTCAGCCGCTCGCGGAAGATGAAGAAGGTCCACAGGGCCACCAGCAGCGGCGCGGTGGACTGCACCAGAAGGCCATTGAGCGCCTGGGTATATTGCAGCCCGTAATAGCTCATGGCGTTGTAGCAGGCGATGCCGGTGGCCGCGAGCAGCACCAGCAGCCAGAAATGGCGGCGGATGAGCGGCAGGTCGCGCCGCAGTTGCCCGAGGGCGAAGGGCAAAAGGATCAACGTCGCCCCGGTCCAGCGCACGAAGGCCAGCGTCACCGGCGGCACATGGCCGGCGACGAAGCGCCCGATCACCATGTTGATGGCCCACAGCAGCGCCGTGACGGTGAGCAGCAGGTAGGGCGCGTCGTACAGGGCGAATCCGGACGGACGCGGGGGCCTCACCGACATCTTTCCTCCCGCGTGATGCGATCCACGCCTTCGGCGCATGCTCTGGCAGGCGACCGCTGTAGCGTCATCCGACGCGCGGGGGAAATCGATTTTGGCGAACCCATCCATCAGCCCGCGTGATGGATCGCGCCGGCGCCGCCCCGCGCCTCAGGCCGGGCGGAACAGGGCCGTGTTGCCGGAGGGATCGCGCACGCTCAGGCCGCCGCCTTCAAGTGCCGCGAACGCGACACCAGCCGCGGCGAGGCGCTGGCCGAGGGCTTCGATGGAAACCAGCGGAAGCTGAACGGTGAAATGATCCAGCCCCGCCGTACCCGCCGCCGGCGCGGGGGCGCCCGACGACTGCCAGGTGTTGAGGCCCAGATGGTGGTGATAGCCGTCGGCGCTCACGAACAGGGCGCCGGGGTAGCGCGCCATGATGGTGAGGCCCACCGTATCCACCCAGAAGCGACGCGCCGCGTCGAGGTCGGAGACCTTGAGGTGGACGTGCCCCATATCCGTGCCCGCCGGCGCGGGTTGCGCAGATTGCGGTGCCTCGCGGGCCAGCGCGGCGAGGTCGAGGGGCTCCGTCGCCATGGCGATGGCGCCGTCCGGGGTGCGCGGCCACTCGTCGGCGGGGCGGTCGCGGTAGATCTCGATGCCGTTGCCGTCCGGGTCGTCCACATAGAGCGCTTCGCTCACCAGATGGTCGGACGCGCCCATCCGCAGGCCCAGCCCATGGAGGGCAAGGAGCCGCGCGGCGAGGCTCGCCCGGTCGGGCACGCGGATGGCCATGTGGAACAGGCCGGGGGCGCGGACGGCGGCGCGGGCCGCATCCGGCCGGCGCGCGATCTCCACCAGCGGGCGGCCGCCGGTGCCGAGCACGATGGTCTCGCCGGTGGCCAGCACATCAAGGCCCACGCCATCGCGATAGAAGGGAATGAGGCGTTCCGGATCGCGGCTCGTCAGCGCCACGGCGCCGAGGGCGAGGTGGTGGGGCGCGGTTTCATGGGGCGCGGTTTCAGGGGAGAGGGAGAGAGGGTTGGTCATGCTGAAGCTCCTGGCAGGACGGTGGCCTCCTTTCGGAGCCGCTGCCTGCGTTGCTCCAAATATGACGACATCCACACTCCTTTGCCATTGCACCGATGCAAGGAGCGTGCGGCACCGGAGCCTATGCTAGCGCCCGACCATGGACGGCGCGGGCTGCAATCCGCACGTTGCAATCCTTGGGGAAACACGCATCCCGTCCGCCCCGCGGCCCCTCTCCCGCGTGCGGGGGAGGGGTGGGATGGAGGCAAGCAGCCGCCCCGCAACCCCGAGAACGAG
>NZ_JAIVFO010000231.1 GCF_029991245.1 Xanthobacter autotrophicus
GGAGGGGGCAGGCCCCCTGCAGCATCGGGGAGGAACCACATGACCACCATCGCATTCATCGGCCTCGGCAACATGGGCGGGCCCATGGCCGGCAATTTGATCAAGGCCGGCCACAGCGTGCTCGGCTTCGACCTCGCCCCGGCGGCGCTGGAGGGGGCGAAGGCGCGGGGCGTGGCGCTGGCGGACAGCGCGACGGCGGCCGTGGCGGCGGCGGACGTGGTGGTCACCATGCTGCCCTCGGGCAAGCATGTGGTCGCCGCCACCACCGGCGCCGACGGCCTGTTCGCGGCGGCGCGGACCGGCACCCTGTTCATCGATTCATCCACCATCGACGTCGCCTCCGCCCGCGCCTTCCACGAGGCGGCGCAGGCGGCGGGGCACGCCAGCGTGGACGCCCCCGTCTCCGGCGGCGTGGGCGGGGCGGAAGCGGGCACCCTCACCTTCATGGTGGGCGGCACCGACGACGCTTTCGCCGCGGCCAAGCCCCTGCTGGAGCTGATGGGCAAGAAGATCGTGCATTGCGGCGGCGCGGGCTCAGGTCAGGCGGCGAAGATCTGCAACAACATGATCCTCGGCATCTCCATGATCGCGGTGTCGGAAGCCTTCGTGCTGGGCGAGAAGCTGGGCCTGTCCCACCAGGCGCTCTATGAGGTGGCCTCCACCTCGTCGGGGCAGTGCTGGTCGCTCACCACCTATTGCCCGGTGCCGGGGCCGGTGCCCACCAGCCCCGCCAATCGCGACTATGTGCCGGGCTTCGCGGCGGCGCTGATGCTGAAGGACCTGAAATTGTCGCAGGACGCCGCCGAGACCGCGGGCGCCGCCACCGCGCTGGGCGCGGCGGCCACCGCCCTCTACACCGCCTTCGCGGCGGAGGGGAACGAGGGCAAGGATTTCTCCGGCATCGTGGAGTGGATCCGCACCCGCGCCGACGAGACCTGATCGGCCACTTCTCCCGGTCTTCGGCTCCGGTCTTCGACCGGGGCCGAGTGGGTGACGTTCAGGCGCCGCGCGAACTTAAGGCTCGCGCGGACTTAAGACCCCCGCGGACTTGGCGCATTCGGCCGGCTCACCCCCGCGCGGCGCGGCGCGGGGCTTCCTCGTCCTCGGCGGGGCCTTCGAACACCGCCACCAGCGCCCGTCGGATGGTGGACTGGCGCGCCGCCCCGGTGATCTTCGCGCCCATGAGATCGGTGACGTAGAACACGTCCACCGCCCGCTCGCCGAAGGTCGCCACATGGGCCGAGGCGATGTTGAGGTTGAGACGCGACAAGGTGTTGGTGAGGGCGAACAGGAGGCCCGGCCGGTCGAGGCCGGACACCTCCACCACCGTGTGGCGGTTGGACCAGGCGTTGTTCACCGTTACCTCGGGCTCCACCGTGAAGGTGCGGCGGCCCTTGGGGATCTTGCGGGCCATCACCTCGGGCAGGCGTACCTCGCCGGTGAGGGCCTGTTCCACCGCCTCCTGGATGCGGCCGGCGCGGCGCAATTCGTCCTCGTCGCGGTCGAAGGCGCGGCGCATGGCGATGGTGTCCAGCGCCAGCCCGTCGGTGGTGGTGGAAATGTGGGCGTCCACGATGTTCGCCCCCGCCGCCGCGCACGCCCCGGCGATGATGGACAACAGCTTGGGATGGTCCGGCGCCACCACGGTGAGGGTGGTGATGCCGCGCCCGGCCTCCAGCGTCGCGTGGGTGGCGATGGAGCGGCCGGCGGTCTCCGCCTCGTCGATGAAACGGGCGTGGCGCAGCTTGGTGTCGAGGTCCACCCGCAGCCAGTAGGGCGGATAATGGCGGGCGACGTAGGCGGCCACCTTCTCGTCCGACCAGTCGGCGAGGGAGTTGCGGAACTGGGACTGGGCGGCGGTGACGCGCTTGCCCCGGTCCACTTCCGAGAAGCCGCCGGTGAGCACCGGCTCGGTCTCGTAATACAGCGTCTTCAGCAGCTGGGCCTTCCAGCCGTTCCAGGTGCCCGGCCCCACCGCCTTGATGTCGGCGGTGGTGAGGATGGTGAGCAGCTTCATACGCTCGAGGTTCTGCACCACGGAGGCGAAATTCTCGATGGTCTTGCGGTCGGACAGGTCGCGGGACTGGGCCACCTGCGACATGACGAGGTGCTGTTCCACCAGCCACACCACGGTCTCGGTCTCCACCGGCGACAGGCCAAGGCGCGGGCAGATGCGGCGGGCGATGCGCGCCCCCGCCACCGAATGGTCTTCCGGCCGGCCCTTGGCGATGTCGTGCAGCAGCAGCGCCACATAGAGCAGGTTACGGTTCTTCACCGTGCCCATGAGGTCGTTGGCGAGCCCGTTCTCGGGGTTCACCTTGCGCTCGATCTCCGACAGCACGCCGATGCAGCGCAGCAGGTGCTCGTCCACCGTATAGTGGTGGTACATGTTGAACTGCATCATGGCGACGATCTTGCCGAACTCCGGCAGGAAGCGGCCGAGCACGCCCACCTCGTTCATGCGCCGCAGCACGGTCTCGGGCGCGTTCTTCGAGGTGACGATCTCCAGGAACAGCCGGTTGGCCTCCGGATTCTCGCGCACGCCGGCATCGATGAGCACCAGGGAACGGGCGGCGAGCTGGGTGGCGTCGGGATGCAGCGCGAGGTTGCGCTTGTCCGCCACGTGGAAGATGCGGATGAGGTTGACCGGGTCCCGCTTGAAGGCCTGATCGTCGATGACGTTCAGGCGGTCATGGTCGAGGATGAAGTCCGGCGTCTCCTTCAGGGTGATGCGGCGGGAGCCGGCGCGGAAGCGCTCCACCATGCCCTTCAGGCCCGGCACCGGCTTGTCGTGGCGCGCCTCCAGCGCGGCGGAGAGGATGGCAGTGAGATCACCCACATCCTTCGCCACGAGGAAATAGTGCTTCATGAAGCGTTCCACGTCGCGCTGGCCGGGGTGCTCGGTGTAGCCCAGGCGCTGGGCCATCTCCCGCTGCACGTCGAAGGACAGGCGGTCCTCGGCGCGGCCGGTGAGGAAGTGGAGGTGGCAGCGCACCGACCACAGGAAGTCCTCGCACCGCGTGAACAGGCGCGCCTCCTCGCGGGTGAACACGCCCTTCTGCACCAGCTCGTCGGTGGTCTGCACCCGGTAGACGTATTTGGCGATCCAGAACAGGGTGTGCAGGTCGCGCAGCCCGCCCTTGCTCTCCTTCACGTTCGGCTCGACCAGGTAGCGCGACTGGCCGGACCGGCGCAGCCGCTCCTCCCGCTCGGCCATCTTGGCGGCGACGAACTCGGCGCCGGTGCCTTCCACCACCTCCTTGTCGAAGCGCTTCTCCAGGTCCTCGAACAGGCCCTTGTCGCCGACGATGAAGCGCGCCTCCAGGATGGAGGTGCGGATGGTGAAGTCGGCCCGCGCCTGGCGCAGGCACTCGTCCACCGAGCGGGTGGCGTGGCCCACCTTCAGGCCGAGATCCCACAGCATGTAGAGCATGGCCTCGGCCACGCTCTCGCCCCAGGCGGTCTGCTTGTAGGGAAGCAGGAACAGGATATCGGTGTCGGAGCCCGGCGCCATCATGCCCCGGCCGTAGCCGCCCACCGCCGCCACCGCCATGCGCTCGGAGCGCGAGGGATTGTCGGCCGGATACAGGAAGCTGGTGGCCACCTCGTGGGCGGAAGCGATCACCGCGTCCTGCAGGGCGGAGAGCCGCATGGAGCAGCAGCGCCCGCAACCGTCCTGCTTCAGCTGGCGCTCGGCCTCGGCGCGGCCGTCCTGAAGCGCCTTCTTGAGGCGGGCGACAACGGCATTGCGCAAATCGAGGTCGCGGCCCTTGTGGGCGGCGGCAATCTCGCGGGCCTCGACCCGGAGCTTGGTGCCTTCGAACGGTTCGCCGATGACTTTGTGGGCTTTGGGGGAGCGGACGATGGGCATGCTCGGCGATCTGAAGGCAGCAAGAGGAAGGCAGCTTATACCTTTAGCGCAAACCCACCCGCCCCGCGAGGGGGGCCGTGGCAGGGCGATGCGGGTCCGTTTGAAATGGGGCACGGTCGACCCTCTCCCGCGTGCGAGGGG
>NZ_JAIVFO010000232.1 GCF_029991245.1 Xanthobacter autotrophicus
GCTTCCAGCCGCCCGCGGACTGGCGCGCCGCCCATCCGCGCGGCCCCTGAAGGGACGAGGGGCTGTCGGAGCGGCTGGCGCAGGCTTGCCGCAGCCGCATGCCTCCGCCATCCGCCACTCCGCCGGAGGGCCTTGCACGGCTGGAAAAGGCGTGGTCTTTCGCTGGGCAAAACAAGGCGAGGCTGGAGGCGCCAGGAGCATGAAGCTTTACGATTCAAGTCGCGCGCCAAATCCGCGCCGCGTTCGCATCTTTCTGGCGGAAAAGGGTATTTCGGTTCCGACCGTCCAGGTGGATCTCGCCAAGCTGGAGCAGAAGTCGGACGACTTCACCCGCCTGAACCCCCGCCAGCGCGTGCCCGTGCTCGAGCTGGATGACGGCACCGTCATCTGCGAAACCATTGCCATCTGCCGCTATTTCGAGGCCCTGCAGCCCGAGCCCAACCTGTTCGGCCGCACGCCGACGGAGCAGGGGCTGGTGGAAATGTGGCAGCGCCGGGTGGAGCTGGACCTGCTCTACCCCATCATGATGGTGCTCCGACACCTCAACCCGGGCATGGCCGCCATGGAGGTGCCGCAGGTGCCGGAATGGGGCGAGGCGAACAAGCCCAAGGTTTTGGCGGCGCTTGATTTTTTCAACGCTGCCCTGGCCGGCCGGGACTATTTGGCGGGCGATCGCTTCACGGTGGCGGACATCACGCTGCTGGTGGCTGTGGATTTCATGCGGGTGATCCGCGTGGCGCTGGAGCCGACCCACGAGAACCTTTCCCGCTGGCATGGGTCCGTCTCGGCCCGTCCGAGCGCAAAGGCTTGATATCATGAAGCTAAAGGTCGTCGGCTGCGGGGACGCGTTCGGCTCCGGCGGGCGCGGCAACAGCTGCTTCCTGCTGACTACAGAGGCGCACACGGTCACCCTCGACTTCGGCGCCAGCGCCCTTGTGAACCTCCACAGGTTCAACCTCGGTTCGGCGGACATCGACACGGTGTTCATCAGCCATCTTCATGGAGATCATTTCGGTGGTATTCCATTCCTTCTGCTGGATGGGCAGTACGTCCATCTCCGGGAGCGGCCGCTGGCCATCGTCGGTCCGCCTGGAACCCAGGCGCGTCTGGCGGCGGCCATGGAGGTGCTGTTCCCCGGCATGGGGGAGATCGACTGGCGATTCGCCTGGAAGGTGACCGAGGTGGAGCCCGGCTCCACCACAAGCCACGGCGCCCTGACCCTGACCACGGCTGCCGTGGTCCATCCCTCCGGCGCCCCGTCCACCGCGCTGCGGCTGGAGGATGGGACACGCACCCTCGCCTTCTCCGGCGACACCCAATGGACGCAGGCGCTGCTGCCCATCGCCCATGGGGCGGACCTGTTCATCTGCGAGAGCTTCGCCTTCGAGGGGGAGCCCTACGGCCACCTCGCCTACCGCACCCTCGCCGACCGGCGCGCCGACCTTGGGGCGCGGCGCATCCTGCTCACCCACATGGGCGACGAGATGTGGGCGCGCCGGGGGGAGGTGGACACCACCCATTTCATCGTGGCCGAGGATGGGCTGGAACTCGACATCTGAGACAAAGGGCGATCCTGCCGCCCTCGACGCCCTGGTGGCGCGCATCCGCGCCTGCCGGGTGTGCGTGGAGGCGCCGCGCGGCGCCCCGCTCCCCCACGAACCGCGCCCGGTGCTGCGGGTCTCGGCCACAGCGGCCATCCTGGTGGCGAGCCAGGCGCCGGGCACGAAAGTGCATGCCAGCGGGCGGCCCTTCACCGACGCATCGGGCGACCGGCTGCGGCAGTGGATGGGGGTGAGAGACGACGAATTCTATGACGCCGCCCGCATCGCCATCGCGCCCATGGGCTTCTGCTTTCCCGGGCAGGACGCGGCCGGCGGCGACCTGCCGCCCCGGCGCGAATGCGCGGCCACCTGGCACGACGCGTTGTTCGCGACGCTGCCGGCGTTCCGGCTGATCCTGGCGGTGGGACGGCCGGCGCAGGCCTATCATCTGGCGCGGCTGGGCCTTGGCGCCCACCTGAAGGCGAGCCTGACGCAGACCGTGCACCACTGGCGGGAGGTGCGCGCCGCCGGGATGGCGCTCAGGGCGCCGGTGGCGGTCTACACGCTGCCGCATCCGTCCTGGCGCAACACCGGCTGGCTCAAGCGCAATCCCTTCTTTGAAGCCGACCTGCTGCCGCAGCTGAAGGCCGACATCACCCGCGCGCTGGGGCGGGGCGGCGTGACCTCGAGCGACATATGATCGATGTTTCGCCCTTCACCCTGTCCATGGGCGGATCTGTTCCGGTGTCAGCCCAGCGGAGCCCTTCGCCTCGGCCTCTGCACTTTTGACCAACGCATGAATGCGGCGCGTGAGCGGAACCTTCAGGCCGCACTCATCGGCCATATCCATGATCAGTCCCTGCAGGTGGTCGATCTCCGTCGGGCGTCTCAGCTTGAGGTCGTCCCACATGGAGGAGCGCGCCTCGGGATCGGTCTTGATGGCTCCCCCCATCAGTGCAAATACGGCGTCGGGCAGCCGCAGGACATGGGGTGTCCAGCTTGCAGGGACTGGCGTCCACGCCACCGGCTTGATGCCCTTCGCCTGAAGGACGGCGAGGGCTTCCAGCATCTGGTCCGCCAGGAGCATGCGCCAGGCCCGCCGTGCGAACTGCCGGCTCACGGGCAAGTCAGCCAACGCGTTGATCGCATTGTTGAGATTGATCAGCAGCTTGAACCACTGCACCCCGGTGATGTCCGGGTGAGGACGCACGACAAGGCCCGGCACCGAAAGCTGCTCGGCGGTTCGGTTGTCATCCTGCTCCAGGAGGATGTCGCCCCTCATGGCGCGACGATACTGCCCTTGGCCGGCGGCGATCACATAGTAAGGCACCATTCCTGCCAGCACGCGCCGCCCCGGCAATCGCTCGCGCAGCACGGCGACGTTGCCGACGCCGTTCTGAAGACTGACGATGATCGCATCTGCTGGCGCGTGCCTTGCAATGATATCCGCCATCTCGGCGGTATCCTTGCTTTTGACGGTAACGAGCACCACCGCGGCATCGCGCAGGATTTCGGGGGCTTGCGAGAGGATCAGCTCATGCGATCCGACCTTTCGATCCAGACCTTCGGGGCTCGTCAACCGCAGCCCATGGGCCTGGATTTCGCCGATGACGCGCGGACGCCCCAGGAAGGCCGTTCGGCGACCTGCAGCAGCGCACATTCCGCCGACAAAGCAGCCTATGCTGCCGGCACCCGCCACTCCGATCGACCCCTTCGAGATCATGCAGCACCTGTCGTCGAACCCGTTACAGTTAGGTCAGGCGCAGATTGATATCAATCGGTGGGCCAGTTGAACGCTGCGGCGGATGCGCGCCGCCCGGGGCGCGTCCTGGCGGATGCTCTCGCAGCCGGCGTCGTTGCCCCGTTCGTGCCACCGGGAAGCCGTCAACCGGGTGCGGGCGCCTTCCGTCTCGACCACGCCGCCCGCGGTCCGGCCTCGGCACACGAGGTTCGCAACAGCCGGCATCAAGGAACGGCATGGGCCTCCCTTGCCCAACCTTTAATCAGCGCCCATATCTCGTGCTTTGCAGTTGAAGCCTACCATGCGAATCAATTGGAAACTTCTATTCATTCCAAACCGGGTCCGCGCGCCTGCCCCCGGAACGTCGACGGCGCGGGAGACCGGCAACAGAGTTGAGACCATGAGCAACACAGCCGAACTCAGCGAAGACCTGGTCCGCTCCACCCTCGCCACGGTGCGCACCCCGGAGGGCGTCGCCCTTTCGGTGTCGCCCGCCCTTTCCGGCGTGGTGGTCACCGCGGGCAAGGTCTATCTTTCCATCAATGTGGACCCGGCCCAGGCCCGCGCCTGGGAAGGCGTGCGCGCCGCCGCCGAGGATGCGGTGAAGGCCGTTCCCGGCGTCGTCTCGGCGCTGGTGACCCTCACCGCCGAACGCAAGATGGCCCCGCC
>NZ_JAIVFO010000233.1 GCF_029991245.1 Xanthobacter autotrophicus
ACAGGCCAGGCACCAGTTCCAGCCGCCCCCGCGCCCCGTCCCCGGATCAGGCCTTCCGGATGCCCGGCGGCTGCCAGGTGCCCTTGCCGGCCGGGAGGATGGAGGGGGGAGCTTCCTTGGGCCAGTACAGGCGCATCACCAGGTAGATCGGGCCGTCCGGCGCGGGCAGCCAGTTGCTCTCCTTGTCCGGGCCGGGGGACTTGTTCTGGATGTAGAGGGTGAGCGACCCGTCGGCGTTGCGCTTCAGGTTCGGCAGCATCGGCGAGTTGATGAGGTAGCGGTCGATGGGGTTCTGGATGAGCAGCTGGTTCGCGCCGTCATACATGGTCACCGACCAGAAGGCGTTGACCGGCGGCAGGCCGTCGGCCGGGAAGGTCAGCGTGTAATTGTGCTTGGAGCCGTCGAGGGTCTGGCCGTCGGTATCCAGGCGCGTCATCGGGTAGGTGGCCTCCACGGCGTCATTGCCATAGATGCCGGCCTGGGCGCCCACCGCCCGCAGCAGCCAGTCCTGCTTGAAGAAGTCGGCATCGCCGGCGATGGAGCCCACCCGCCAGCCGTTGAAATTCGTGCCGAAGGCCGCCACCGCCTCGGTCACCTTGCGCTGGCCCTCCTTGAGGCCCAGCAGCACCTCGGCCTTGTCCTCCAGCGACAGCGTCTTGAAATCGAAGCTCTTGCCGGGCCCGACGCCGATGGTGGCCAGTTGCGCGCGGATCTCGCGCTCTTCCGGCAGGGCCGGGGCGAACTGCAGCGCGAAGTCGAGGAACTCGAAGAAGTCCGTGCGCGCGAGGTCCTTGGTGAACTTGGGGAAGTCCGGCAGCGGCACGGCCGGCGGCGCCGCCTTGCCGAGGAAGGTGGAGAGCGGCCGCAACTGGTAGCCGGCCTGCACCTTCTTCACGTTGTCGATGTCGGCGGCATCGAACAGCTGGGTGCGGAAGATGGTCAGGGCGAAATCGGTGGTGGCGCGGAAGACCTTGCGGATGCCGGGCGGCGTCTCGCCGGTCCAGCGCGGCCCGACCACCAGGAAGTTGCCGGCATCATTGCCGGTGGCGCGGCTGCCGATATAGCCGTAGTTGAAGGTGTTGCCGTCCACCAGCTGGACCGAATAATAGCGCTTGGGATCCACCGCCGGCACGGAGATGACCACCGGCTCGGCGCGCAGGTCCAGCCAGGCCAGCGAATAGGGCGTGTCGCTGTTGGGCGTGGGAACCGAGGTGTCGCGCCAGGTGAAGACGCGGGACTCGTTGTAGATCTCGTTGAACGGGGCCTTGAACTGGCCCGAGTTCCGGTCGACCACGTATTCGTACATCACCCCATAGTTCATCACCATGGGCAGGCCGTAGATGAAGGCGGCCTCGGCGATGTCCTTCGCCTTGAAGAAGCCGGGGCGATCGGGGGGCGACGCCGCCCAGGACAGGCCGGGGACGAGCGCCGGCCCGGAAAGCCCGCCGGCCGCCAGGATCTTGAGGAAGTGACGCTTTGAAAGCATGGTTGACCTTCTCTTATGGGAAGGGACGCTGCCACTCCTGGTAGCGGCCCGACCTTGGCTTGGATTAGTCATCCGTCCTGATTGCGGACTCTCGAACGCCCCTAGATCTCAGCACGACCCCGAGTGGATCTGGTCTAAAGCGAGGACTGCTTCCGACAACTATTTCCTGTGGTCAGGTTCTCATGTCACGCTTGAGTCGCAGGCCGGTAAACTCTGGGTCTCAGGCAACACTACGCCGGCTTAAATCCTTGCCCGTTCAGGAGTGTCAAGCGGAAGCAGGTGTAAAGAGAATGCGTCGATATGGATGTTTAGTGCATGAGGGAGGTTTCTGCGTCAACTGTCGAGAAAATGGATCGTATCGATATATGTAATAATCAATCGGCGACTGCTAACACAATACCGCCATCGGACCTGTCGCTGCGGCGTGGCAGGCGACGCAACGTCAATCTCGCCCCTCAAACCGTTCCATGAACCCCACCACCCGCCGGTCCACGCGCACATCCTGCCCGCGGATCGCCCGCACCAGCGAGAGCCCTTCCAAAGACCGCGCCCGCGACAGCGCCACATACGCCTGGCCCGGGGCGAAGGCGCCGTCGCCGAAGTCGATGCGCACGTCTTCCAGGGTCAGGCCCTGCGCCTTGTGCATGGTCAGGGCCCAGGCCGGGGCCAGGGGAAGCTGGGTGTAGGTGCCCACCACCTGCGCCTCGATGCGGCCGCCCGGCTCGTCCCAGCCGTAGCGGATGCGCTCCCAGGTGAAGGATTCGATCTCCACCACCGGCCCGGCATCCAGCTTCACCATGGCGGAGGTCTCGCCCAGCCCCACCACCGTGCCCACCGAGCCGTTGACCCAGCGCCGCGCCGGATCGTTGCGCAGGGCCATCACCCGCGCGCCGCGCTTCAGCACCAGCCGCTCCGCCACCGGCAGGCGGTCGCCCTCCAGCCCGAACTCGCCCTTCAGCAGGCCGGAGAATTCGCGGCCGGCATCCGCAAGGGTGGCAAGGCCACGGGCGTTGTAGGCATCGGCGCGGGCATTGGTGGGGGTGAGCAGTACCGGCAGGGCGCCGTCGCGATGGGGGCGCACGCAGGCCGCGTTCAGCGCCTCCGCCGCCTCCCGCGCGCCGCGCCCGCGCCGGATGGCGTCCAGCATGGCGATGAAGGCGCGGTCGGTCTGCCGGTGCACATGGGTGAACGGCACGCCGACCGGCTCGCGGTCGGCCAGGGCCTTGGCGTTGAAGGCGAAGGGGCCTTCATAGCCCATCCGGCCCAGCATCTCCTGCTCGGCCATGGGCACCACCGGGGGGAGCTGGAGGAAATCGCCCACCAGCACCATCTGCACCCCGCCGAACGGCTCGGAGGTGTCGCGGGCGATGCGCAGCGAAATGTCGATGGCGTCCATGAGGTCGGCGCGGACCATGGACACCTCGTCGATCACCACCCGGTCGAGCTTCTTGAGCAGCCGGCGCACCTGCACCCGCGGCTTCACCTCGTCGGGGTTCAGCAGGCGCGGGGGGATGCCGAAGAAGGAATGGATGGTCTGCCCGCCGGCCTGCAGCGCCGCGACGCCGGTGGGGGCGAGGAACACCTGCCGCCCGCGCGGGGTCTTGCGCAGGGCGTGGAGGAAGGTGGTCTTGCCGGTGCCGGCGCCGCCTAGCACCATCAGCAGCGGGGCGCGGCTGTCGATGGCGGCGAGCGCCCGGCCGGCGGCGTCGGTCGCGTCGGGAGCGGCCGGCAAATCACTCGGCAAACCGCTCGGCGAGGCGCTCGGCAGGTCGCTCACGACAGGAGGCCGGCCTCGCGGGCGAGGTCGATGAGGGGACGCTGGGGCCGCGCGCCCATCTGGCCGATGATCTCCCCCGCCGCCAGCGCGCCGAGGCGCAAAGCGGTGGCCGGGTCCAGCCCGCGGGTGTAGCCGGCAAGGAAGCCGGCGGCGAAGAGGTCGCCGGCGCCGGTGGTGTCCACCACCTTCTCCACCGGATGGGCGGGAACGCTCACCACCGCGCCGGAGGTGACGAAGCAGGCGCCCTTCTCCGAGCGCGTCACCACCGCCTCCCTGGCGTCGCGGCGCAGGGCGACGATGGCGGCATCGAAATCGGCGGTCTCGTAGAGCGACTTCAGCTCGCCCTCGTTGCAGAACACGAGGTCCACCGTGCCGCCCCGGATCAGGTCCAGGAACTCGCCGCGATAGCGGTCCACGCAGAAGGCGTCGGAGAGGGAGAGGGCCACCTTGCGGTCCGCTGCGTGGGCGATGCGGGCGGCGGCGAGGAAGGCCTCCTTCGCCGGCGGCGGGTCCCACAGATAGCCTTCCAGATAGGTGATTGCGGCGCTTTCCACCTCGCCCGCATGGATGTCGGCGGTGGTGAGGTTCTGCGCCGCGCCGAGATAGGTGTTCATGGTGCGCTCGCCGTCCGGCGTCACCAGGATCAGGC
>NZ_JAIVFO010000234.1 GCF_029991245.1 Xanthobacter autotrophicus
AGGTTGGGGGAGGGGGCCGGGGAAAACGCCGGGGCCGGTGGCGCATAGACCCGGATGGCTCCCGGACGGATCCGGAACCGGGCGGGGGTGTAGGTGACGAGTTCACCGTCGGTGTTCACCGGGCGCGGGCGGCTGGTGCGCACCACCACTTCGGTGGTGCGGAAGGCGCGCACATCGTCCCACGCCCCCTGCGTGCCGCGCCGGAGCGAGGGCAGGAGCGCGAGCAGGCGCCACCAGTGGTCCACTTCAAGGCTGTAGAAATCGAGCCTGCCATCGTCGGCGGTGGCGGTGGCCTCCACTGTCATGCCGCCGCCATAGTGCCGGCCGTTGCCCACGGACACCTGCAGGGTGCGCACGGTCTCCACCGTTCCGTCATGCTCGATGAAGGCGGTGAACAGGCGCGACTGGATGAGCAGGCGGGCGGCGGCGATGCCGTAGCCCAGCACCCCGAAGCGGCGCTTGGCGTCCTGCGTCAGCTCGCGGGCGAGATCGGCGGAAAAGCCGATGCTGGCCACGTTGAGGAAGGGATGGCCGTTCACCTCGCCAAGGTCGATGGGCCGCGGTGCGCCGGACCGGACCACGCCGGCGGCGGCCGCAAGGTCGGCGGGGATGGCGAGGGTGCGGGCGAAATCGTTGGCGGTGCCCAGCGGCAGCACGCCGAGGGGCAGCTGGGTGTCCGAGAGGCCGGATGCGGCCGCATTCAGCGTGCCGTCGCCGCCGCCGAGGATGACGAGATCGGCCTCGCCGGCGCGGGCGCGGATGGTGTCGGAGACCGCGGCCGCGCCGGGCCATCCCACGTCGGTGAGGTCCAGGTCGCGGGCCAGCAGGTCGCGCACCGCGCCGAGCGATGCGGTGCCCTGGCGCGCGCCGGGATTGACCAGGAAAAGCGCGCGACGCCGGTGGGGTGGGCGCGGGAGTGTCATGTCCGGTCGGGTGCGATCATGGGCCAGAGGTTCCGGTGAGTGCTGAGCACGCGGTGATCCGACATCGCACAGCAGAACTGCGCCAGAGGGGCCCGGATCGGTTTCGGTAAGGTAAGCCGTGACGCGCGACGGCCAAGGTGATGCGGCGGAATGTCGCATAACGCCGCCCGGACGCAGGTCGGGGCAGGGTTGCGGATCGCTTGGCGCGTACGGATCTGAAGGGAGGCCGAAAAATTTGGGGGAGGAGAGCGGGGGCGTTGCTCTCCTCCCCCTGGTCCGGTCACGACGTGGGTTGCGGTACCGCGTCATTGACCGAACGGTTCGGTTCGGTGCTTATGGATTTAGCCCAACCTGGATACCATTGCAAGAGAGAACTGAACGGTTCGGTCGGCTTGGGTAGCGACCTGCCTGTTGCGGCGATGTCACCTCGTTCACGCGTGTTGCGGGAACGCCCTATCGGTGCTTGCGCGCCGGTGCTGTGATCCCGCAAGAACGTAGGACTGGAAAGAAAGAGACGTGGGAGTATGACCGATATCGGTGGCGCCGACCTCAAGCCGCGCAGCCCGGAGCCGCGGGACGCGGAACCCCGGGACACGGGGCATGGCGCGGGCCAGGACCCGGAAAAGCGCAGCCAGATCCTTGCCGGCGCCCGCAGGGTGTTCTTCGAGCGCGGCTTCGACGCGGCGAGCATGGGCGACATCTCCCGCGCGGCCGGCGTCTCGAAGGGGACGCTCTACGTCTATTTCGAGAACAAGGAGGATCTCTTCGCCGCCCTCGTGGGGAGCGAGTGCGAGGAGACCGCCGAGCGCATGTTCGTGCTCGATTCCGAGGAAGAGGACGTGGAAACCGCGCTCACCAAGCTCGGTTATTCCTTCATCCGCGCCATCCTGCGGCCGAGCAGCATCGCGCTCCTGCGCACGGTGATCGCCATCTCGGCCAAGTTTCCCGACATCGGGCGCCGCTTCTTCGAGGCGGGCCCCTGCGAGGGGGTGTCGCGCCTGTCGGTCTATCTCGCCGCCAAGGTGGAGCAGGGCGTGCTCGACATCGAGGACGTGGAGCAGGCGGCGAGCCAGTTCCTCACCTTGTGCAAGGACGGGGTGACCATCCCCGCCCTCATCGGCGCACCCGACGCGCCCGATCCCGCGGCGGTGGAGAAATCGGTGAAGGGCGCGGTGCGCGTCTTCTTGCGGGCCTACGGCGCCTGCCCTCGGCCGCAAGGTTTGTAGCTCGAATGCTCGTAGCGCGAGGGCTCGTAGCGCGGCGCTGCCTCGTCCGGACATGCGCCGTTACGAGACGGCCCGCTCCGGCACCGTGAGCCGGCCTTCGGCGTCGAACGGGAAGAAGGGGTTGTGCGCCACTTCCCACAGATGCCCGTCGGGGTCGGCGAAATAGCCGCTGGTGCCGCCCCAGAACACCTTCTGCGCTGGCTTCACCCCATTGCCCCCGGCCGCCACGGCGCGGGCGATCACGAGCGCGACTTCCTCTTCCCGCGCCACGTTGCAGGCGAGGGTCTGGCCGCAGAAGGGCTGCGGCGGCGTATCGGCCAGCGTGGCGTCATCGGCCAGGCGGTCGCGCGGGTACAGGCTCAGCACCACATGCCCGGCCAGGAAGAAGGCGACGCCCTGCGTATCCGGGTCCTGGGTGTCAAGGTCGCGCCGCTCCAGGCCCATCGCCGTGTAGAAGGCGACGGCGCGGCCAAGGTCTGCGACCCCCAAAGTGACGAGGTGCAGGCGAAGCGCAGGTGCCGGCGGCATGGGCGTTTCCGTAGGGTGCTTCATATGGCGCTTCAATCGAACAGGTCGAGTTGCACGCCCGCCGGCTTGGGGCGGCGGAAGTGGGCGGTGGTCAGCTTCAGCCCGCGCCCGGCGAGGCCGAGCCGTCGCGCCGCGATCTCGAAGCGGCGGCCCACGGTCCAGGCATAGGGGCCGTCCCCCCCCATCCTCTTGCCGAACGTGGCATCGTAGTCCTTGCCGCCGTGCATCTGGCGGATGAGGCCGAGCACGTGCCGCGCCTTGTCCGGGAAGTGGGTGACCAGCCATTCGCGGAACAGGTCGGCGATTTCCAGCGGCAGGCGCAACATGACATAGCCCGCCTCGCTGGCGCCGGCGGCCTTGGCGGCATCGAGGATGCGCTCCACCTCCATGTCGTTGAGCGCCGGGATGAGCGGGGCGGTGAGCACGGCGGTGGGAATGCCCGCATCGGCGAGCCGGCGGATGGTGCCGAGCCGCACATGGGGGCTCGCCGCCCGCGGCTCCATGGTGCGGGCGAGATGCGGATCGAGGGTGGTGATGGAGATGGCCACCTTGACGAGACCGCGCTCGGCCATGGGGGCGAGGATGTCGATGTCGCGCGCCACCAGCCCGGACTTGGTGACGATGCCCACCGGATGGCCGAACTCGGAGAGCACCTCCAGCAGGCGGCGGGTGATCTCGTAGCGCTTCTCGATGGGCTGGTAGGGGTCGGTGTTGGTGCCCATGGCGATGACGCGGGGCTGGTAGGAGGGGTGGGACAGCTCCCGCGCCAGCAGCTCCGGCGCATCCGGCTTCACGAACAGCTTGGTCTCGAAATCGAGCCCGGCGGACAGGCCGTGATAGGCGTGGGTCGGCCGGGCGAAGCAATAGACGCAGCCGTGCTCGCAGCCCCGATAGGCATTGATGGAGCGATCGAAGGCGATATCCGGCGACTGGTTGCGGGTGATGACCGTGCGCGCGCGCTCTTCCGTCACCTGCGTGCGCAGGGGCGGCAGGTCTTCCAGGCTTTGCCATCCGTCGTCGAACAGGATGCGGGCCGCCGGCTCGAAGCGTCCGGCGGCATTGGAGACCGCCCTGTCTCTTATACACCTCTGAC
>NZ_JAIVFO010000235.1 GCF_029991245.1 Xanthobacter autotrophicus
GGGCGCAGCCTGACGGGGAGCGGGAATGGTGCCGGGCGGCGCCGGAATCGTGCCAGGGGGTGGCAAGGGCAGGGATTCGATCTGGCCGGGACGCTGATATTGCGCCTGCACCTGCGCCAGTGCCGCGGATGCCGTGCCGGCGAAAAGCGCCGCGGCGAGAAACGGCACGGTACGGTAAAGGCGCATCAGGACATCAACCCGTAACAAAATCTGAAGGCGGCGGGCATCCGCCACGCCGCCCTTCTGAAGCGCCGGATTCGGGCGGCGGCAAGGCGACCGGGCGAAGAAGACGGGCGCGCGGAAAGATGCCGCGCGCCAGCTGCCATCAATCGCCGGGGGTCCAGGCCTTGTAGTCGCCGGTGACGCGGGGGCGCAGCCCGCCGGCCAGGACCGAGCCCTTGGGCCGGTAGGCGCCGGGGGAGCCGGTCATGTTGCGGCGGTGCGGCTTCTGCCAGGAATAGGGCGTATAGGCCTCGTCCACCGGCGGGGTGTCCACGCGGTGATGCATCCAGCCCCACCAGCCGGGCGGGATGGTGGAGGCCTCCGCATAGCCGGGATAGATGACCCAGCGGCGCTCGAAGCCCAGCGTGGGGTCGATCTTGCCGCCCTTGGTGCGGAAATAGCGGTTGCCGAACTCGTCCTCGCCCACGAACTCGCCGAACCGCTTCGTCCACCACATGGTGCCGACGGTCTGCTTGTTCCACCAGGTGAAGATATAAAGCAGGAAGTTCTTCACGGCCCGCGCCTCGTTCGGAAAATCGGGCGGAACATGCCATCTGGCCCGCCGCCTGTCCACCTGTCGTCGCCCCGCCTTACGGCATGAACAGCAGCATCACATAGACGCAGAAGACGATGAGATGCACAACGCCGTTCAGCGCATTGGTCCGCCCCGTGCCGAACGACAGGATGGACAGCACGAAGGTGACCAGCAGCATGGTCCGGTCCTCGGTGTCGAGGCCGAGGACCATGGAATGGCCGATGAGCACCGAGATGAAGGCCATGGCCGGGATGGTGAGCGCCACCGTGGCCAGCGCCGAGCCCAGCGCGATGTTCAGCGAATGCTGGAGGTGGTTGCGGGAGGCCGCCCGCACCGCGGCGATGCCTTCCGGCAACAGGATCAGGAGGGCGATGAGGGCGCCGGTCACGGCGTCGGGATCGGCCAGTGCGAAATGGCCGAGGAAGTCCTCGAACGCCGCCGCCACGTGCTTCGACAGGGCCACCACCGCCCCGAGGCTCGCCAGCAGCATGACAAGGCTGAGCGCGAAGACGCGCGGCGGGGGCGGCTGCTCGGCGTGGCCCTCCGGCTGGTTCTCGAAGTGCTCGCGATAGCGCACCGTCTGCATGTAGAGGAACGCGCCATAGAGCGAGACCGCGATGAAGCTCATGAAGACGAGCTGCCGCGGGGAGAAGGTGCCGGTTTCGCCCTCATGCGTCTCGGCTGGCAGCACCAGCAGCATCACCCCCAGAGCGATCATCACCGAGAGGTAGCCCGAGACGCCCTGCTGCTGGATGGTCTGTTCCCGGTGTTTGAGGCTGCCCAGCAGCAGGCACAGGCCGACGATGCCGGTATTGACGATCATCAGCACGGAAAACACCGATTCCCGCGCCAGGGTCGGGTTGTTCTCGCCGTGGAGCATCATCGAGGCCATCACCGAGACCTCGATGATGGTGACCGACATGGTGAGCAGCAGCACCCCGTAGGGCTGGCCGAGGCGGCGCGCCACCACGTCCGCATGGGCGACCGACGAGATCGCCGAACCGCACAGCAGCGCGATGGCGAGGACCGCGGCGATGCCCGGCACCAGGCCTTCCGAGCCCGGCGCAAGGTCCGGCCACAACGACAGCAGCAGCGCGAATGTGAGGCCCAGTCCCGGCAGGAGATAGTTGCGCACCGTCGGGCGGGTTGCCTTCACGCTGTGCTCCTTTCCGATGCGATCTGCTTTCGCTGTCCCACATCCGTTACCGCCCCGCAAGGCTTCGCATCCTGCCGCGCCGCCACCTCAGAGGGCGACGGTCCGCCCGGTCGCCTTGCGCTCGGCGAGGAGGCACAGATAGACCGAGGCCAGCGTCGCCCCCGCGAGCGCGGTGATCTCCGCATGATCGTAGGGCGGGGACACCTCCACCACGTCGAAGCCCTTGAGATCGAGGCCGCCGAGCCGCCGCAGGCACGAGATCGCCTCCCGGGTGGAGAGGCCGCCGCACACGGGCGTGCCGGTGCCCGGCGCGAAGGCGGGGTCCAGCGCATCGATATCGAATGTCACATAGACGGGGGCATTCCCCACCCGCTCGGCGATGCGCTCCGCGAGCGCGATCGACCCCATCTCGGCGGCGGTGAGGCCATGGACGATCTCGATGCCGCAGGTCTGGGGCGCATGGGTGCGGATGCCCACCTGGATCGAGCGATCCACCCGGATCAACCCGTCCTTCACGGCGCGGGTGATCATGGTGCCGTGGTCCACCCGCTCGCCGTCGTCCTCCCAGGTATCCTGGTGCGCATCGAACTGGACCAGCGCCACCGGCTCGCCAAGATGGGAGGCCAGCGCCCGCAGCATGGGATAGGTGAGGAAATGGTCGCCGCCGAGGGTCACCAGATGGGCGCCCCGGGCATAATGCGCGCGCGCCTGCGCGGCGATGGCGCCCGGAATCCCGGCGGGCAGGCCGTAGTCGAACACGCAGTCCCCGCCATCGGCCACGTCCAGCGTCTCGAACGGATCGATGCCGAACGGATAGAACGGGTCACCGTCGAGGATGGCGGATGCCGCGCGGATCGCCCGCGGCCCGAATCGCGTGCCCGGCCGGTTGGAGACGGCCACATCCAGCGGCACGCCCCACACCACCACCTCCGCTCCGCCGCCGTCGCGCGCATAGCGCCGGCGCAGGAAGGAGGTGACGCCGGAATAATTGGGCTCGGTGGACTGGCCGTGGCGGAAGCCGGGATCAAGGGCGCGATCCACCGGGCGGGGATGAAGCGGATCGGTCGGGGTGGTGTTCGACATGACACTCCTCGAATGGGCGGCGGCCGAAGGCGCCGGGCGCCGCGACGGCGGCATCATAGGCATTTTCACCGATCGGGTTGATGCAATCCGATCGGATCCGGCCCTGGGTCCTTACTCCGGCGCGAGGCGTCCGCGATAGACCACCTTGCCCGGGGGCTGCCCATCGGCGGAAGCCTCGCCTGACCCGAGCTTCGGCCCCTGCGTCACCACCAGTTCCGCCCTGCCGAGCCGGCTCCTGCCCAGCCCCGCGAGCCCCGGAGCGCGATCGGACATCCCGGCGGTGAACGCGCCGAGCAGCAGCGCCGGCCGGCCGGGGACCACCAGCCACAACCGGTTGATATCGCCGTCCGGCGGTGCCGGCGCGAAGCTGCGCACGAAGACGACGCCGCTGTCCGGATCGAGGCGGACGGCGATGGACGGCAGCGGCTCGCTCTGGAGCACGCCGACCCATTGGCCGTCCCGCGGCCAGAACCATTCGCGATAGGCCGCGAAGGCGGCGACCCCGATGAGCAGCGCCATGAGCGTGAGCGCCGCCGTCCGCCACGCCAAGGCATGCCGCCGCTGCGGCACGAACACCGCGGCTGCCGGAGCGGGTTCATCGCCCGCCGCGGCAGGGTCCGGCAGGGCCGAGACCACGCCCGAGGCCACCACCGCCGCCCAGCCCGGCAGAGGCGGCGCCTCCTCCCCCTTCGCGCCGGCCGCCGGATCGGCGGAGGGCGGCTCGGCGGTGGCAGTTTCGACGGGGGTGGGC
>NZ_JAIVFO010000236.1 GCF_029991245.1 Xanthobacter autotrophicus
GGCAGGTTGGGGCACGGGGAAGACCTTGTTCATGCGGCCTCCGGGAGCATCTGGTCCAGCCGGAGCCGGGCGATGCGCTCGATCTGTGTGAGGGCCTCGTTGATCTCCTGGTCGCGATCGTGGGCGAGCCGGCGCTCGAAGGTGTCCAGAATCTCGCCCTTGGAGCGGCCGCGGATGGCCATGATGAAGACAAAGCCGAACTTTGCCACGTAGGCGTCATTGAGGGCGGTGAAGCGGGCCTTCTCCTCCGCCGTCAGCCGGTCGAGGCCGGCGGAAGCCTGCTCGGCGGTGGATTCGGCGGTGAGCAGCCTGGCTTCAGCCAGCTTGCCGGCAAGGTCCGGATGGGCGTGGATGACCCCCATCTGCTTCTCGATGGGGGCGGCGCGCAGCACGGCGGCAAGCGCCGCGTGGAGGCCTTCGGCGGTGTCCTCGCGGGGAGTGAGACCCTTGTCGTAGGCGCCTTCCGCAATCCACGGGGAATGCTCGAACACGCCGCCGAACCGCTCCACGAACAGGCCGCGCGGCATGAAGGTGGGCCGGTAGCCACCCTCAGGGGGATGGGTGGCGATCCAGTGGCGGGCGATGTCCACGCGCCGGGCCACCCACACCTTCTCGTGGCCGGCGATGTAATCGAGAAAGCGCGCCAGCGCCTGGGCGCGGCCGGGCCGGCCGGCGAGGCGGGGGTGGAGGCCCACCGACATCATCTTCGGCGCGGTCTCGCCCTCGGCATAGAGCAGGTCGAAGCTGTCCTTCAGATAGTCGAAGAAATCCGTGCCGGTGCTGAAGCCCGCCGCCACCGAGAAGCGCATGTCGTTGGCGTCCAGCGTGTAGGGCACCACCAATTGCGGGCCCTTGGCACTCTCGATCCAGTAGGGCAGTTCATCCGCATAACTGTCGGCGGCATAGAGGAAGCCGCCTTCCTCCATCACCAGCGGCACCGTGTGTTCGGCGGAGCGGCCCTGGTAGAAACCGAGGGGCCGGGAGCCGGTGACCTGCGTGTGGATGCGGATGGCCTCCTCGATGTGCTCGCGCTCGGCGTCGCGGGTGAAGTCCTTGTATTCGAGCCATTTGTAGCCGTGGCTCGCGATCTCCCAGTCGGCCTCCTGCATGGCGGCGACGGCGGCCGGATTGCGGGCGAGGGCCGTGGCCACGCCATAGACCGTGACCGGCATGGCACGCTCGGTGAACAGGCGATGCAGCCGCCAGAAGCCCACCCGCGCGCCGTACTCGTAGATGGACTCCATGTTCATGTGCCGCTGGCGGGGCCAGGGCTGGGCGCCGATGATCTCGGACAGGAAGGCTTCCGAGGCATTGTCGCCGTGGAGGACGGAGTTCTCGCCCCCCTCCTCGTAATTCACCACGAACTGGACCGCGATGCGCGCCTCTCCCGGCCAGCGCGCATGGGGCGGCGTGCGCCCGTAGCCGATGAGGTCGCGCGGGTAGGGTCGGCCGGTGATGGGATCGATGGGCGCGCTCATCACTCAGGAGCCCCGATAGGTGGAGTAGCTCCACGGCGAGCAGAGCAGGGGCACATGATAATGCCCGTCGTCCGCCAGCGAGAAGCGCAGGGGCACCACGTCGAGGAAGGGCGGGTCGGAGGCCGGCGCTCCGGTGGTGCGGAAATGCGCGCCAATGTGGAACTGAAGCTCGTAGGTGCCGGCCTTGAACTCGTCGCCCGCGAGCAGGGGCGTGTCGGTACGCCCGTCCGCATTGGTCCGGCGCTCGGTCAGGAGCGTGCGCGAGCCATCCGGTGCCAAACGGTAAAGTTCAACCACCACATCGGCCGCCGGACCACCGGCGACGGTGTCGAGTACATGCGTGGACAGGCGCCCCATTTTTCCCTCGCAGGCCTTGCGGTCAAAAGATCCGCTGCACGGCAGCATAACCCGGTTGGGGACGATCCATTTCCCAAAAATATTGGAAGATCTTACGATTATCCAACGGTTTTCACGGCGCCCGATTTGATCTTTCATTAGGCATGCCGATACGTTGGGCAGACCCGCCGGACCGGTACCCGCGCCGCACGCAAAGATGGCGCCAATAAACGAAAACGCCCTTCCGCACCTGACCCGACTTGCTTTCCAGGGGGACCTCATGTCCGAAGCCGTTCATCCCGTAGACGAAATACTGCCAGCTCCAAAACTTGCCGTCCTCGGCCTCCAGCATGTGCTCGTCATGTATGCCGGTGCCGTGGCGGTGCCGCTCATCATCGGCCGCGCGCTGAAGCTGCCGCCCCAGGATGTGGCCTTCCTCATCAGCGCCGACCTGTTCGCCTGCGGTCTCGCGACGCTGGCCCAGTGCCTCGGCTTCTTCGGAGTCGGCATCCGCCTGCCGGTGATGATGGGCGTCACCTTCGCCTCGGTCGGCCCCATGCTCTCCATGGCGGCGAGCCCTGAGATCGGCCTGCTCGGCATCTACGGCTCGGTAATCGCGGCGGGCATCTTCGGCATCATCGTCGCGCCCTTTGTGTCGCGGCTTTTGCCGTTGTTCCCGCCGGTGGTGACCGGCACCATCATCCTCATCATCGGCATCTCGCTGATGCGGGTGGGCATCAACTGGGCCGGCGGGGGCATTCCCTTCTTCACCCAGACCATCGACGGCAAGGTGGTGCAGGTGGCCAATCCCAATTACGGCCAGCTCCAGGGCCTCGGCATTTCGCTGTTCGTGATGCTGGTGGTGCTGGGCCTCATCAAGTGGGGCAAGGGCTTCCTCGCCAATGTGGCGGTGCTGCTCGGCATCATCGCCGGCGCGGTGCTGGCGACCTTCCTCGGCCTCATGCATTTCGAGAAGGTGGCGGCGGCGTCGTGGTTCGACGTGATCCTGCCGTTCCACTTCGGCATGCCCACGTTCCACCTCGTGCCCATCATCACCATGTGCATCGTGATGATCGTGGTGATGATCGAGTCGGTCGGCATGTTCCTCGCCCTCTCGGACATCACCGGCAAGCCGGTGGACCAGAAGGCGCTGACCAAGGGCCTGCGCGCGGATGGCGTCGGCACCTTCCTCGGCGGCATCTTCAACACCTTCCCCTACACCTCCTTCTCGCAGAACGTGGGCCTCGTCGGCGTCACCGGCGTGCGCTCGCGCTGGGTGACGGTGACGGGTGGCGTCATCATGCTCGGCCTCGGCCTTCTGCCGAAGATGGCGGCGCTGGTGGAGGCCGTGCCCCAGGTGGTGCTGGGCGGCGCGGGCCTCGTCATGTTCGGCATGGTCGCGGCCACCGGCGCGCGCATCCTCACCGGCGTCGATTTCAAGACCAACCGCTTCAACCTGTTCATCGTCGCGGTGTCGGTGGGCTTCGGCATGATCCCGCTGGTTTCGCCCAACTTCTTCAAGAACCTGCCGCACGAGCTGCATCCGCTGCTGGAGAGCGGCATCCTGCTCTGCGCCATCGTCGCCGTGCTGCTCAACGTCTTCTTCAACGGCGTGAAGCAGACCTCCACCGAGGAGATCGTCGCGGCGGCGAAGCAGGCCGAGGCCCACTGACGCGGGGCAGGGGGCGGGGGCGGGGAGCGGCGCAAGGATGAACGCGGCCAACCTGGACTTGGCTTTGCGGTCAGGCGGACAGCCGCTCCCCGATCTTCCCCAGTTCCTGGGCGATGTAGCGGCGGCCCTGGTCCACCAGCATGTCGGCGAAGGCCTTCACCTTCAACGGCACCAGCTGGCGGGCGGGGTAGAGCACGGCGAGGGTCGCGGGC
>NZ_JAIVFO010000237.1 GCF_029991245.1 Xanthobacter autotrophicus
CCACCAGCATGACGCCGAAGCGGCGGGTGACGAGGAAGGCGATGGCCCCCGGCGCGATCAGCAGCGACACGGCGAGGATGATGCCCACCGCCTTCAGTGCCGCGACGATGGTCAGCGACAGCATCACCAGCAGCCCGTAGTGCAAGAGCCCGACGCGCAGGCCCACTGCGCGCGCCTGCGCGGGATCGAACGCGTTCAGCAGCAGGTCGCGCCATTTGGCCAGCAGCGCCACCGTCACGAGGCCGCAGATGATGGCGCTTTCGGCGATATCGCCCCAGGTCACACCCAGCATGTCGCCGAACAGGATATGGTCGAGGTGCACGTCCGACTGGATCTTGGTGTAGAGCACCAGCCCCAGCCCGAACATGCCGGAGAAGACCACGCCCATCACCGTGTCTTCCTTGATGCGGCTGTTGGCCTTCAGGTACCCGGTGCCCAGCGCGCACACCATTCCGGCCACGAAGGCCCCGAGGGCCAGCGGCAGGCCGGCCATATAGGCCAGCACCACGCCGGGCAGCACGGCGTGGGAGACGGCATCGCCCATCAGCGACCAGCCCTTCAGCACCAGGAAGCAGGAGAGCAGCGCCATGGGCACCGCCACCAGCGCCGAGATGGCCAGCGCGCTCAACATGAAATCGAACTGGAACGGCGCGAGCAGAGTGTCCATCACGCCCCGCCCTCCTTCAGCGCCAGCGCCGCCTGCCGCCGCGCCGCCAGCAGCCCGTGCTTGGGGGCGAACACGAAGGCGGTGAGGAAGATGAGGGTCTGCAGCACCACGATGATGCCCCCCGTCGCCCCGTCCACGAAATAGGAGAGATAGGCGCCGGCAAAGCTCGTGCCCGCGCCGATCAGCACCGACAGGGTGATGAGGCGGGGGAAGCGGTCGGTGAGCAGATAGGCGGTGGCCCCCGGCGTCACCACCATGGCGATGACGAGGAAGGCCCCCACCGTCTGCAGCGCCGCCACCGTGCAGGCCGACAGCAGCGTGAAGAACATGATCTTCAGGAAGGTGGGGTTGAGGCCGATGGAACGGGCGTGGCTCTCGTCGAAGAAGGTCACCATCAGGTCCTTCCAGAACACCAGCAAGATGCCCAGCGAGACAAAGCCGATGAGCGCCAGTTGCAACGTGTCGGCCGGCGAGATGGCGAGGATGTTGCCGAGCACGATGGTCTGCACGTTCACCGAGGTGGGGGAGAGCGAGACCATGAACAGGCCGAGGCCGAAGAAGGACGTGAAGATGAGGCCGATGACGGCGTCTTCCTTCAGCTTGGTGCGCTCCTGCAAAAACAGCATGGCCCCGGCCGCCAGCGCGCCGGAGAAGAAGGCGCCCAGCGAGAACGGCAGGCCCAGCATGTAGGCCCCCGCCACCCCCGGCACGATGGCGTGGGACAGGGCGTCGCCGATGAGCGACCAGCCCTTCAGCATGAGGAAGGCGGAGAGAAACGCGCACACCGCCCCCACCAGCGCGCTCACCCACATGGCATTGACCATGTAGGAATAGGCGAAGGGTTCGAGGAGCAGGGCCATCATCCGATCCCCTCCGACGAGCCGGCGGTGCCGCTGGCGGCGGGGCGGTCCTTGTAGAGCACGAGGGGGCGCTCGTCGTCGGTGAGCACGCCCAGCGTGCCGGCGGCGGTGGAGTGGCTCTCGTCCAGCACGAAATGGCGCAGCACGCCGCCGAAGGCCTTCTCCAGGTTCACCTGCGTGAAGATCTCCGAGGTCAGCCCATAGGCCAGCACCGTGCCCTTGATGAGCACCGTGCGGTCGCAGAATTCCGGCACCGAGCCCAGATTATGGGTGGAGACCAGCATCACCCGCCCCTCGTCGCGCAGGGCTTTCAGCAGGGCGATGATGGCGTCCTCGGTCTTCACGTCCACGCCGGTGAAGGGCTCGTCGAGCAGGATCACGCGGGCGTCCTGCGCCAGCGCGCGGGCGAGGAACACGCGCTTCCTCTGCCCGCCGGACAGTTCGCCGATCTGGCGGTTGCGGAACTCCAGCATGTTGACGCGGCCGAGCGCCGCCGTCACCGCCTCATGGTCGGCGCGGCGGGGCATGCGCAGGAAATTCATGTGGCCGTAGCGGCCCATCATCACCACGTCTTCCACCAGCACCGGGAAGGTCCAGTCCACCTCCTCGGCCTGGGGCACATAGGCCACCACGTTGCGCTTCAGCGCGTCGCGCACGCTCATGCCGAGGATGGTCACGGACCCCTTCGACGCCGAGAGGAAGCCCATGATGGTCTTGAACAGGGTGGACTTGCCCGAGCCGTTCACCCCCACCAGCGCGGTGATGGTGCCGGTCGGGATCTCGAAGCTCGCGTCGCGCAGGGCGGTGTGGCCGTTGCGGTAGGTGACGGTGACGTGGGCGACGTTAAGGCCGGCGCCGGCGGCGTCCACGTGCGACAGGGTTGGATCGAGGGGGGCATTCATCGCGGCGCGCCCTGGGCGAGGTCCGTCGCCAACCCCTCGGCGATGGTGGCGGAGGTGACCCGCAGCAGGTCCAGATAGGTGGGCACGGGGCCCGCGGCGTCGCTCAGCGAATCCACATAGAGCACGCCGCCATATCGGGCGCCGGTCTCCCGCGCCACCTGCTTTGCGGGTTCGGCGGAGATGGTGCTCTCGGAGAAGATGGCGGGGATCTTGTCCGCCCGCATGCGGTCCACCACGCGGCGCACCTGCTGGGGCGTGCCCTGCTGGTCGGCGTTGATGGGCCACAGGTAGAGCGGCTTCAGGCCGAAATCCCGCGCCAGATAGCTGAAGGCGCCCTCGCTGGTGACCAGCCAGCGCTGGTCCGGCGGCACCTTTTCAAGCTCGGCGCGGATGGGGGCGATGGTGGCGGTGATCTTCGCCTTGTAGGCCTCGGCGTTCGCCTTGTAGGTGGCGGCGTTGGCCGGATCGTATTTCACCAGCGCGTCGCGGATGTTGTCCACGTAGATGAGGGCGGCGGCGGGCGACATCCAGGCATGGGGATTGGGCTTGCCGCTGTAGGGGCCCTCCGTGATGCCCATGGGCTCGACGCCGTCGGAGATCACCACGCTGGGCACGCCCTTCAGGCGGCTGAAGAATTTCTCGAACCACAGTTCCAGGTTCAGGCCGTTCCACAGGATCAGGTTGGCGCCCTGCGCCTTGATGAGGTCGCCGGGGGTGGGCTGGTAATTGTGGATCTCGGCGCCGGGCTTGGTGATGCTCTCCACCTGCGCGGCATCGCCCGCCACGGTCTTCGCCATGTCGGCGATGATGGTGAAGGTGGTGACCACCTTCAGCTTGTCTGCCGCCCGCGCTGGCCCGGCGGACAACGCTGCCACCGCCACCAGGGAGGCGAGAAGCACGACGCCGGCCGTCGAAAAGACGCGGCCGAAGGAATGAACCAGGCAATGGGCCGAAGAACCAGCCGCCAAAAAGTCAGGGCAGCGCATCAAGCCGCGCTCCAATCCAATCATCGCATCAATTTGCGATCCATTTGCAAAAATAGGCCCACAAAACTGCAATTGCAACTTATTCGCATTTAAGTCGACCTAGCCTTTTCCGTTTTGCTCCGCAGCGGCGTTCTCCGCAAGGGTGGGGACCGCCGCTGCGGCGGATTCAGGCACCGAAAAGGGCGGCTGCATTGCCGCAGGGACCACGATGCCGGCCGGCACCAGGGCGGGGGAGGAGG
>NZ_JAIVFO010000238.1 GCF_029991245.1 Xanthobacter autotrophicus
GTGGGGAAGGAGGCATGGCGTCGCGTTGTTTTTCCTTGAAAACCACCTCTGGAGCCCGATCCGATCAGCATGCGCCGCAGGCCGATCGGCGGGTGCTCTAGCATGGGCAGGATCGAGGCGATAGCCAAGGCAAGGCGCCACACCGTTCCGGGCCTTGACCGTTCAGGCGCCGGACCCCTGCGCCACGGTCGGCGCCATGGCGATATGGTCCGGCGCGGCGCCGGCCACGGCGCGATCCATCATGGCGAGATAGGCGGCCTCGATCTGCGCGCGGTAGCGCTGGATGTCGAACAGGCGTTCGCGCGCCGCGCCGTCCTCAAGGCGGGCGCGGAGGGCGGAAAGCCGGTCCGGGTCCCCGGCGAGGGACAGGGCGAGCGCCTCGTAGGCGTCCACGCTGTCGGTGACGAGATCGCCCAGACCGGACAGCTGCATCAGGCGGCCCGCCACCTTCGAGGCGAAGGAGCGGCCGGTCCGCGTCACCAGCGGCAGCCCCACCCGCAGCGCATCCGAGGCGGTGGTGTGGGCGGTATAGGGAAAGGTGTCGAGGAAGAGGTCCGCCAGCGCCATGCGGGCCAGGTGCTCCGGCAACGGGCGGTGGGGGGCGAAGATGAGCCGGTCGGGCGCCACGCCGGCGGCCTCGGCCGCGCGCCTGAGATGGGCGCGGGCTTCATCGCCGGCGAGCAGCCACAGCACGCTGCCCGGCACCCGCGCGAGCAGGCGCATCCAGAGGGCGAAGGTCGCCGGATCGAGCTTGCGGGCGTTGTTGAAGGCGCAGAACACGAAGCCGCTGGCCGGCAGGCCGCATTCCGCCCGGCCGGGGCGGGCGGCGACGGCGAGGGTCGGGTCGTTGGGCTGGTAGGTGTCCGGAAGGTGGACCACCTTCTCGCTGAAGAAGCGGGCGTCTTCTAGCGGCAGGACGAAGGGATCGGCGATCACATAGTCCATGAAATCGGCGCCGCTGGTGCCCGGATAGCCCAGATAGCTCACCTGCACCGGCGCGGCGCGGCCGGCGAAGATCTCCATGCGGTTGCCGTTGGTGTGGCCCATCACATCCACCAGGATATGGATGCCGAGGCGGCGGGCGCGTTCGGCGGTCTCAAACGGCTGGTCGCGTTCGCAGTCGATGAAGCGGTCCACGCTCGCCTCCACCCGCTTGCGGGCAGGGGAGGCGTCGTTCGGCCCGATGGAGAAGGCGGTGATCTCGAACTTCGAGCGGTCGTGGACCTCCAGTAGCCGGACCAGAAGATGGGTGGTCGGGTGGTTGCGGAAATCGGCCGACAGATAGCCGATGCGCACCCGCCCATCCGCAGGCTCGCGGGCGGGCAGGGGTTTTGGTGCAATGCCGGCGCAGCGGCGATGGACGGTGCGGCGCGCGGCCGCCAGCTGGAGCGCGGGGTCGTCGAGCCACAAGGTGAAGAACGGCGGGATCTCCGGCTGGGCAGGGTCCCCGGCGCGGGCGATCGCCGCCAGGAGCCGGGCGTCGTCCCGCCAGTCGCAGACCGAGCGGCGCGCCGAAAACAGCATGCCGGTGCCCTCGGGGAGGGACGGATCCAGCGCGAGGGCACGGGCGAAGGCATCGGCGCCCTCGCCGTTGCGCTCCACGGACGTGTAGGCGAGGCCGAGATTGTACCAGAGCTTGGCGTCTTGCGGCTTGAGCGCGGCGGCGGCGCGGTAGAGCGCGATGGCCTCGTCGGTGCGGTGCTGGCGCGAGCGCACCATGGCCAGAAGGTGCATGACGTCGGGATGGTCGGGCACGCTCTTCAGGATCTTGCGATACTGGCGGGCCGCATCGTCCAGAAGGCCGCGCACCTGGGCCTGATAGCCGTCGTGCAGCAGGCGGGTCTGATCGGGGGAGAGCGGGGGGATCGACACGCAGGGCTTCGGAAGGTTCGAACCGGACACGCGGGTTGCGCCGACGATTTACGCCAGCATGGCGCCAGCGGGATGCGCTTCGACGCTAGCACGCAGGCCGGGGCCGGTATAGTGACGCATCCGGACCCTGTACCCGACCGGAGACCGCCATGCCCATCTATGCCCTCGACGGTGTCGCGCCCACCCTGCCCGCCTCGGGACACTACTGGATCGCGCCGGACGCGGTGATTATCGGCAACGTGACCCTGAAGGAAGGCGCCAGCGTGTGGTTCGGCTGCGTGCTGCGCGGCGACAACGAACCCATCGTGGTGGGGGAGGGGTCCAACATCCAGGAAAACTGCGTTCTCCACACCGATCCCGGCTTTCCGCTCACCCTCGGCACCAACGTGACCGTGGGCCATATGGCGACCCTGCACGGCTGCGTCGTGGGCGACGGCAGCCTCATCGGCATGGGCTCCACGGTGCTGAACGGGGCGAACATCGCCGCAAGCTGTCTTGTCGGCTCCAAGGCGCTGGTCACCGAGGGCAAGGTGTTCGAGCCCTTCTCCCTCATCGTCGGCGCGCCGGCCAAGGTGGCGCGGCAGATCGACGAGGCGACGGCGGCGCGCCTCATCGGCACCGCCGAGCACTACCAGCACAATTGGCAGCGCTATGCCAAGGGCCTGAAGCGCATCGACTGATCGGGCGAGTTGCGCCCAAAAAGGAAAACGGGCCGGAACCGCGGCGTCGGTTCCGGCCCGTCTCGCCGCCGTGGCGTGGCCGAAGCCGCGCAGGCGGAAGGCTGAAGCGTCGAAGACTCAAGCGTCAAAGACTTAAGCGCCGTCTTGCGATGCACCGGGATCAGCGCCCGGTGCCCACCACTGGCGGCACGCGGGTCTCGCCCAGGGACACCCAGGTGGAGGGATCGACCTGGGACTGGCGCTTCACGTAGCGGTATCCCGTGTCCTTCCAGGCGCGGATGTCGGTTTCCTGGTTGTCGAGGATCAGGTCGCCCTTGTCGGTCATGACCGTGAGCACGGCATGGCCGTCGCCCTCGCGGTCGCGGACCACGGTGATGAGCAGGACCGAGCTGGGCCAGCCCAGATTGATGAGGCGGCGGCGCTTTTCCAGCACATAGTCTTCGCAATCGCCGCGGCTGTCGTCGGGATAGGCCCAGCGCTCGGTCTCGCCGTAGTGATCAAGGTCGGTCTCGGGCTGGACCGCGTCATTCACGGTGCGGTTGATGCGTTCCAGCTCGGCGGTGCGCTGGGTGTCGAGCTTCATCACGCCGAGGCCCGTGCCCGCCGCCTCGCAGTCATGATTGTGATCGGCGCAGAAGCGCACATAGCCGGTGGGGGCGGTGGTGACGCGCCCGTCGGCGAGATGGCGCGGGGCGAAGGCGGAGGCGAGATTGGCGAAGCGTGTGTTCTGTGCCCGCTGCTCTTGAGCACTGGCGGCGCTCACGCCGGCGCACAGGAGCGCCGCGGCGAGGGCCAGCAGGAGGCGGGGAGGCGAGATGCGCTTCGACATGGCGGGAAATCCGACCCGGTTAATGAAATGATAATGCCCGAAGCCCGCCGCATTTGCGCCGTCAACCTTCTATTAACCTTAACCGGCTAGGTTTTTAGATACCTCTAATCACTGCGGCGTTTTGTCGGGGTCACGGGGTCGGGTCGGGGTGGCGGCCCCCGCGGGACAGGGCGCGATGGATGGCTTGGCAGGGCCGGGAGGTCTCTGAAATCGTTCGTCGTCAACGGGATGGGATCAAGATCTCCCGCCGGGGCGGG
>NZ_JAIVFO010000239.1 GCF_029991245.1 Xanthobacter autotrophicus
GGGTTTCGGCGGGCTTCGGCTTGGGCTTGGGCTTCGGCGCGGGCACCGAGCCCGCGGTCACCGGCGCCTGGGGCTGCACCTGCTTCTTCTGGGCGGTGCCGCTCGCGGGCTTATCGCTGGAGGCGGTGGTGCTCGTGGCCTTGCCGTCCTTGGGCTTGGCCGCCGCCTTGGGCTCGTCAGCGGCGCTGGCGGTCGCGGTCGCGGGCTTGCTGGCAGCGGTCTTGGGCTTCGGCTTGGCCGCAGGTTTCGCGCTGTCGCCGCTTTCGGCCGAGGCGCTCTCGCTGCCGGCGGACGCCTTGGCCTGCTTGGTATCCTTGGCGCCGGGCTTCTTCTTCGGCTTCTCGTCCTCGGGATAGGCCGTGGCGAGGTCCTGCGGCGCGCCGCGGGTGCCCACATAGACCACCACCGGCGGCATGGAGGGCGGCAGGGTCTGCAGCAGCTCGGCGCCGGACTTGGGCAGCACCGGCGCGGCGAAGGCGAAGCCGCCGCTGCTGCTGCTCTCGGGCTCGTCGTCGGCCTCGGACGCGGTCACGGCGCGCTTGCCGCCGCACACCTCGGGCTTCATGTCGTAGGCCGGGCCGCCGGTGTTGGAGATGTTGGACAAAAGCGGCTGCGCCGCCCCGAACACGCCCCAGGACGACTGGAAGCCCTTCTCGAACAGCAGCGCCGCCTGCTCGGTGCGGGCGGTGCCCGAGCGGGCGCCCAGCACCACGGCGATGAGGCGCTTGTTGCCGCGGGTGGCGGTGGCGACCAGATTGTAGCCGGAGCCGCAGACGAAGCCGGTCTTCATGCCGTCGGCACCGGGATAGCGGTCGATCAGGCGGTTGTAGTTGCGCAGCACCGCCTTGCCGATCTTGATGGCCGGGATGCGGAACAGGGCCTCATGCTCGGGGAAATGATAGATGATGGCCCGCGCCAGGATGGCGAGATCACGGGCGGTGGTGATCTGGTCCGGGTCCGGCAGGCCGTTGGGATTCTCGAAATGGGTGCCGCTCATGCCCAGATGGGCGGCGGTGGTGTTCATCTCCGCCACGAAGGCGGGCATGGAGCCGGCCACGCCTTCGCCCACCACCCAGGCCATGTCGTTGGCCGACTTCACCAGCACCATCTTCATGGCGTTGTCGAGGGTGACCACGGTGCCCGGCCTGAAGCCCATCTTGGAGGGCTGCTGGGAGGCCGCGGCCGCCGAGACGGTGAGAGGCGTGTCCAGGGTGAGGCGGCCGTTCTTCACCGCGTTGAGCGCCACGTAGACGGTCATCAGCTTGGTGACGGAAGCGGGATGCCATGGCCGCCCGGCTTCCTTCTGGTCCAGCACCCGGCCGGTGTCGGCCTCCACCAGCAGCACCGGATTGGCCTGGGCGGAACCTGCGAGCAAGGCACCTGCGAGGGCGAAGCCCGGCACCGCAGCGGCGAGACCGAGGCAGGTTCCACGGCAAATTCCAAGCCACGTTCCAAGGATGGAAGTCGCCCGGGCGACGGGACTGGATTTCGTGCGCGCCAACCGCTCAACTCCCGTGTCAGTCAGAATAGCTCGTCACCGTATAGTTTCTTCATTACCCGCTTTCTCCCCGCCGGGAAAGGCGCAACAGGGCGGCAGAAGGCAAGCATTGGCGCCAAGGGGCAGGATCTGTTTGCCACATTCTTGCCCCAGTCCGGGAAATGCCGGAATTGCGATCCTGAAAACCTTTCCATCCGGTTACGTTTCCACGATGGGATGCACCATATCTGCCCCGCCGGTCATGAACTGGGCACGGGCGAGGGCGGCGAACCGGCCGCCGAGATGCACCAGCTCATCGAAGGTGCCGGCCTCCACCACGCAGCCGCGCTCGAATACCAGGATACGGTCGGCATTGCGCACGGTGGCCAGGCGATGGGCGATGACCAGGGTGGTGCGGTCCTTCATCACCTCGTCCAAAGCGGCCTGCACCTTCACTTCCGTGGCGGCGTCCAGCGCGCTGGTGGCCTCGTCGAGGATGAGGATGGGCGGGTTCTTCAGCAGGGCGCGGGCGATGGACAGGCGCTGGCGCTCGCCGCCGGACAGCGCCCGGCCGCGCTCGCCCACCACCGCCTTGAGGCCGAGGGGATTGCGTTCCACCAGCTCCAGCGCCTGGGCGCGGGACAGCGCCTCGCGCATCTCGGCCTCGGTGGCGTCGGGCTTGCCGACCCGCAAATTGTCCTCGATGGAGCGGTTGAACAAAAGCGGCTCCTGGAACACCACGCCGATGGCATGGCGCAGGGAGGAGAGCGTCGCGTCGCGGATGTCCACCCCGTCGATGCGGATCGACCCCGACTGCGGGTCGAACACCCGGTGCAGCAGCGCCAGCGCGGTGGACTTGCCCGCTCCCGTGGTGCCCACGAAGGCGAAGGTCTGGCCCGGCGCCGCATGGAAGGAAACGTCCTCCACCGCGGTGCGCTTGCCGTCGTAGGAGAAGGAGACGTCGTCGAACACCACGTCGCCGGCCACCTGCGGCAGGGGTTTCGCCCCCGGCCGGTCGCGCACCGAGCCCACCGTGTCCAGCACCTCGAAGAACTGGGCGAGCTGCGGGGCCGACATCATCAGCTGGTTGAAGAAGCTCACCGTGTGGTCGAGCCGGCCGATGAGCATGTTGGCGAAGGCCACATAGGTGACGATGTCGCCGATGGCGGCCATGTTGTGGAGATACAGCCAGGTGCCGATGAGCAGGATGGCGAGGATGGTCAGCGTGGTCGCCGCCTTGGTGGCCATGGACACCAGGGCCCACCACGACAGCACCGGGATCTGCACCGCCAGCACCCGGTTCACCGTGGCCTTCAGGCCGGAGACCTCGGCCTCGGTGCGGGTGTAGCTCTGGATCACGGCCACGTTGCCCAGGGCGTCGGAGGTCTGCTCGGCGAGGTCGGAATTATATTCCTCCACCTCCCGCTGCATGGCCTCGGTGCGGCGGATGACATAGCCGGTGACGATGCCGAACACCGCCATCAGCACGATCAGCACCAGGCCCAGCCGCCAGTTGATCCAGATACCCACCGGCACCAGCACCACCAGCGAGATGATGGCGGCGCAATCCTGCCGGAAGAAGGAGAGCCACAGGCCCCACAGGGAATCCACGCCCTCCAGCATCACCTTCAGCAGGCGGCCGGAATGGGTCTCGCCGTGGAAGCTGAGCGGCAATTGCAGCACATGCTCGAAATATTGCGTGAGGATGCCGAGGCGGCGGCGATGGGAGAGGCGGTCCGCGTGCAGCGAAATCAGCACGCCGGCGCCGATGTTGAACAGTCCGAAGCCCACCCAGGCGGCGAGCAGGGGGGTGAGGTCGTCGAAGGTGGGCAGGCGGCTGTCGGCCTTGGTGGCGGCCAGGGTATCCACGATGCGGCCGAACAGGATCGGCTCGGCGAACTGGGCGATGGCCAGCATCAGGTTCGAGACCACCAGCACCGCGCCAAGCCGGGCTTCTGGTCCCAACAGGCCGATGGTACGGGCATAGACGCGAAAAAGGCTCATGGTCGCGGGCTTCCCGTGCCGGTGTGCCGCCACAAGAGCGAAGCGCGGGCGCGGGCGCAAGGGGGTGGATCAAAGCGGGGGTGGGAGGCTCCTCGGTTCCAATGCCTGTTTGCTGCAACCGGGCGCGCTGTGGAACCCTCTCCCGCTTGCGGGGG
>NZ_JAIVFO010000023.1 GCF_029991245.1 Xanthobacter autotrophicus
GGACCAACCCCGCCGCCGATCCCGCGCCCGTGTCCGCCTTCGACTGGCCGCCCCTCATCGTCGCCAACGCCCCCAATGGCGCCACCCGCACCAAGGCGGACCACCCGGCCCTGCCCATGAGCGCGGCGGACCTCGCCCGCACGGCAGCCGAGAGCCTGGAGGCCGGCGCGGCGATGCTCCATTTCCATGTGCGCGATGCCGAGGGCCAGCACCTGCTGGACGCCGACGCCTACCGCGACGCCTCGGCTGCCATAAGGGCGGCGGTGGGCGACCGTCTCGTGCTCCAGATCACCTCGGAGGCGGCGGGCCGCTACAAGGCGCCGGAGCAGATGGCGGTGGTGCGCGACGTGAGGCCGGAAGCGGTGTCGCTGGCGCTCCGGGAGATCATTCCCGACGCGGCGGCCGAGACGGCGGCGGCGGATTTCTTCGCCTTCGTGCGGCGCGAGCGCATCCTCACGCAGGTCATCCTCTACAGTGCCGAGGACGTGGTGCGCTATGGCGCCCTCAAGGCGCGCGGCGTGCTGGGCGAGGGGCAGGATTTCCCGCTGTTCGTGCTGGGGCGCTACACCACCGGACAGGTGTCCCAGCCCACCGATCTTTTGCCCTTCCTCGCGGCGGGGGCGCAGACGGCGCCGCTGTGGTCCATGTGCGCCTTCGGACCCAAGGAGAATGCCTGCGCCACGGTGGCGGCGGGGCTGGGCGGGCATGTGCGCGTGGGCTTCGAGAACAACCTGTTCGCCCCCGACGGCACCGTTGCGCCGAACAACGCCGCCCAGGTGCTCCGCGCCTGCGACGCCGCCCGCACGCTGGGCCGCCCCCTCGCCGGCGCCGACATGGCGCGTATGATGATGGCGTGAGGCCAAGGGGATCCCCACGCTTCCCGTTAGAGCGCGCCGTTCATCGACGAAGCGGCGGGACGGCGGCGGTCCGACAACGCCTTCACTAGGCGGAGCGATCCACCTCGCATAGAGTTTCGTATTCGAAGCGACGGTAACGACGGCGGCGGAAGCCATGTTCGACGCGGTGATCATCGGCGGGGGGCCAGCGGGAGCGTCATGCGCCCTGTGGCTGAAGATGCTCGGTTTCCGCCCCTGCATCGTCGAGCGCAGGCAGGTCCTCGGCGGCCTGCAGAACGACAATCCCTATCCCAACAAGTGGATGGCCCCCGTCCGCGACAGGACCGGGTTCGAGGTCGCCGCCGAAATCCATCGCCATGTGATGGAGCATGACATCGTCTGCCGCCTCGGCGAGTCCGTCACCGCCCTGGAACTGGTGGAGGGCGGCTTCCGCATCACCACGGCGGGCGGCGAAACGCTGCTTGGGCGCGCCTGCGTGCTCGCCTCCGGGGTGCGGCCGGTGAAGGGCGGCTTCACGGAATCCCACGAGGTGATCATCGGTCCCGGCCGCACCATGTTCAACGCGGTTTTCGAGCGGCAGTCCGTCGCCATCCTCGGCGGCGGCGACAATGCCTTCGAGAACTACATCTTCGTGCGCAAGCGCGGGGCGGAACGCATCACCCTGTTCGCCCGCACCATCCGCGCCCGGCGGGAGTTCCTGGAGAAGGTGCCCCCCGCGGACGTGCGCATCGGCGCCTATCCGGTGGCACCCGAAATCCCCGAGGTGGCGGGCCGGCGCTTCGACCGCATCGTGGTGCTGTACGGCTGGGAGCCCTACCTGCCCTACGCCCGGCATCTCAACCTCGCCCGCGACCCGCGCGGCTTCGTGGAGACGAGCGCGGATTGCGAGACCGCCATCCCCGACCTCTACGCCATCGGCGAGATCGCCCAGCGCATGCATCCGTGCTGCGCCACCTCCATGGCGGACGGCGTGGTGGCGGCAAAGGCCATCCAGCGCTCGCTGGAGCAGGACGCCGTCGCGCGCTTCGCCGAACGGGTGCGCCGCGCGGCCGCCTCCGATCCGGTTCGGGGATAAAAGCTGTTTTCAGCGCGCGGGAGCCGGCTTGCCGAGGCATGAGAGCCCAGCCGGATCGCCCCGCAAGGGCGCTCCCGTGGTCACCGGTGCAGCAAGCGCCGCCGCCACCTCCGGCCGCTTCAAGAGGGCCGCTGCGGCCTCGAACACCGCTCCGGGCGCGGCATCGGGGCGGACCGGCGCCTGCGGAAGATCCGCCACCACCCGCGCCGGGCGGGGCGACAGCACCACGATGCGATCGGCAAGGCGCACCGCCTCGGTGATGTCGTGGGTGACGAACAGGGCCGCCGCCCCCGCCCCTTCCACCTCGGCCCGCAGCAGCGCCTGAAGATGGCCGCGCAAGCCCACGTCGAGGGCGGAGAAGGGCTCGTCCATCAGCACGAGGTCCGGCTTCAGCGCGAAGGCGCGGGCGATGGCGACGCGCTGCTGCATGCCGCCGGAAAGCTGCGCCGGCCGTTTGCCGAGATCGGCGTCGCCCAGACCGAGCCGCCGCAGGATCGCCGCCGCGGCCGCGCGGCGCTCCGCCCGGGCCATGCCGAGCGCCTTGAGGCCGAAGGCGGCATTGTCGCGGGCGTCGGCCCAGGGCATCAGTCGCGGGTCCTGGAACACCATGGCGGTCCGCGCGAAGCCGTTGGCCACGCGCCCGGCCTGCACCGCCTCAACGCCGGCGGCGAGGCGCAGCAGGCTGGTCTTGCCGCAGCCGGAGGGGCCGAGCAGCACCACCAGTTCGCCGCGCTTCACCGCCAGGTCGATGCCCGCCAGCACCGGCACGCCGCCAAAGCCCAGATGCAGCCCTTCCAGCGCCAGCACGGTCAGGCCTCCGCCCGCGATGCCCGCCAGCCGCGCAGGGGCGCCAGCAGCAGGGCATCGGCCACGAGCAGGACAACGACCGCGAGCACGATCCACGCCATGGTGGCGGCAAGGTCGAAATGGGAACGGGCGGTGGCGAGGCCGCCGCCGACCCCGTCGGCGCCGCTCAGCACTTCCGCCATCACCGCCACCTTGAAGGAGAAGGCGAGCGCCGTGGCCAAAGCCGGCAACAGGAAGTCCGCCAGCGCCGGCAACACAAGGTCGGTGAGGCGCTGGAGCGGCGGCGCGCGATAGAGAACGGCCATCTCGGTGAGGGCCGGATCGCGGCTGGCGACGCCCTCCAGCGCCGCGAGGAAGAGGATCGGCGCGGCGGTGATCGCCACGGTGAAGCCCGCCGCCGCGCCGCCGGGGCCGAACCACAGCAGCGCCAGCACCACCCAGGCGATGGGCGGCGTGCCCAGCAGCGCCGTGAACACCGGGCGGGACATGGCCCCCACCGGCAGCACCAGCCCGCCGGCAATGCCCAGCACCAGCCCCACCGCGCCCCCCACAAGGCACCCGCCGAGGGCATGGACCAGGGTGGCAAGGAGCGCCGGGCCGGCTACCCCGCTCACCACCAGGTGCACCACGGCCTGCCCCGTGTCCTGAAGGCTCGGCAGCACGAAGGGGCCGAGGGCCATGGCGCCCCATTGCCACGCCAGGGCGAGGAGGCTGAGGCCCGTGGCCGTCCACTGTGCCACCGCGAAGGCCGGTTCGCGTGCCCGGTTCACCCGGGGCGGCGTGCCCTTCGCCCGGAGGCGCGCGACGGGGCGGCTGCGGTCGGCCCAGGCCATCGCCGCCTCAGAAATTCATGTAGAAGCTGTCGGGCGGCAGCTTGCCGGCCAGCGCATCGGGCTCGAAGGCGAGCAGGGTCTCGTAGAAGGCGATGAGGCCGGCCTTCTGCTGCGCCGCCGGCTCGGCCACCACGTTGAAGTGGTCGAGGGCGTTGGCGAACATGTGGGCCTTCACATCCATCTTCTGCTCGGCGAGCTGGCCGGCCTCGCTCTTGTTGGCCATCACCCAGTCGCGGGCGCCCGGCAGGCCGGCGCCGAGCGCCGCGATCAGCTCCGGGCTTTGCTCGATCAGGCGCTCGTGCACGGCGATGCCGGCCATGGGCAGGCCGAGGCCGTTGTGCTGCGCCTTCCAGTCCGCCTGCAGGCTGATGGCGCGGTTCAAGGTGCGCCCCTCCCTCTTCGCCATCATGATGGCCGCGGTGGCCGGCGGCTCGGAGAGGATGGCCGTGGTGGCGCGCCCGGCCGCCAGCATCTGCGCCGCCTCCATGGGGGTGCGCACATAGGTGATGGTCATGTCCTTGTCCGGGTCCATGCCATGGCCCCTGGCGATGGAGCGGAAGACGAGGTCGGGCATGTCGTTCTTGAAGAAGCCGACCAGTTCCTTGCCGGCAAGGTCCTTGAACGCCTTGATGCTCTCATCCGCCGAGACCACGAACAGGTGGCCCATGGACAGGATGGCGAACAGCTTCAGCGGCAGGCCGCGATTGGCGAGGTTCGCCGGCACATGGGTGGGAGTGGTGAACAGGCCGGTGCGGCCGGAGACGATGGCGGCGCGCAGTTCGTCCGTATCGCGCCACAGGCGAAAGGCCGCGCCGGGGGCCGCCTGATCGAGCGCCCCGGACTGGATGAGACGCAGCAGCACGATGGTGGAGCCATTGGGCGCGCCCAGGATTTCGAGCCCCGGCGCCGGGGCCGCCAGCGCCGGCAGATTCGGCCAGGCAAGCGCCCCGGCGGAGCCGGCGAGCGCGCCGAGAAGCGCGCGCCGATTGAGCAATCCGTTCATGGAAAATCCCCCGGACGATGCCGGCGCCGAAACGATGGGCGGCGCACAAGCTATATTCCATGAAATATAATAAGTCGCCGCATCGACCAAGCGGCCTTTCGCACCGGCACGCGGGCCTTGGTGCCGCAGCCGCGCGCTTTCCTGCCGGACCACGACCCGCGCGGCTGCCGCCTGCGCGGGGGGCGACAGGTTGCATTCCGTCGCACCGACCACGCAGCCCTTGGCGCGGCGCGCGGGGCACGGCAAGATCGCGCCCGCGGGTGGGAGCTTGCGGGCGCGATCTGGGGGGAATGGGCATGGCGACAAGAACCGGTCACTCATCGGGTGGGTGCTTCCCCACGCGAGGCCTGTCGACGACTCTCATGGCCCTTGCAGTGCTCGCCGCCTTTGCGAGTTCCGCCGGGGCCCAGACCCTCGATCGGGTGGCCGGCGGCGAACCCTTCCGCATCGGCTATCGCCAGTTCGCCCCGCCCTATTCCTATGCCGCCGCCAACGGCCAACCCTCGGGCTATATCGTGGACCTGTGCCGCGAGGTGGCGGACGGGGTGAAGCGGATGCTGAAGCTGCCGACCCTCAAGGTGGACTATGTGAAGGTCACCGCCGAGGACCGCTTCGAGGCGGTGCGCGACGGGCGCATCGACATCCTGTGCGAGCCCTCCTCCATGACCATGTCGCGGCGGGCGCTGGTGGATTTCTCCCTGCCCACCTTCCTCGACGGGGCGGGCGTGGTCACCCGCGGCACGGCGGTGAAGGGGCTGGAGGACCTCAAGGGCAAGAAGGTGGGCGTGCTGCGCGGCACCACCACGGAGGAAAATTTGCGCGCCACCCTCGGCCAGATGCGCATCGCCGCCGACATCGTCACCGTCACCGACCATCCGGACGGGCTGAAGCAGCTCGCCGACGGCAAGCTCGACGCCTATTTCGGCGACCGCGGCATCCTCAACTACCTGATCTCGAACAGCCCGACCGGCAACCGCCTCAGCCTCTCCGACCAGTATTTCACCTTCGAGACCTATGCCCTCGCCTTGCCCCGCGGCGACCAGGCGTTCCGGCTGGTGGTGGATGCGACGCTGGCGGACCTCTACCGCACCGAGCGCATCCGCGACATCTATGCCAGGAGCTTCGGCAAGTTCCCGCCGGACCAGTTCCTCAACGCGCTCTTCGTCATCAACGGGGTGCCGAAGTAAGGCGTGGCTTCACCGCTGGAGTTTCCATAGAGGCATATTTGTTGCAGGAGAAGAGACCCTTCCCCGGACCGAGCGTGGAGACCGGCCATGGCTTACGTGCACCGCATCGGCACGAAATCCTTCGTCTTCGCCGACCTGAAGGAGCTGATGGCCAAGGCGACGCCGCCCCGCTCCGGCGACATGCTGGCCGGCATCGCCGCCGCCACGGCCGAGGAGAACGTGGCCGCCAAGATGTGCCTGGCCGAGGTGCCGCTGAAGGCGTTCCTGTCCCAGGCCCTCGTGCCTTACGAGACCTGCGAGGTCACCCGCCTCATCCTCGACAGCCACGACGCCGCCGCCTTCGCCCCGGTGTCTGCCATGACGGTGGGCGATTTCCGCGACTTCCTGCTGTCCCATGAGGCAACGTCGGAGGTCCTCGCCGGCCTGGCTCCGGGCCTGACGCCGGAGATGGCGGCGGCCGTCTCCAAGATCATGCGCAACCAGGACCTCATCCTCGCGGCGAAAAAGTGCCGGGTGGTCACGCGTTTCCGCAACACCATCGGCCTGCCCGGCACCATGGCGGTGCGCCTGCAGCCCAACCACCCCACGGACGATGCCGCCGGCGTCTCCGCCGCCATCCTCGACGGCCTGCTCTATGGCTGCGGCGACGCGGTGATCGGCATCAATCCCGCCTCCGACAGCCTGCCCGTGATCGAGCGCCTGCTGAAGCTCATGGACGAGGTCATCACCCGCTTCGAGATCCCCACCCAGAGCTGCGTGCTCACCCACGTCACCACCTCCATCGGCCTGATGGAGCGCGGCGCGCCGGTGGACCTGGTGTTCCAGTCCATCGCCGGGACCCAAGGGGCCAACCGCTCCTTCGGCATCGACCTCAAGCTGCTCGCCGAGGGCGCCGACGCCGCCCGCACGCTGAAGCGCGGCACGGTGGGGCAGAACGCCATGTATTTCGAGACCGGCCAGGGCTCGGCTCTCTCCGCCGGGGAACATCACGGGGTGGACCAGCAGACGCTGGAAGCCCGCGCCTATGGGGTGGCGCGGGCCTTCAACCCGCTGCTGGTGAACACGGTGGTCGGCTTCATCGGGCCGGAATATCTTTATGACGGCAAGCAGATCATCCGCGCCGGGCTGGAAGATCATTTCTGCGGCAAGTTGCTCGGCGTGCCGCTGGGGGTGGATGTCTGCTATACCAACCACGCCGAGGCCGACCAGGACGACATGGATACGCTGCTTACGCTGCTGGGCGCGGCGGGCGTCACCTACATCATGGGCATTCCCGGCGCCGACGATGTGATGCTGAACTATCAGTCCACCTCCTTCCACGATGCGCTCTACATCCGCGAGGTGCTGGGACTGAAGCGTGCGCCGGAGTTCGAGGCATGGCTGGAGCGCATGGACATCACCGCGCCCGATGGCCGCCTGCTGCCCGCCGATGCCCGCCATCCGCTCCTGGGCTACGTGGCCGGGCGGGCGGCATGATCGCGCGCGATCCCTGGGCGGCCTTCTCCCGCCACACGCCCGCCCGCATCGCCCTCGGCCGCACCGGGGCCAGCCTGCCCACGGACGAGGTGCTGCGCTTCGCCCTCGCCCACGCCCAGGCCCGCGATGCGGTCCACACGCCGTTCGATGCGGACGGGGTGGCCGGCGAGGTGAAGAGCCTCGGCTTTGCCACCCTGCGGGTGTCCAGCGCGGCGCCGGCGCGGGACATCTATCTGCGCCGCCCGGACCTCGGCCGTCGCCTGTGCGACGAGAGCCGCGCCACCCTCGCCGCGGCGGCGGGCGATCCGGTGGATCTGGCGCTGGTGGTGGCGGACGGGCTCTCCTCCGCCGCCATCCATGCCCAGACGAAGCCGTTTCTTGCGGCCTTCAAGCCCTTCATCGCCCAGCAGGGCTGGAGCCACGCGCCCGTGGTCATCGCCTCCGGCGCGCGGGTGGCGCTGGGGGACGAGGTGGGCGCCCTCCTGAAGGCGCGGGCCTGCGTGCTGCTGGTGGGCGAGCGGCCGGGCCTGTCCTCGCCCGACAGCCTCGGCCTCTATCTTACCTTCGATCCCCAGGTCGGCCGCACCGACGCCGAGCGCAACTGCATCTCAAACGTGCGCCCAGATGGCCTGAGCTTCGAGGCCGCCGCCTTCAAGCTCGCCTGGCACATCCGCGAGGCGCTCCGGCGCCGGATCACCGGCGTGGAGCTGAAGGACGAAAGCGACCTGCTGCTCGAAGATGGACGCGCGCCGACGCTGCTGGGCGGCGGCTGACTCAGAATCTATGCGCATTACGTAAGGTAAATTGCCAGACTGGCAAAAAAGTTGCCTGAGCATATGCCTGGCGCGGAGGTGTCTCCGGCGCCCGTTCATGGAGGGCTGGGTCTCATGGCAGATGGCAGCAAGGCCGGCGTAACGTACACCACGGTGGACGCCGCCTATTTCGAGCAACGGGCGCTGAAGCGGCATGCGCGGGTCTGGTCGCTCTGGGCGCTGGGTGTCGGCGCGGTGATCTCCGGGCATTTCTCGGGCTGGAACCTGGGCATCGCGTCGGGCGGCTGGGGCGGCATGTTCATCGCCGCGGTCATCATCGCCATCATGTATCTGGGCCTCACCTTCTCCATCGCCGAGATGTCCCCGGCCCTGCCCCATACGGGCGCCGCCTATTCCTTCGCCCGCACCACCATGGGGCCGTGGGGCGGCTTCATCACCGGCCTGTGCGAGAACGTGGAATACGTGATCACGCCGGCCGTGGTGGTGTCCTTCATCGGCTCCTACATGGGCTCCATCTTCGGCACGCCACCGGCGTTCCAGCCGGTGTACTGGGTCTTCGGCTACATCCTGTTTGTGGGGCTCAACATCGCCGGCGTGGAACTCTCGTTCCGGGTGACGCTGGTGGTCACGCTGGCGGCACTCGCCTGCCTCGTTGCCTTCTGGGTGAGCGCCCTGCCGGTGGCGGACTTCTCGCGCTGGGCGCTCAACATCGGCGTCGGGCCGGACGGCACCGCGGTGGAACTGCCCAACGGCGGCGGCCCGTTCCTGCCCTTCGGCCTTTCGGGCGCGCTGGCCGCCCTGCCCTTCGCCGTGTGGCTCTTCCTCGCCATCGAGCAATTGCCCCTGGCGGCCGAGGAATCGGTGGACCCGAAGACCGACATGCCCAAGGGCATCATGCTGGGCATGGCGACCCTGATCGTCTCCGCCTTCATGATCCTGTGGCTAAACTCATCGGTGGCGAATGGCGCGTTCGGCCTGTCCACCTCGCTGGAGCCGCTGCTGGACGGCTTCAAGGCCATCTATGGCGACAGCCTCGCCCGGCTGCTCGCCTTCGTGGCGGTGATCGGGCTGATCGCCTCGTTCCACACCATCATCTACGCCCAGGGCCGGCAGATCTATTCGCTCTCGCGCGCCGGTTATTTCCCGCGCGCCCTCTCCGTGACCCATGGCGGGCGCAAGACGCCGCACGTGGCCATGATCGCCGGCGCCGTGGTCGGCCTCGTGATCATGCTCGGCATCTGGTTTGCGCTGGGGGCGGAGGCGGGCGCGGCGGCCATCGGCGGCACGCTGCTCAACATGGCGGTGTTCGGCGCCATGCTGTCCTATGTGATGCAGGCCCTGTCCTTCATCCTGATGCGCAAGAACATGCCGCACATCGCGCGGCCCTACAAAAGCCCGTTCGGGGTCCCGGGGGCGGTGCTGACCATCGTCATCGCCCTCGTCACCATCTCCTTCCAGCTTTCGGACCCGATCTATCGCAACGGGGTGCTCGGCGTGGCCCTGTGGTTTGCAGCCGGCCTTGCCTATTTCGCCGCGATCGGCCGCCACAAGCTGGTGCTGTCGCCCGAGGAGGAGTTCGCCATGTCCGGGGGCAAGGCGGAGTACAAGTCCTACTGAACGAAAGGCGGCCCGCCCTCCATGGCGGGCCGCCGTGGCCTCACACCTGCTCGGACGACACCACACGGAAGGTGTGCATTTCGTCGTCCTCCCGGACGGAAATATATTCACCCACCTCGAAGCTTTCGTCGCCGAAACGATAGCCGGCCTCGTCGTCGTCGGTGCCGTGGATGTCGTAGCGGAACGCCCAGCTGCCGCCGGGCCGGCGCACCAGATGGCCCACCTCGTCCGCCTCGCCGGGGCGGAAGCGGACCACGCGGCACACCTCGCGGTGCTTCGCCCACAAGCCGGGATCGATGCGTCCCGCCTCGTTGAGCGGCGCCACGAAGCTGTAGCCGAAAGTGCGAGAGCCTTCCGGATGGCCCTTCTCACGGGCAAGCTCCATGCGGATCTGACGGAAGCCGTGCGGCAACTGGGACATGCGTTTCTCTCCCCCGGACCTGACGGTCTCGTACATCGCCGGCCCCAAGAGGGTCATCACGATGCGTTGACGATCGCACCTTTCGCCGGCCGCTCCGGCAGGAAGCCTGCGGCTCCGCTTGCACGGTGGCGAAGGGGTGCGACAATGGAATCACCCTCTTGCGAGCGTAACCCTTCGAAAGGTGATTTTCGCGCATCGCGTTCGCAAGGCATTTGACCTCGCGCAAGGCTCGGCCGGCGCAGGAACCTTGATACTGGTCATGGGAGTGCTGCGTCCCGAGCGGGGCGCAGACGGGTCGGGGGCCAACGCCCGACGGGAGACACAAACATGAACGACTCCGCCGTTTTTCAAGGCTTGGCGCGCGCCCTCAGCACCGGAACGCCACCGGCTGCCTGGCCGTTCGCGCTCTGGAAGAACCTGTTCTTCGACTGTCCGCTGGCCGCGTCCACCCACGTGCAGCAGTTTGTCGGACGGCAGATGCAGGAGCAGGTCCAGCTCCTGAACGACCTCGCCAGGGAGCGGAACCCCTCCGCAGCGCTCTCGCGCGAGGCGGCCTTTCTGCAGCAATCCGCCCTCGCCTGGAGCAGCGAGATGCTGGAGGTCGCCGAGCTTGTCCAGACGCGGCTCCTGAGCGCCACCCAGTCGGAGAAGCCGCAGGACCAGCCGCCCCTTACCCGCGCCGCCTGAGCCCATGACGCCGCCACCCCCGGTGGGCGCGGCGGCGTCATCTCCCGCGCGGACCGGGAGGCAGGCGAATGGTCTCCCATCCGCCCGATCGGGCGCCAGTCCAAACTGATTTTCTGAAGTGGTGCGGACGGCGGGACTCGAACCCGCACGCCTTGCGGCGCAAGATTTTAAGTCTCGTGCGTCTACCGGTTTCGCCACGTCCGCCCGGGCCGGACGCGCGATGACGACCGGGAGCGGGACTTTAGGGAAGATGGCGGCCGCCGGCAACGCGGCCGCCATCCACGTTCACACCTTCCACGCCTTCACACATTCCGCGCCTTTACGCCGTCCGCGCCGGAGCGCTGCCCTTGCGCGAGGCGTTCCTCCCGCCCGCGGCGCTCCAGTTCCAGCTTCCGGCACAGGATCGCGCCCACCATCAGCCCGCCGATGAGGCTGATGTGTTCCACCACCACGTGGAACTCGAACAGCCGCTTCTCGCCGTCCATGGCCCAGAACGGATGCGCGATGGGGATGGTCAGCGCCGTGAACACCGCCAGCATGCCGAAGCCGAGCCAGGCGGCGCGGTTCAGCACCACCAGGACGGAGCCGATGAGCAGCACGGCAATGACCGCCGGTGCAAACAGCCCGGCGGGCTCGACGCCGAAGAACGACATCTCGGCCAGGGTGGCCTGATAGTTCATCAGCTTGTCGAGGCCAGCGCCCCAGAAGATGAAGGTGAGCAGCAGGCGCGCGACGACGCCGAAGATGGGGCTCGCCAGAAGGGCGGCGAGAGGAGATGGGGTCAAGATTGCACCTTTCGTGCTGTGAAGCCGATGCGGCAATATCCGCCCGCGCTTCACTTCACGCCGGCGGCCTGCGCCGCACGCTTCTCTTGTCCCCCCACGGATGAACCGCAGATGAACCCCGGATACGGCCTTCGTTCAGCCCTGCCCGGACGCAGGACCCGCATCGACCGGCGTGATCGCGACCGATTCACCGCAGCCGCAGGATGAGGTCTGGTTGGGATTGTTGAAGACGAACTGGGACGAGACCTTGTCGGTCTTGAAGTCCATTTCGGTACCAAGAAGGAAGAGCACGGCCTTGGTATCCACCACCACCTTCACGCCCTTGTCCTCCACCACCGAGTCGAAGGGGGCGACCTCGGTGGTAAAATCCATCTTGTAGGACATGCCGGCGCAGCCGCCATTCTCGATGCCCACGCGCAGCGCCGTACCCGGCTCCGCCGCAGCGAGGATCTCGCGCAGGTGGTCGGCGGCCGCATCGGTGATGCGGATGACGGGCGGCAGGCTCCGCTTTGCGGATGTCTTTGCAGGAGCCGGGGCGGACGTGTCTGAAGCAACGCTCATGGGTCATCTCCGAGCCTTGCCGTTTCAAGGACGGCGGGCACCCCTCTTAAATGGAGGATGATGGGCGCCCTCACAAGGCTCCATATGATCGTGGCGGTATATGGAAGCCATCGGCATGGGCCGGAATGGCCAATCCACCCCGCCGCGGGTTCGAGATCGGAGTCCGAAATGACGCAGCGCCCCAACACGGCTGAAATGCCTGAGCCATTGTTTTTCATCAGAGAAAGAACTATAAAGCCAAGCTATAGAGGTAATAACATGCCACGGTATTGCCCCTCCTGCGATCGGAGCTAGGGCGGAGCGCTGGAGCGATGGGACAATGAGGGCACGCGGTGCCATGTTCCTCTCCATCCCTGCACCGGGCCTCGCGGTCTTCCTTGCGGCCGTCCTTGCGATCATGGCCGCGTCGGCCGGCCCAGCGGCGGCAGGACGTGATCGAACTTCCAGGCCTTCCCACCCCGCCCGTTGCGATCTTCGAGGGCGTCCTGGTTCTGCTGGCGGTGATGGTCGCATGCTCTCTCATCGTGAGAGCGCGCCGACGCAGCGGCGCCCGTGGACCCAAAGCGATGGTCCCCGCCGCAGTCGCCGCCGGCCTGCCCGCCGGCGCCTTCGAGCACACCGCGATGGGTTTGGCGCCGGTCGGCAGCGACGGCATCACCCTGCAGGCAAGCGAGGAACGCTTCGACCTCGCGGTCAGCGGATCGAATCAGGGTGTGTTCGACATCCATGGGCACAGCGGCGGCCTGCATCTGTCGCCCCGCGCCCGCGACATCCTCGGCATCCCGCCCGACGCCCCCATCGATGTGCGAAGCGCCTTTCGCCAGATGCTGCGCGGCGCCGACCGGCGCAAGGTGGCCTCGGCACGGAAGGCTCTGGTCCGCGGCGGCGGGAGCGGCGTCGATCTCGATATCCAGATTTCCCGGCCCGGCGGCGCGCGTCGCGACGTGCGGTGGCATGGCCTAGCCATTCGTGATGGCAAGGGAGCCGTGACCCGCGTGGTGGGCATGGTCACTGACGTCACAGCGCAAAAGCAGAACGAGCGCCATCTTCGCCTTGCCGCTGCCGTGTTCGCCAGTTCCCACGACGGCCTGGTGGTGACAGACCTTCATGCGGTCATTTCCGCGGTGAACCCGGCTTTTTCCCAGATCACCGGCTTCGCCGAGGACGAAATCCTCGGCAAGACCATGCGCATCATGCAGTCCGGCCGGCACGACCGCGAATTCTACCGCGGCATGTGGACGGCGCTCACCTCAATGGGCGCCTGGCAAGGCGAAATCTGGAACCGCCGCAAGAACGGCGAGGTTTTTCTCCAGCAGCTCAGCATCCGCACCGTCTATGACGAAAAAGGCGCGCCCCAGAACTATGTGGGCGCATTCCACGACATCACCCGGATCAAGCATTCCGAATTCGAGCTGGACCGGATCGCCCATTACGATCCCCTCACCGCCCTGCCCAACCGCACCCTGCTGGCATCCCTCCTTGACCTCGCGGTCAGCCGGGCCGGCAAGAGCTGCGCGGTGCTGTTCCTGGATATCGACCGCTTCAAGACGGTCAACGACAGCCTCGGCCACATGGCCGGCGATGCCGTGCTCAAGGCGGCGGCCGAGCGCATCCGCGCCGCGCTCGATGCCGATGCGACGCTCGGACACTACGGCGCCGACGAGTTCGTGGTGATCCTCGAGGAGATCGAAGGGCCGCAGGATGCGGCCATGGCCGCCACCCGCCTCATCGATGAACTGGCCCGGCCGTTCACGGTGGATGGCGGCGAGATCTATCTGGGCGCCAGCGTGGGCATCAGCCTCCATCCCCTCGATGCCGACGATGCCGCCCAACTGCTCCAGCATGCCAACACCGCTTTGGCTGAAGCGAAGGCGCAGGGCCGCGGGATCTATGCCTTCTACACCCAGGCCCTCACCCGCAGCGCCCGGGTCCGCATGGAGATGGAGGCGGACCTCAGGCGCGGCCTCGTGCGTGAGGAATTCCGCCTGAACTTCCAGCCGGTGGTCGACCTCGCCAGCGGGCGCATCGTGGGAGCGGAGGCGCTGGTGCGCTGGCAGAGCCCGGCCCATGGCCTTGTCCCGCCCAACCGCTTCATCCCGCTGGCCGAGGAAACGGGCCTCATCGAGCCCCTCGGCGACTGGGTGCTGGAAGAAGCCTGCCGCCAGATGGTGCAATGGAGCGCGGCGGGGGCAGATCTCGATTTCATCGCCGTGAACCTGTCGCCGCGGCAGTTCCAGCGCGACGCCCTGTGCGAGCACATGGAAGGCGTGCTCCGGCGCACCGGGCTTCCCGCCGCGCGGCTGGAGATCGAAATCACCGAGAACGTGCTGTTCGGTGCGGCCGCGGCGGCCGAGCGCAAGCTGCATGACATGCGCGACAGCGGCGTGCGCATCGCGCTCGACGATTTCGGCACCGGCTATTCGTCCCTGGCCTATCTCAAGCGCTTTCCCATCTCCAAGCTGAAGATCGACCGCAGCTTCGTGCACGACCTGCCCCGCGCCGCCGATGCGGAAATCGCCACCGCCATCATCTCCATTGCCCGCGCGCTCGGGCTTGACGTGGTGGCGGAGGGCATCGAGGCGCCGGAGCAATGCGCCTTCCTGAAGGAGCGCGGATGCGGCTTTGGGCAAGGCTACCTGTTTGGCCGCGCGGTGACCAGCGAACGCTTCCTGCGCCTTGCGCTCCAGGGGCCGATCGCCACCGGCGCGGCCGCTCCCGGCAGCGCGCTGCTCCATTGATGCCATCGGCCTCGGTGGTTGAGCGAGGCCGCGTGGGTCAGCTCGGTTGCCGCGCGGGCTGTGCCAACGGCCCCCCGAGTCAGGCTCACCCCTCCTTGGTGTCGAAGGGCATGGGCAGGTCTTCGAGCGAGACGGCGCCGCTCGTGAGGAGCCAGATGATGCCGGCCGTAATCACCGCCGCGACGATCGTGGTGGCGAGGGCCTTCTTGAGCAGCGCAGGGCGCACCGGCGCACCGGGATCGGTGCCGGGCGTGATGTCCCCCCTCTCCGCCTGCGAGCGCACCCCCCAGGGCAGCACCGCGAACAGCGTGGTCCACCAGACGATGAAATAGATGGCGACGACAGCACCGATCGACACGCGACATTCCTCGCTGGAGCACGCCGATCAGCTTGCATCACAAGCTGATCGGATACCGTGTCCTCTCTTCTCAGGTCAGCGGCGGCCCCATTGATCCAGCCGGCAACCGCCCGCCATCGGGTCAGGCCTGCTCCAGCTCCACCAGGGTGCCGTTGAAGTCCTTGGGGTGCAGGAACAGCACCGGCTTGCCGTGGGCGCCGATCTTGGGATCGCCGGAGCCGAGCACCCGGGCGCCCGTTGCCTTCAGCTGGTCGCGGGCGGTGAGGATGTCGTCCACCTCGTAGCAGATGTGGTGGATGCCGCCGTCCGGATTGCGCTCGAGGAACTTGGCGATGGGCGAATTCTCCCCCAGCGGCTCCAGGAACTCGATCTTGGTATTGGGCAGGGTGACGAACACGGTGGTCACCCCATGCTCTTCCTGCGGCACGGCGGCCGAGACGTCAGCGCCGAGCGTGTCGCGATACAGCGCGGAGGCGGCGGCGATGTCGCGCACCGCGATGGCCACATGGTTCAGGCGTCCGATCATGATTTCCTCCGCTTAAAGCGTTTTCGAGCGAAGTGGCTACCGGTTCGCGTGAAGAAAACGCGTCAATACTAAGTTCCAGAGCGATTTCCGTGAGCCAGGGCGAGCTGAAAACGATCTAGGTCTCTCGATCCATACCGCAAGCGGGGCCGGCGCGGAACACGCCGGAGGTCGAAGACGGCCGGCCCTGGCCGCCCCCGCCTTACACCTCCAGGATATGGACGTGGCACACCGGCTTCTTGCCCCACACCGCGTTCACGGCGCTGCGCACCGCGCGCTCCAGCGTCTCCGCCAGCGCGTCGGGATCACGGCGGCGGGCCTTCGGCAGGGTATCGAGGGTCGCCACCACCGTATCGAGCACGTGGTCGAGCATGTCGATGCCCCCCTCCCCCCGCTCGGGAACGCCGGTGATCTCCACCGAGGGATCGCCCGCAAGCCCCCCCTGGCGGTCCACCGCGACGGCCACCGACACCGCGCCCACATAAGAGAGCTTGCGCCGCTCCGGGATCGAGCGTCCGCCATCAGGGATCAACAGGCGGCCATCCTTGTAGAGACGGCCGAAGGGCACGTCGTCCACCCGTTCCGCCGGGCCGGGCGCGAGGCGGATGACATTGCCGTCATAGCAATTGACCACCTCGGGCACGCCGAGGCTCTTCGCCAGTTGCGCATGCTCATGCAGGTGCAGCGCCTCGCCATGCACCGGGATCGACACCTGGGGCCGCACCAGCCGGTACATTTCCGCAAGCTCGCCCCGCCGCGGATGGCCGGACACATGGACCAGGGCCTTGCGATCCGTCAGCACCTCGACGCCCCTTTTGGTGAGGGCGTTGACGATGTGGTTCACCACCTTCTCGTTGCCGGGAATGGTGCGCGAGGAGAACACCACGAGGTCGCCGGGCGACAGGGCGATCTCCGGATGGTCATCATCGGCGATGCGGCGCAGCGCGGCGCGCTGCTCCCCCTGGCTTCCGGTGAGGATGGCCACCACCTTCTCGCGCGGCAGGTAGCCATAGGCCTCGGCGGAGCGGAAGGCGGGCACCCCGTCCAGCAGGCCCTGCTCGCGGGCGACGCCGATGACCCGCTCCAGTGCACGGCCCACCACCACCACCTCGCGGCCATTGGCGTAAGCCGACTCGGCGATGCCGCGGATGCGCGCCACGTTCGAGGAGAAGGTGGTGAAGGCGACCCGGTGCTTCGCCTTGCCGACGATCTCCCGGAGCGAGGCCCCCACATCGGCCTCGGACGGCGAGACGCCGTCACGCACGGCGTTGGTGGAATCACAGATGATGGCCCGCACGCCCTCGTCGCCCAGCGCCTTGAGGCGGGCAACATCCGTGGGCAGGCCCACCACCGGGGTCGGGTCGAGCTTCCAGTCGCCGGTGTGCACCACCAGCCCCGCCTTGGTGCGAATGGCGAGGGCATGGCTGTCGGGGATCGAGTGGGCGACCGGGATGAATTCCACCCCGAACGGGCCGATCTCCACGGTCCCGCCGCTACGCACCACGGTGACCGGCAGTTGGGACGGCGCGCCGGGCTCGCCCGCGCGCTTGGCTTCCAGCAGCCCCGCGGTGAAGCGGGTGGTGTAGATGGGGCACTTCAGGCGCGGCCACAGGTCCAGCACCGCGCCGATATGGTCCTCGTGGGCGTGGGTGAGCACGAGGCCGGCGATGTGCTTCTTCTCGGCCTCCAGGAAGCGGATGTCGGGCAGGACGAGATCGACGCCCGGCGCCTCCTCGCCCGCGAAGCTCATGCCGAGATCGACGATCAGCCAGGTGCGGGCCTTGCGCGGGCCAAAGCCGTAAAGGCCAAGGTTCATGCCGATCTCGCCGACCCCGCCAAGGGGTGCGAAGACCAGTTCGTCGGTTGGTGCCATCAAAAAGTCACTTCCAAACGCGGCACCCGCGCCGACAAGGCCCCGGCGAAGACCGGGGCACGCGGGCGGGCGCGCCGAAAATCAGGAGGCCGGCGGAGGTGGTCCGCTCCGGCCGGGGGCGGTCAATCAGGATCGATCCCAATGAAGCGGCCCGCGCGCCGCAATGCAAGGGCCGCGACAAAGTCTGCGCGGCTCAATCCGACTTCTCAATCCGTCTTGCCGAGAGAGACGTCGCCCGCGGTGATGATCTCCGCGATGCCGTCCTTGCGGCGCAGCATCATGGCCCCGCGGGTATCGATATTCTCGAACCGGCCCACCACCTCGCGCTCGCCGATCCTGACGCTCACCTGATCGCCCATGCCGAGCGCGTAGCGCATCCAGTCGGTGCGGATGGCGGGAAAGCCGGCGCCCGCATTCCACTGGTTGAGGCGGACCGCCATGGCGAGGTCGAGCGCCTCCAGCAGCCGGTCCGGCGCCGTGGGCGCTCCGGATGCCTCAAGGCTGGTGGCGCGGTAAGGCAGATCATCGGGATGGTGCAGGCAATTCACGCCGAAGCCGATCACCGCCGCAGGTCGGCCGGAAGGATCGCTGCCGCCTTCCACGAGGATGCCGGCGACCTTGCCGCCGTCCAGCAGCAGGTCGTTGGGCCACTTGAGCTTGAGCGCCTCCGGGCGGATCTCCGGCGCGGCCGCGAGCACGGCGTCGCGCAGGGCGAGACCTGCCACGAAGCAGAGCTGGGCCAGATTGGCCACCGGAGCCGGGTTCGGCAGCACGAGGCTGGCAAACAGATTGCCAAGCTCGGAGGTCCAGGGCCGGCCCCGCCGACCCCGCCCGGCGGTCTGGATATCAGCCACCAGCCAGACCGGAAAGGTCTCGTTCCGGGCAAGGCGCGCCATCCCCTCGGCGTTGGTGGAGCCGATCTGGGTGAAGCGGACGATGGGAACCGTGGAACCCTGGAATTCGTAATGAGCCATCGATCAGAAGAGCGAACGGGCAGCGGCACCCGCCGCCTCAATAAGAGGAGCGGGATAGACGAAATAGAAGATGGTGAAAAGCCCGCTCACCGCCAGCACCGCCTTCAGCTCCGTCGGCATGGGGTCGAAGGCATCGACCGGCTCGTCGAAATACATGATCTTGACGACGCGCAGATAGTAGAAGGCGCCGACCACCGAGGCAAGCACGCCCACCACCGCGAGGCCGTAGAGCCCGGCCTGGATCGCCGCGACGAACACATAGTATTTGGCGAGGAAACCCGCGAGCGGCGGGATGCCGGCCAGGGAGAACATGAGCGCGCCGAGCGCGAGCGCCATCAGCGGGTTGCGGCGGGCCAGGCCAGCCAGGTCCTCGATGGTCTCCACCGCCTGGCCCTTGCGGCGCATGGTGAGGACACAGGCGAAGGTGCCCAGGGTCATCATCACATAGATGGTCATGTACAGCAGCACGCCGCGCACGCCCTCCGCCGTGCCGGCGGCCAGGCCCACCAGCGCGAAGCCCATATGGCCGATGGAGGAATAGGCCAGCAGACGCTTGATGTTGCGCTGGCCGATGGCGGCGAAGGCGCCGAGCACCATGGAGGCGAGCGAGACGAAGGCCACGATCTGCTGCCACTGGTGGGTGACGTGCGGGAAGGCCTCGATGACGACGCGCACGAAGATGGCCATGGCCGCCACCTTGGGCGCCGAGGCGAAGAAGGCCGTGACCGGGGTCGGCGCGCCCTCGTAGACGTCCGGCGTCCACATGTGGAACGGCACCGCGGACACCTTGAAGCACAGGCCCGCCAACAGGAACACGATGCCTAGGATCAGCCCGAAAGAGGGCTCCTTGGCCACGGTGGCGATCTGCAGGAAGTTCACCGAACCGGTGAAGCCATAGATGAAAGAGGCGCCGTAGAGCAGCATGCCGGAGGACAGGGCACCGAGCACGAAATACTTCATGCCCGCTTCAGTGGACCGGACCGAGTCGCGGTTGATGGACGCCACCACGTAGAGCGACAGGCTCATGAGTTCGAGGCCGAGATAGAGCGCGATCAGGTCACCCGCCGAAATCAGCATGCACATGCCGAGGGTGGCGATGACGATGAGCACGGCATATTCGAACTTCGCCTGCTTCTCCCGGGCCTGCCAGTCCACCGCCATGATCAGCGAGACCACGGCGCCGAGCACCGCCAGCAGCTTCATGAAGCGTCCGTAGGCATCCACCACCAGGGAGCCGTTGAACGCGGTGACCTCGACCGCGGGCTGGAGCAGCACCAGCACGCCGACCGCCGCGAGCACGGCGATGGCGAGGCCGGTGACAAGATTTGCCGACCCCTCCCCGCGGACCGCGCCGATGAGGATCAGCACGATCGCCGAGATGGCGAGCACCAGTTCGGGCAGGATCGCGCCGATGGGAGGCAGGAGCTGCGTCATTGAGGCGACCTCGAGAATTAAAAGCTCAGCAGCAGGGCGGTCTTCACCGCACCCGCCACAGAATCGGTACGCGCGACCACCGCGTTCACCGCATGGGATGTCATGTTGAGGATGGGCGCGGGCCACACGCCGAACAGGATGGTCAGGATCACCAGAGGCACCATGATCACGATCTCCCGGGGGGAGAGGTCCATCATGGTCTTCAGCTTCTCCTTCTCGAGCGGCCCGAAGATCACGCGCAGGTAGAGCCACAGGGCATAGCCCGCCGAGAGGATCACGCCCGTCGCCGCGAAGAAGGCGATCCAGGTGTTGCGCTCGAAGGCGGCGAGCATGGTCAGGAACTCGCCGACGAAGCCCGAGGTGCCCGGCAGACCCACATTGGCCATGGTGAAGATCATCAGCACCGTGGCGTAGAGGGGCATGCGGTGCACGAGGCCGCCATAGGCCGCGATCTCGCGGGTGTGCAGGCGGTCATAGATGACGCCCACGCACAGGAACAGCGCGCCGGAGACGAAGCCGTGGGAGATCATGAGGAACATGGCGCCCTGCAGGCCCTGCTCGTTCATGGCGAAGATGCCCATGGTCACAAAACCCATGTGGGCGATGGACGAATAGGCGATCAGCTTCTTGATGTCCTCCTGAACGAGGGCCACCAGCGACGTGTAGATGATGGCCACCACAGAGAGGGTGAACACCAGCGGCGCGAAATAGTGGCTCGCCTCGGGGAACATGGGAAGCGAGTAGCGCAGGAAGCCGTAGCCGCCCATCTTCAGCAGCACGCCCGCCAGGATGACGGAACCGGCGGTGGGCGCCTCCACGTGGGCGTCGGGCAGCCAGGTGTGCACCGGCCACATGGGCATCTTCACCGCGAAGGAGGCGAAGAAGGCGAGCCACAGCCAGGTCTGCATGCCGGACGGGAAGCCATGGGTGAGCAGCGTCGGCACGTCCGTGGTCCCGGCCTGCCAGTACATCGCCATGATGGCCAGCATCATCAGCACGGAGCCGGCCAGCGTGTAGAGGAAGAACTTGAACGCCGCATAGACGCGCCGCTGACCGCCCCAGACGCCGATGATGAGAAACATCGGAATGAGGCCGCCCTCGAAGAAGAAGTAGAAGAGGACGAGATCCAGGGCCGAGAAGGTGCCGATCATCAGCGTCTCGAGCACCAGGAACGCGATCATGTATTCCTTCACGCGCTTGTTCACGCTCTCCCAGGAGGCGAGGATGCAGAACGGCATGAGGAAGGTGGTGAGGATGACGAAGGGCAGCGAGATGCCATCCACGCCCATGTGGTAGGCGGCCAGATCGCCGAGCCACGCCGTCTTCTCCACGAACTGGAAGCCGGGCGCGGCCGGGTCGAACCCGGTCAGCAGCAGCAGCGACACCACGAAGGTGACAAGGGTCGTCCACAGCGCCACCCAGCGGGCGTTGCGCGCGGCGACCTCGTCGTCGCCCCGCACCACCAGGATGAACAGCGCGCCGACAAGCGGCAGGAAGGTGACGACGGAGAGGATGGGCCAGTCGGTCATCGTCACACTCCGGCGAACATGAACCAGGTGATGAAGGCCGCGACGCCGATGAGCATCACGAAGGCGTAGTGGTAGAGGTAGCCGGTCTGGAGCCGCACCACCCCACGTGTCACGTCGAGCACCCGCGACGACACGCCGTTGGGGCCGAAGCCGTCGATGATGGTGCCGTCGCCGCGCTTCCACAGCAGCCGGCCGATCCACAGCGCCGGCTTCACGAAGATGCGGTCGTAGAGCTCGTCGAAGTACCACTTGTTGAGCAGGAACTGGTAGAGCGCATCCTGCGACTTGGCGAGCGCCACCGGGACCGTGCGGTCGACGACGTAGAACCAGTAGGCGATCACGAAGCCGAGCACCATCATCAGTGTCGGCAGGTATTTCGCCCACAGCGGGATGTCGTGGATATCATGGAGGATGTGGTTTTCCGCGGCCATGAAGATGGAGTGGCGGAAGAAGTGGTGCACGCCCTCGCCCACGAACACATTGTAGAGCGCAAAACCCGCGATCACCGAGCCCACCGCCAGCACGCCGAGCGGAATGGTCATCACCCGCGGCGATTCATGGGCCGCCTCGTAATGGTGATGGTCGTGCGGATGGCCATGGAAGGTGAGGAAGATCAGACGCCACGAATAGAAGGAGGTAAGCGCCGCCGCCGCGACCGTCATCACCCAGCCGTAGAGGCCGAAATAATTGTGCGAAGCCCAGGCCGACTCGATGATGGCGTCCTTGGAATAATAACCCGCAAGGAAAGGGAAGCCGGTGATGGCCAGGGTCCCGATCAGCATCATGGCGTAGGTGAAGGGGATCTTCTTGGCGAGCCCGCCCATGTTCCGCATGTCCTGCTCATGGTGCATCGCGTTGATGACCGAGCCGGCGCCGAGGAACAGCAGCGCCTTGAAGCAGGCGTGCGTCACCAGGTGGAACACGCCGATGGAATAGGCCCCCGCGCCCATGGCCACGAACATGTAGCCGAGCTGGGAGCAGGTGGAATAGGCGATCACCTTCTTGATGTCGTTCTGCACCAGGGCGACCGTGGCCGCGAACATGGCGGTGGTGGCACCGGTCAGCATCACCACGTTGAGCGCGGTCTGGGACAGTTCGAAGATGGGCGACATGCGCGCCACCATGAACACGCCGGCGGTCACCATGGTGGCGGCGTGGATGAGGGCGGAGACCGGGGTCGGTCCCTCCATGGCGTCCGGCAGCCAAGTGTGCAGCAGGAACTGCGCCGACTTGCCCATGGCGCCGATGAACAGCAGCAGGGCGATGACCGTGGGCGCGTCCCAATGGTGGCCGAGGAAGGGAATGGTCTTGCCGGCCAGCGACGGGGCCGCCGCGAACACCTGCTCGAAGGCGATGGAGCCGGTCATCACGAAGATGGCGAAGATGCCCAGCATGAAGCCGAAGTCACCCACGCGGTTGACCACGAAGGCCTTCATGGCCGCCGCATTGGCGGAGGGCTTCTGGTACCAGAAGCCGATGAGCAGATAGGAGGCGAGGCCCACGCCCTCCCAGCCGAAGAACAGCTGGAGCAGGTTGTCCGCCGTCACCAGCATCAGCATGGCGAAGGTGAAGAGGGACAGGTAGGCGAAGAAGCGCGGCCGGCTCGGATCCTCGTGCATGTAGCCGATGGAATACAGGTGCACGAGGGAGGACACGGTGGTGACCACGATCAGCATGATCACGGTCATGGTGTCGATCCGGAACGCCCAGTCGACCTTGAGGTCGCCCACGTGGATCCACTGCATCACCTGGACGCGCGTGTCGTGTTCGCCGAACCCCACGCCGAAGAAGGCGATCCAGGACAGGAGGCAGGCGATGAACAGCAGCGAGGTGGTCACCACCTCGCTTGGCCGCGCGCCGATGGTGCGGCCGAACAGGCCGGCGACAAGGAAGCCGAGGAGGGGGAAGAAGACGATCGCCTGATACATGGCCTCAGCCCTTCATGGCGTTGATGTCCTCGACGGCGATCGAACCGCGGTTGCGGTAGAACACCACGAGGATGGCGAGGCCGATGGCCGCCTCGGCCGCCGCAACGGTGAGGACGAACAGCGCGAACACCTGGCCCGTCAGGTTCCCGAGGAAGGCCGAGAACGACACCAGGTTGATGTTCACGGCGAGCAGGATCAGCTCCACCGACATGAGGATGACGATCACGTTCTTCCGGTTGAGGAAGATGCCCAGCGTCCCCAGCGTGAACAGGATCGCCGCGACCGTGAGATAGTGGGAGAGACCGATGACCATGCCCATCCCCCTCAAAGGCCCTGGCCGGGGCGCACCTTGACCACGTCCATGGCGGACTTGGCGGTGCGCGCGACCTGCGCCGAAACGTTCTGGCGCTTCACATTCACCTTGTGGCGGAGCGTGAGCACGATGGCGCCGATCATGGCGACGAGGAGCACGAAGCCCGCCGCCTGGAAGAAGTAGATGTAGTCGGTGTAGAGCACCCGCCCGATGGCCTGGACGTTGCCCACGTCACCGGCCGTGGGCGGCGCGGACGCCACCGCCGAAGCGACACCGGGCCCGGCCACCCAGGCCCCGGCCACGAGCACCAGCTCGGCAAGGAAGATGAGGCCGACCACGAGGCCCACCGGCAGGTATTGCAGGAAGCCCTGGCGCAGCTCCACGAAGTCCACGTCGAGCATCATCACGACGAAGAGGAAGAGCACCGCCACCGCGCCCACATAGACCACCACCAGGATCAGCGCGAGGAACTCCGCCCCGATCAGGATGAAGAGCCCCGCCGCATTCACGAAGGCGAGGATGAGGAACAGCACGGACTGCACCGGGTTGCGGGAGGAGATCACCATGAAGGCGGACGCCACCAGCACGAAGGCGAAGAGATAGAAAAACGCTGCCGCGACGTTCATGCGCGAAGCCCCCCTCCCCGCGGCGCGCCCGCGCCGGTCATGTCCGGCCCCTTATGGCGGCCGGCCTGTCGATTGCCTTGACGCATCCCAAAAGTCCACTGTCGTGTCGTCGCGCAGGACGCGTGACGCTCGGCTGTCCCCCACTGCCGGCCGAAAGCCGGCAACATCTGTCCCTCGCCTTCCGGCCACCGGCCGGAAACGCGCTCAGCGATACGGCGCATCCATCGCGATGGACCGCGCGATCTCGCGCTCCCACCGGTCGCCGTTCGCGAGCAGCTTTTCCTTGTCGTAGTAAAGCTCCTCGCGGGTCTCGGCGGCGAACTCGAAGTTCGGCCCCTCGACGATGGCATCCACCGGGCACGCCTCCTGGCAGAAGCCGCAATAGATGCACTTCACCATGTCGATGTCGTAACGTGTGGTGCGGCGCGTGCCGTCATTGCGGCGCGGCCCGGCCTCGATGGTGATGGCCTGCGCTGGGCAGATGGCCTCGCACAGCTTGCAGGCGATGCAGCGCTCTTCCCCGTTGGGATAGCGGCGCAGCGCATGCTCGCCGCGAAAGCGCGGGGACAGCGGCCCCTTCTCGAAAGGATAGTTCAGCGTCGCCTTGGGCTTGAAGAAATAGCGCATGGCGAGGAAGAAGCCGGAGACGAGCTCCGTCAGGAAGAGACCGCGCGCGGCCTGATCGAGCTTCATGGACGCTCTCCCGGAAGGCAGTGCGGACGAAGGACGGGCGCGGTCATCGCGGCGCCATCCCGGTGAAGTGCAGGACGCTCGCGACCACCACCACGGCAACCAGCGAGATCGGCAGGAACACCTTCCAGCCGAGTCGCATGAGCTGGTCGTAGCGATAGCGCGGCACCATGGCCTTCGCCATGGCGAAGAGGAAGAACATGAAGCACAGCTTGATGACGAACCACACCAGGCCCGGCACCCAGGTGAAGGGCGGGAACGGCAGCGGCGAGAGCCAGCCGCCGAGAAACAGGATGGTCGCCATGGCGCACATGGTCATGATGGCCACGTACTCGCCGAGCATGAACAGCAGGTAGGGCGTCGAGCCGTATTCGGTCATGAAGCCCGCCACCAGCTCCGACTCCGCTTCCACGAGGTCGAAGGGCGGGCGATTGGTCTCGGCCAGGGCCGAGATGAAGAAGATCACGAACATGGGCAGGAGCGGCAGGACATACCAGTTCAGGAAGCCGAACCGGCCGTTCTGCGCCTCGACGATGGCCGAGAGGTTGAGCGAGCCCGCGCACATCAGCACCGTGATGATGACGAAGCCGATGGACACCTCGTAGGACACCATCTGCGCGGCGGAGCGCAGGGCCGCCAGGAAGGGGTACTTCGAGTTCGAGGCCCAGCCGCCCATGATGATGCCGTACACGCCCAGCGACGAGATGGCAAAGATGTAGAGCACGCCCACGTTCAGGTCGGCGATCACCCAGCCCTTGGCCAGCGGCACCACCGCCCAGGCGGCGAGCGCCAGCACGCAGGTCACCAGCGGGGCGAGCAGGAAGATCGCCTTGTTGGCGCCCGCCGGAATGGTGGGCTCCTTGAACACGAACTTCAGAAGGTCCGCGAACGACTGGAACAGGCCGAACGGGCCCACCACGTTCGGCCCGCGCCGCAGCTGCACCGCCGCCCAGATCTTGCGGTCGGCAAGCAGGATGAAGGCGATGAAAACCAGGAGCGCCACGAGCAGAGCAAGACTCTGCCCGAGGATGATCAGCACCTGGATAAGAGTATCCTGCCAGTTCATGTCCTCGATCCCGTGCCGCTTGCAGCTGTCCCGTTCACGCGCGCCACCATCCCCGTCACTCCGCCGCCTGCGCCGTCGCCGCGAGGCGCAGGGCAGAGCACTCGGCCATCACCGCGGAGGCGCGGGCGATGGGGTTGGTGAGGAAGAAGTCCTCGATGGGCAGCGCGAAGGCTGCCTTGTCCACGGTGCCACCGGCCTGCGCCAGCGCCGACACCGCCGCCGGGTCCGCCGCCGCCACCTCGTCCACATGGCCGAGATGGGGATAGGCGGCAACCAGTTGCGCCCGGAGCGCCAGCACGTTGTCGAACGGCAGGGTCTGGCCCAGAACCTCCGACAGCGCGCGCAGGATGGCCCAGTCCTCGCGCGCCTCGCCGGGCGGGAAGGCGGCACGATTGGCGAACTGCACCCGGCCTTCGGTGTTCACATAGAGGCCGGACTTTTCCGGATAGGCGGCGCCGGGAAGGATCACATCCGCCCGGTGAGCGCCGGTGTCGCCATGGGTGCCGAGATAGACCACGAAGGCGCCGGGGGCGACCTCCACCTCGTCGGCGCCCAGGAGGAACGCGACGTCGAGGCCGCCCGGAGCAGTCATGGCCGCCACATCGAGGCCACCCGCGCCCGGCACCGCGCCCACGTCGAGGCCACCGACCCGGGCCGCGGCGGTGTGGAGCACCGCAAAGCCGTTCCAGCCGTCCTTTACCGCACCGCAGGCAACCGCGACACGCGCCGCCAGCGCCAGCACGGCGGCGCCGTCCGGCCGCGCCAGAGCCCCCTGCCCGATGATGATGAGCGGACGCTCCGCCTTGCGCAGCACGTCGCCGAACGCACCGGTGCCGGCGAGGTCGGACAGGCTGTCCGGGCCGGCGCCGAGGTATTCATAGGGGTAGGTCAGGTCCACCTTGGTCCCGACCAGGCCCACCTTGAGCCCACCCTGCCGCCAGCGCTTGCGGATGCGCGCGTTGATGACGGAAGCCTCATGGCGCGGATCGGTGCCCACCAGCAGGATGGCGTCCGCCGCCTCGATACCGGCGATGGTGGGGTTGAACACGTAGGTGGCGCGGCCCAGCGCCGGGTCGAGCGTCGCGCCGTCCTGGCGGCAGTCGATGTTGGCCGAGCCCAGCTTGCCGATCAGCGTCTTGAGCGCGAACACCTCTTCCACGCTGGCGAGGTCGCCGACGATGGCGCCCAGCTTCGCCGCCGGAGCCGCCTTCACCTTGGCTGCGATGGCGGCGAACGCCTCGCTCCAGGACGCAGCGACCAGCCGGCCGTCCTTGCGCACATAGGGGCGGTCGAGGCGCTGGACCTTCAGGCCGTCCCACACATAGCGGGACTTGTCGGAGATCCACTCCTCGTTCACGAGGTCGTTGTTGCGCGGCAGGATGCGCATGACCTCGCGGCCGCGGGTGTCGATGCGGATGTTGGAGCCTACCGCGTCCATCACGTCGATGGACTCGGTCTTGATCAGCTCCCACGGCCGGGCATGGAACTGGTAGGGCTTGTGGGTGAGCGCGCCCACCGGGCACAGGTCGGCCACATTGCCCTGCATCTCGGAGCGCATGGCGTGCTCGAGATAGGTGGTGATCTCCATGTCCTCGCCGCGGCCGATGGCGCCGAGGTCCGGCACGCCGGCCACTTCCGTGGAGAAGCGTACGCAGCGGGTGCACTGGATGCACCGGTTCATGGAGGTGCGCACCAGCGGACCGATGTATTTGTCCTCAACGGCGCGCTTGTTCTCGGCGAAGCGCGAGGTATCCGCGCCATAGGCCATGGCCTGGTCCTGCAGGTCGCACTCGCCGCCCTGGTCGCAGATCGGGCAATCCAGCGGGTGGTTGATGAGCAGGAACTCCATCACCCCTTCGCGGGCCTTCTTCACCATGGGGCTCCTGGTGAGCACCACGGGCGGCTCGCCGTTCGGGCCGGGACGCAGGTCCTTCACCGCCATGGCGCAGGAGGCGGTGGGCTTGGGCGGGCCGCCCTTCACTTCCACCAGGCACATGCGGCAATTGCCGGCAATGGACAGGCGCTCATGGAAGCAGAAGCGCGGAATCTCGACGCCCGCCGCCTCGCACGCCTGGAGCAGCGTGTACTCGGCCGGGACATCGACTTCTGTGCCGTCGACGACGATCTTCGCCATCACTTCCACCTCGCCTTATGCCGCCCGTACACGGCGGGAGACACGGCGCAACGCGCCGGACCTCCCATGTCAGTCCCAAACCCCGCCTGTCGCGACGCGCGCGCCAAGCGGGACATTCTCACTCCGCCGCCACCGGAACCGGGTCCGGATGCGGGTTGGCGGCATACTGGTCGATCCGCTCTTCGATCACGTGACGATAGTGGCGGATGAGGCCCTGCACCGGCCACGCGGCGGCGTCGCCCAGCGCGCAGATGGTGTGGCCCTCGATCTGGGTCGTCACTTCCAGCAGCATGTCGATCTCGCGCTTCTGGGCGCGACCCTCGGCCATGCGGTTGACCACGCGCCACATCCAGCCGGTGCCTTCGCGGCAGGGCGTGCACTGGCCGCAGCTCTCATGCTTGAAGAAGGCGGAGATGCGGGCGATGGCCTTGATGATATCCGTGGACTTGTCCATCACCAGCACGCCGGCCGTGCCGAAGGACGACTTCACCGCGCGGGTGCCGTCGAAGTCCATGATCAGGTCTTCGCACTGGTCCGCCGGGATCACCGGGCAGGACGCGCCGCCGGGGATGATGCCGAGCAGGTTGTCCCAGCCGCCGCGCACGCCGCCGCCATGCTTGTCCACCAGCTCCCGGAACGGGATGCTCATGGCCTCTTCCACCACGCAGGGCGTGTTCACGTGGCCGGCCAGGCTGAACAGCTTGGTGCCCACGTTGTTCGGCCGGCCGATGGAGGAGAACCACGCCGCCCCGCGCCGCAGGATGGTGGGGGCCACCGCGATGCTCTCCACGTTGTTCACCGTGGTCGGGCAGCCATAAAGGCCCATGTTGGCCGGGAATGGCGGCTTCAGCCGCGGCATGCCCTTCTTGCCCTCGAGGCTCTCCAGCAGCGCCGTCTCTTCGCCGCAGATATAGGCGCCGGCGCCGTGATGCACATAGAGGTCGAAGGGGTAACCGTAGACGTTGTCCTTGCCGATCAGACGGGCCTCGTAGGCCTCGTCGATGGCCGCCTGCAGGCGGTTGCGCTCAAAGATGTACTCGCCGCGCACGTAGATGTAGGCGGCGTGGGCGCCCATGGCGAAGGAGGCGATCAGGCAGCCCTCGATCAGCGTGTGCGGATCGTTGCGCATGATCTCCCGGTCCTTGCAGGTCCCGGGCTCGGATTCGTCAGCGTTGACCACGAGATAGTGGGGGCGGCCGTCGGACTGCTTGGGCATGAAGGACCACTTCATGCCGGTGGAGAAGCCGGCCCCGCCACGACCGCGCAGGCCGGAGGCTTTCATCTCGTTGATGATCCAGTCGCGGCCCTTTTCCAGGATGGCCTTGGTGCCGTCCCAGTTGCCGCGGGCGTACGCGCCCTTCAGGCCGAAGTCCTGAAGACCGTAGATATTGGTGAAGATGCGGTCCTTGTCGGCGAGCATGGCGGTCACTCCCCGGAAGTCGGCGCGGATGCGCCGGATGTGGGGGCCTCGGCTGCGGGAACCACAGGCGCCACGTCGTGCGCATACAGAGCCGGATCGGTCAGCACCCGCGCGCCGCCCTCGGGCTCGGAGCCGTGGCGGCTGTTCTGCGGGCCGATCTTCACCGGACGGCCGGCCACGAGATCGTCGAGCAGCTTCTCGAAAGTCTCGGGCGTCAGGTCCTCGTAATAATCGTCGTTGATCTGCACCATGGGCGCGTTGGTGCAGGCGCCAAGGCATTCCACCTCCAGCCAGGAGAGCTGGCCGTCCGCGCTCACATGGCGTTCCGGGCCGATCTTGCGGCGGCAGACGTCGCGGATCTCCTCGGCGCCGCGCAGCATGCAGGGGGTGGTGCCGCAGAGCTGCACGAAGTGCCTGCCCACCGGCTCCAAGTTGAACATGGTGTAGAAGGTGGCGATCTCCAGCACCCGGATGTTCGCCATGCCGAGGCGTTCCGCGACCGCGCGGATGGCCGGCTCGGGCAGCCAGCCGCCGGCGGACTTCTGGGCTTCCCAGAGCAGGGGCACCACGGCGCTGGCCTGACGGCCCTCGGGATATTTCGCGGTCAGCTTCTGAGCGATGGCCTCAAGCTCCGGCGTGAAGTCGAAGCTCTCGGGCTGCTCTGCGGCGAGGCGGCGGACGGACATGGCTCAGATCCCGGAACGTGCGGCGCGCGAAGCGTGCGCCGGCATCGGGCGGAGGGAGGAGGAAAGGCGGGCCATCAGCGGTCCACCTCCCCGAACACGATATCGAGCGATCCCAGCACCGCCGACACGTCGGCGAGCATGTGGCCGCGGCAGAGGAAATCCATCGCCTGCAGATGGGCGAAGCCCGGCGCGCGGATCTTGCAGCGATACGGCTTGTTGGTGCCGTCGGAGACGAGATAGACGCCGAACTCGCCCTTGGGCGCCTCGACGGCCGCATAGACGTCGCCGGCCGGCACGTGGAAGCCCTCGGTGTAGAGCTTGAAATGGTGGATGAGCGCTTCCATGGAGCGCTTCATCTCGCCCCGCTTGGGCGGCACGATCTTGTTGTCGGTGGTGGAGACCGGACCCGTCTCCTTCAGCAGGCGTTCCACGCACTGCTTCATGATCTTCGTGGACTGGCGCATCTCTTCCATGCGCACCACGTAGCGGTCGTAGCAGTCGCCGTGCTTGCCGATGGGGATGTCGAAATCCAGCTCGGAATAGCACTCGTAGGGCTGGGCGCGGCGCAGGTCCCAGGCGGCGCCGGAGCCGCGCACCATCACGCCGGAAAAGCCCCAGGCCAGCGCGTCCTCCAGCGTCACCACGCCGATATCCACGGTGCGCTGCTTGAAGATGCGGTTTTCGGTGACGAGGCCGTCGAGATCGTCGCACAGCTTCAGGAACGGGTCGCAGAAGGCGCCGATGTCCTCCACCAGCGCGCGCGGCAGGTCCTGGTGCACGCCGCCGGGACGGAAATAGGCCGCATGCATGCGGCTGCCCGAGGCGCGCTCATAGAAGATCATGAGCTTCTCACGCTCCTCGAAGCCCCACAAAGGCGGGGTCAGCGCACCCACGTCCATGGCGAACGTGGTCACATTGAGGAGGTGGGACAGCAGGCGCCCGATCTCGGAATACAGCACGCGGATGAGCTGGCCGCGCTTGGGAACCTCGATGCCCAGCAGCTTTTCCGCCGCGAGGCAGAAAGCGTGCTCCTGGTTCATGGGGGCGCAATAGTCGAGCCGGTCGAAATAGGGCACGGCCTGAAGATAGGTCTTGGCCTCGATGAGCTTTTCGGTGCCGCGGTGCAGGAGGCCGATATGCGGGTCCACCCGCTCGACCACCTCGCCGTCCAGCTCCAGCACGAGGCGCAGCACGCCGTGCGCGGCAGGATGCTGCGGGCCGAAATTGATCTGGAAGTTCCGGACCTTGTCGGCCGGCTTCATCTCGTCGGCGATGTCAACCATAAGGCGCTCCCTCAACCGGCCTTGGGGGGAACGGGCGGCTGGCCCGAGGCCTTCTCGTCACCGGGAAGGACGTAGTCCACGCCCTCCCACGGGGAGAGGAAGTCGAAGTTGCGGAATTCCTGCGGCAGGCGCACCGGCTCGTAGACCACGCGCTTCTGCTCGTCGTCGTAGCGCACCTCCACGAAACCCGTGGTCGGAAAGTCCTTGCGCAGCGGGTGGCCGTCGAAGCCGTAGTCGGTGAGCAGGCGGCGCAGTTCCGGGTGGCCGGTGAACAGGATGCCGTACATGTCGTAGGCCTCCCGCTCGAACCAGTTGGCGCCCACGAAGACCGAGCAGATGGAGGGAACCGGGGTGTCCTCGTCGGTCTCCACCTTCAGGCGGATGCGCACGTTCTGCTTCAGCGACAGCAGGTGGTAGACCACGTCGAAGCGCTTCTCGCGGGCCGGATAGTCGACGCCGCACACGTCCACGATGCAGTGGAACAGGCAGGCCGGATCGTCCCGCAGGAAGGTCACGGCCTTCACGATCTGGGCCGGCTCGATCTGGAGCGTCAGTTCGCCGTAGGCCAGGGCGGAGCCGAGCACGACGCCGGGAAGGGCCGCCGATACGTGCGCCGCGAGGTCGTTGAGGGTCTCGTCCATCGAATTGCTCCCGGCTCAGCGCTCGATGGTGCCGATGCGGCGAATCTTCTTCTGCAGCAGCAGCACGCCATACAGCAGCGCTTCCGCAGTGGGCGGGCAGCCCGGCACGTAGATGTCCACCGGCACGATGCGGTCGCAGCCGCGCACCACTGCATAGGAGAAGTGGTAGTAGCCGCCGCCATTGGCGCAGGAGCCCATGGAGATAACGTAGCGCGGCTCCGGCATCTGGTCGTAGACCTTGCGCAGGGCCGGGGCCATCTTGTTGGTGAGCGTGCCGGCGACGATCATCACGTCCGACTGGCGCGGCGAGGCGCGCGGCGCGAAGCCGAAGCGCTCCACGTCGTAGCGCGGCATGGAGACCTGCATCATCTCCACGGCGCAGCAGGCGAGGCCGAAGGTCATCCACATGAGCGAGCCGGTGCGCGCCCAGGTGATGAGGTCGTCGGCGGTGGTGAGGATGAAGCCCTTGTCCGCCAGCTCTGCGTTGATCTCCTTGAAGAAGGGATCATCCGCGCCCACGGGGCGGCCGGTGGAGGGATCGACGATGCCCTGGGGGGCGGGCGCGATCTCGGGCTTGGTGGCCGAAGGGGTCAGTCCCATTCCAGAGCTCCCTTGCGCCATTCGTAGATGAAGCCGACCGTGAGGACGCCGAGGAACGCCATCATCGACCAGAAGCCGAGGTCGCCGAGGCCGCCGAACGTGACGGCCCACGGAAACAGGAAGGCCACTTCCAGGTCGAAGATGATGAACAGGATGGCGACGAGGTAGAAGCGCGCGTCGAAGGTCATGCGCGCATCGTCGAACGCATTGAAGCCGCATTCGTAGGCCGACAGCTTCTCCGGGTCCGGATTCTGATAGGCCACGAGGAAGGGCGATACGAGCAAGGCAAGCCCGATCACCAGCGACACGCCGATGAAAATCACCACCGGCAGATAATCCATGAGCAACGCGTTCATTTTGCTCGCACCTCGGGGCGCAGGATCGGGGCTAGAAGCGGCGCAGATCGTCGCATCACGACGATCGGGCGATGCGCTTGAAGCGTTACCGCGCCGTTCGGCTAGAGGAATTCGAAACGACGCCGCAGCCTTATCGCAGCGCCAGATGGGAGGCAAGTGCGCGCTTAGGCGAAGGTGCCGTCCCATCCCGGCGACAGATGCGGGCATGAACCGGGCACCTTCCGCGGTCGCGCTCCCGTTTCGGCGCCGACAGCCGGCAAATGCGGCGGGACGCTCCGTCACGAAAGGCCGCGGCGCAAGGGCCATGGCCGGCCGGTCAGACCCGAACGGAGGTCTGCTGTCCCCGTGCGACACAATGCCATTCGCCGGGACTGTTGATGCGCTTCGGCGTGATCACCTTGGAAAAGGGCAGGAAACGGGAAAAGGGCAGGAAACGGCCCCCCGCCCGGACGCCGCAGCCCTGCGGAATCACGGCCTGCCCGCTGGACTCCGGGGACCGGCAAGGCCGGCATCAAGGCCGGCAGGATGACGCGATTCTCCGCCGGCGACTTTGAACCGCGCCAGCACCTCGCCGTTCCAGGCGCCGGCAACCGGTCAATGTCGCCCCGCTGCGGCCGGGATTGGGTTTTTTGACCGGCGCGCGGTGAGTCGCGCCGGTCAAGACCGAGGGGCGTTCAGCCCGCCATGTCAGCGGCGCCCGCCGCGGCCCCCACCCCGCATCTGCGCTCCGCCGCCGCGCATCTGCGGGGCACTGCGCATCTGGGAACCACCCCGCATCTGGGGTTGGCTGCGCATCTGCGGGGCGCCGCCGCTCCGCACCTGCGGACGCCCCGAGTATCCCCCGGGACGAACCTGCTGCGGACGGACCGAAGGCTTGCCGCCTCCGCCACCCTTCTTCATCTGCGACCCGCCGCGCGACGGAGCCTGCTTCATCCCGCTGGACCCGCCCGGCTTCCCGCCCGGCCCGCCGGGTTTCGCACTGGGGCCACCGGGGCCACCGGGCTTGCCGGGACCACCCGGGCCGCCCGGCTTGCCGGGCCCGCCAGCACCTCCAGGTCCACCGGGGCCGCCCGGTTTTCCCAATCCGCCGGGACCGCCGGGACCACCGGGACCGCCCGGTTTACCTAATCCGCCGGGGCCACCGGGACCGCCCGGCTTGCCAGGCCCGCCCGCGCCACCGGGCAGAAAGCCCGGTCCGCCGGGGCCGCCCGGGCCTCCAGGCTTGCCAGGGCCGCCGGGCCCACCCGGCTTGCCCGGAAGCGGCTTGCCGGGATTCGGCTTCCAGGGCTGCCCGCCCCCGGGGCCGGGGCCACCCCAGTGACCGGGGCCTCCCGGACCACCAGGGCCGCCGGGCCCGCCCGGACCACCCGGGCCTCCGGGACCGCCCGGCCACCCGCCGGGGCCACCCGGACCGCCCGGCCAGCCACCCGGCGGGCGCGGCGGCGGCGGGCGCCAGCCGGGATAGCCGGGCCACACCGGCGGATAGACCCAGCCGCGTCCCCAGTTCCACGAATTGTTCCAGGCATTGCCCACCAGCACGCCCGCGCCGAAGGCCAGCAGCCCCACGCCGGCGGCGGTGTAGATGGTCGAGTAGTCATATTCGGGCACATAGAGCACGGTCGGGTCGGCCGAGGTGATGTAGACGACGCTGCGCCCGCCCTCCTCGCGCCGCGTCACCACCTGCCTGTCGTTGGTCTTGAGCGAGCCCACCGCCTCGGCCTTGGCGCGCAGCGCCTGGATGGCCACCGAGACATCCTCGGGCTGCGTCACGAAGGCAAAGCCGATGGACTGGGTCGAGTCCAGGTTCTCGTTCAGCTTGGCCACCACGGTGGGAAAGCGCACCATCGCCTTCACCGAGGGGTCCCACGTCTGCGTGTCGGCGCCGGAGAAATTGCCCTTGCTCACCGCCGTCTTGTTGCGCTCGATCCAGCGCTGGGCCTGCACCAGGTCCAGCGGATAGACGGTGGCCGGCAGCAGTTGCGCCAGCAGCGTGTCGGGGTAGAGGGCATAGGGGGCGAGCAGCGCCTCCAGCTCGGCGAGCGTGTAGCGCAGTTGGGCGTCCTGCGCCGCAGCGGGGGGCGGCACGCCGACGCTCGCATCCGGCGGCGCCGGCGTGGGGGGAGCCGGCATGGGGGGAGCCGGCGTGGGAGCGACTGCAGGCGGTGGAGGCGCGACGATGGCCGGCTGCCCCGCATCGGGCAGCGGCGCCTGCGCCAGTGCCGGATAAACGCTGGTGGTCCACCCGAATGCCAATGCGACCGCGAGGCGCGACCACCCCGCCAGTTCCCGGCGACGACCGGACAGTGCCATGCTGACCTCCCTTGTCCCCGGACGCCTGAAAACACACACGTCAGGACGCCGGGCCGGTTGGTGCCAAACCAGGGCGCGGTCTTTTCTGGCCGCCACGAAGGCCCGCACGAGCCAGACAATGCGCAATTCCCGAGGCGCCGTCTACTCGGGTCAAGCGCGTAGGGTCTCGCTGACCGCCGCCACCAACTGCTTGAGGGAGAAGGGCTTGGGCAGGAAGGAAAAGCGCTCGCTCGGCGGCAGGTTGCGGGCGAAGGCTTCCTCGGCATAGCCCGAGATGAAGATGACCTTGAGCGCGGGATCGCGCGCGCGCAGCTCCCGCAGCAGGGTCGGCCCGTCCATCTCCGGCATGACCACGTCGGAAATCACAATATCCACCTTGCCGGCGGTCTCGAACAGCTCGAGCGCCTCGACGCCGCTGGCCGCCGCCAGAACCTCATAGCCGCGATTGGCCAGCGCACGGCTGGCGAAGGCCCGCACCGCGTCCTCGTCCTCCACCAGCAGCACCCGCCCCTGCCCGGTGAGGTCGGCGACCTTGGGCTCCGGCTCGGCGGGGCGCGGCGGCTCCTCCTCCAGCGCGCCGGTGTGGCGCGGCAGGAAGACGCGAAAGGTGGTGCCGGCCCCCAGCGTGCTCTCGGCGAGGATGGTGCCGCCCGTCTGCTCGACGATGCCGTAGACGGTGGAGAGGCCAAGCCCGGTGCCCTTGCCCACCTCCTTGGTGGAGAAGAAGGGCTCGAAGATCTTGCCCATGATCTCGGGCGGGATGCCGGTGCCGGTGTCGCCCACCTCCACCAGCACATAGTCGCCTTCCGGCAGGCGCTGCCCGTAGGCGGTGGAAGCGGACGCCGGGACATTGGCGGTGCGCACCGTCAGCGTGCCGCCGTCCGGCATGGCGTCGCGGGCGTTGACCGCGAGATTGATGATCACCTGCTCGAACTGGTTCTTGTCCACCTTCACCGGCCACAGGTCGCGGGCGTGCTGCACCTCCAGCGTGATGCGCTCGCCGATCAGACGGCGCAGCAGGGCGGCCGCGTCGGAGATCACGTCGGTGAGTTCGATCACCTGCGGCAGCAGGGTCTGGCGCCGGGAGAAGGCGAGCAGTTGCCCGACCAGGCCGGCGGCGCGGTTGGCGTTCTGCTTGATCTGCATGATGTCCGGGAACGACGGGTCGCTCTGGCGGTGCTTCACCAGCAACAGGTCGCAATAGCCGAGGATCGCCGTGAGGATATTGTTGAAGTCGTGCGCCACCCCGCCCGCCAGATGGCCCACCGCCTGCAGCTTCTGCGATTCGGCGAACTGCGCCTCCAGCTGCTTCTGTTCACTGGTATCGATGGCGCACAGGGCGATGTCGCCGCCCCCGCCCGGCCCGAGCGCGGCGGCGTAGAGGCGGGCCGAGCGGCCGGCCGGACCGGCGAGGGTCACGTCGCAGGGCGCGGGTGGTTCGCTTGCCTGCACCGCGCCGGCGAGGAGAGCTTCCGCCCCGGCCGCGTCGGCCACCAGGGCCGCAAGGGGCCGGCCGGCGGCATCGCGGCCGAACAGGCGGGCGAAGGCGGCATTGGCGGCGCGGATGCGGCCGGCCGGGTCCACCAGGGCCAGGGCCAGCGGGGCATTGAGGAAGAACAGGTCCGATGAAGCCGCCGGAGCCCCGGTCGCCGCCGGAGCCGCCGCCGCGGGCTGGTCCGCTCCTGCCCGCGCGGGCAGGAGGTCGGCGAGCGCATCGAGGGGCATGACGGCCGCCACCATGCCGTCACCCGGCGGCTGGGCTGGCGCGATGCGAAGAATGGCGGGAAGGCGCGTGCCGTCCTTGCGGGTGAGCGCCACGGTGAGCGCGGCTTCCGTGCCGGCGGCCAGGGCCTGTTCCAGGCGGCCGAGATCGTCGGGCGCCACCACCTCGCGCACGTCGCGGCCGTCCGGCCCCCAGTCGGCGAGGGCATAGCCGAGCATGCGGCACAGGGTGAGGTTCGGGGCCAGCACCTGGCCGCCGGACAGATGCAGCAGGCCCGCAGGCGCCCGTTCCCATACGAAGAGCAGGTCCGCCCCCGGCATCGTCTGGGCGGACTGCGACACCTCCGCAACCGCCGCCGCGTCGGGCGCCGACGCAACAGCCGGCGCCGGTGCCGCCGCGATGGCCTGCATGTCCTCCGCCGTGCGCAGCGTCCACAGCACCCGGCGCGCAGAACCCAGCGGATGCACCGAAACCTCCAGCCGGCGCCCGCCTGGGCCGGTGGCGAAGGCGACGGCACTTTTGGCCTCGGTGGCGGCAGCGACGGCGTTCAGCAGTTCGCCCACCATGGCCTGGCTGCCGGGAATGCGGGCCAGGAAGCGCTCGGGCACGGGCAGCGTCTCGACGCCGCTGCGGCACATGCGCTGATAGGCGGCGTTGGACTCCACCACCCGCTCGCCATCCTCCACCACCGCCATGGCGTCGCCGGACGCGGCGAGTACGGCTTCCGCAAGGGTATCTTCCGGTTCGCCGCCGCTCAGCGTGCGCCGCACCGCGAGCACCAGCTCGAAGGCGCCCACCACGGCGAGCGCGGCCACGAGGGCTGACAACAGCCCATTCGTCCCCTCGCCGAGGGCCACCCCCGCCGCGAAACCGCCGGCCAGGGCCGCGACGAGGACCAGGGCCGAACGTGCGACCCTTGAGCCCCGGCCTGCCGGGGCGATGCGCGCCCGGCCGCGCCCCGCCTGCCTGCCGGCGCCATTTTCCGTCGCTCGCTCACCGCTCATTGCAGCCGTCCCGCTCCGTCACATCGCAAAAATCCGACCCCACCGGGTTGAATCGGCCCAATTGGTAAATCTGCCCCTAAACCCATGACAAAAGAATGCGTTAACCGCCCGCGTCCAGCAGGACCGACCGCAGCATGCCCTGAAGCCGAGCCTGCATTCTGCCGCCAAATGAGCGCGCGACTTAATTCCTGCCATGATTATCAACAAAAGCTTAGGCCTTGAGCTTCAGGATCACAGCCTGCGCGCCGGACGGCGTGTGCGGGTACCGAGGCTGGCACGCACATCGAGCCGGCGACGAGAGGCGAGAGCACGCGACGATCGGCTTGCACCGCAATCTGATCGGATAACGCTTTCTCTTCCCTGAGGTTGAGAGCCGCCGTCGTCGGCATGGGGGATTCCCCGACTGCGTTTCGTGGTCCACAGGCACACGAAACGCCTTACATCAGAGCGGAGGCATGATGCTACAGCAGTTGTTCGGTTCCCAGCTCGCGCTTCCGATCCGCGTGGCGATCGCCGTCATCGTGATCGGCGCGCTGTTGGCCGTGACGGTGCTGGTGATGCGACGCCTCACCAGCCGTGGACGCGGCCCCGTCAGAAGCGGGCGCACCGGTCCCCGCCTCGCCATTCTGGACAGCGTCGCGGTGGATCAGCGCCGGCGGCTCGTCCTGGTTCGCCGTGACGACGTGGAGCACCTGCTGCTCGTGGGTGGCAGCAGCGACATCGTGGTGGAACACCAGATCGCCGTCGATGAAGAGGCCACCGCCGCAGCGGCGTCTCCCGCGCCGGCCCTCGCCGCCTCCCGCGAGGCCCCGGCCCTGCAGCGGCCGGCCGGCCGAAGGGGGCTCCAGGCTCCCGCCGCCGTTCCTTCTCCCGCGGCCCTTGCCGCAGAAAGCATCACCGCACCCCTGCCGGCGCCCGAACCCGCCCCGGCGGTG
>NZ_JAIVFO010000240.1 GCF_029991245.1 Xanthobacter autotrophicus
GCTGAAGTCCATCGAGCACGTCGGGCGGCGCGACACCCTCGTGGGCCTGCGCGGCGAGGTGGACGCCATCGCCACCTACCGCTTCGACATCCGCCTGCAGGGCGAGAACGAGACCGTCTTCTTCGACGTCTGACGCGACCATTCCGACCCGCCGCGCGCCGCCCCGGCGCAGCGGCGGATCCGTCTCCACGTTCCAAGAAAGAAAACGTGTCACGCGATCCGATCAGCGCGTGCTCCAGGGAGGACACCATGGGCAGACCATCCATCCGATGCGCGGGGGCGACCGCGCTCATCGTCGCCGCCATGGCCGCGCCGGGGCCTGCCCGCGCGCAGATTTCCGACGACGTGGTCAGGATCGGCGTGCTCAATGATCTGTCCGGCCAGTTCGCCGACATCGGCGGCAAGGGCGCGGTGCTTGCCGTGCAGATGGCCGCCGACGACTTCGGCGGCACGGTCGCGGGCAGGAGGATCGAAATCGTCTCCGCCGACCACCAGAACAAGCCGGACGTGGCCGGCGCCATCCTGCGCCAGTGGTTCGATCAGGACGGCGTCGATGCGGTGACGGGCCTGCCCACCAGCTCCGTCGCCCTCGCCGCGCAGGAGATCGCGCGGGACAAGAAGAAGACCGCCCTGATCGCCGGCGGCGCCACCTCCGACCTCACCGGCAAGGCCTGCTCGCCCTATTCCATCCATTGGGCCGACGACACCTATGCCCTCGCCAACGGCACCGCCCGCGCGGTGACCCGCGCCGGCGGCAAGACCTGGTTCTTCCTCACGGCGGACTACGCCTTTGGCCATGCCATGGAGCGCGACGCCTCCACCGCCATCCGCGACAGCGGCGGCAAGGTGCTCGGCGGCGTGCGCCATCCCTTCGCCGCGTCGGATTTCTCCTCTTTCCTGCTGCAGGCGCAGGCCTCCCGGGCGCAGGTGATCGGGCTCGCCAATGTGGGCGGCGACACCGGCAACGCCATCAAGCAGGCGGCGGAATTCGGCATCGTGGACAGCGGGCAGAAGCTCGCGGGCTTCCTCGTCTTCATCACCGATATCCACGCCCTGGGCCTCAAGCTCGCCAAGGGGCTCCTGGTCTCCACCGGCTTCTACTGGGACCAGAACGACGCGGCGCGCGCGTTTGCCAGGCGCTTCTTCGAGAAGACCGGCCGCATGCCCACCAAGGAGCAGGCGTCGGGCTACGCGGCCGTGACCCACTACCTGAAGGCGGTGGCCGCCAGCGGCACCGACGATGCGGCGCGGGTCAATGCGCAGATGCGGCAATTGCCGGTGGACTATTTCGGCCATTCCGGCTCCATCCGCCCCGATGGCCGCGTGCTCTACGACCTCACCCTCTACGAGGTGAAGGCCCCGGAGGAGAGCAAGGGCCCGTGGGACTATTACAAGCCCCTGGCCACCCTGCCCGCGGCCGAGGTGTTCCGCCCCATGAGCGAGGGCGGCTGCCCCCTGGTGAAGCCCTGACCGCGCGGGCTTGACCCAGGACCCATGAGACAGGCGCATGGGCCCTGGTATCAGTCGATCCGCGCCACTTTCCGCAGCAGCGCCACCAGCGTGTCGCGTCCACCGGGACCCAGCAGGCTGGCGAAGTCCTCCTCCTGCGCCGACTGGAGCTTGCGCGCCTTGTTGAGGAGCGCGGTTCCCGCCTTGGTCAGGAACACCGCGTGGGAGCGCGCGTCGGTGGCCGAGCGCGTGCGCTCGGCGAGCCCGCGCTTTTCCAGCTGGTCGAGCATGACGACGAAATTGGTGCGCTGGATGCCGAGCACCCGCGCGATCTCCGACTGCTTGCGGCCGGGATTGTCGGCGATCACCAGCAGCACGGAATATTGCGCGGGCGTCAGGTCGAGGGTCGCGAAACGGGCGCTGAAATCCTCGAACACCGCCATCTGCGCCCGCCGCAGGGTGTAGCCGACAACGCTCGTGAGACCCGTGAGGTCGAGGTCCGAGGCCTCGGCCGCATCGTCCGCATCGTCCGGCTCCACCGCGCGCGCCGGCTTGCGCCCGCGCCGCGCCGGCGCGCCGCTGGCGGACGGTGTCTTTTGCGCCGGTGTCTTCTGGGCCTGAGTCTTGCGGGCCGGTGTCAGGTCGTCTTCAGCACCCATCGTTCGCCCTTCGCCCTCTACATTCAAGAAAGAGAACGCGTTGTCCGATCAGCTTCCGATGCAAGCTGATCGGCGCGTGCTCTTGTGCTCCCGGTCGCGGAAGCCGTGACGGCCAAGCCGTCCTGTCCATTTCGCAGGTTTCGGCCGTCTTGCCGACCCTCGAAAATATTGTTATGATCCATATCAATTAAACAAGAACCAACCGGGAGGGACGTCCGCGTCCCGCACAGTCGCCGCCAGATCCGACGCCCCTTGGGGCGAACGCATCCGTGCGGCAGGACGCAAGAGCACGCTCCGATCGGATTGCCTCGCAATGTGATCGGCAAAACGTTCTCTTTTCATAACGTCAGAGCCGGTTTCACCGTTCAGGCCCAACACCCTGAACGGAGCCGGCTGGAGGGGGAGACACGCATCCGTGGACGGCACGATTCTGCTTTTCCTGTTGCAGGACGGTATCACGAACGGAGCGGTCTACGCTTTGCTCGGCATCGCCATCGTCCTCATCTTCGCGGTCACCCGCGTCATCTTCATTCCCCAGGGCGAGCTGGTCGCCTTCGGCGCACTCACCTATGCGCTTCTGGAGGCGGGCCGGCTGCCGGGCACGGTGTGGCTCACCGCGGCCTTCGGCGCGCTCGCCTTCGCCTTCGATCTCGCCTCTTCGCTTAGCACCGGGATCGACGCGAGGAAACTCGCCCGCAGCGCCGGCCTGACCCTCGCCCTGCCGGCGGTTCTCCTTGCCGCCACCTATGGCGTGGCGGGGGCGGGCTTCGGACCGGGCGTGCACATCCTGCTCACCCTTGCCCTCGTCACGCCGCTCGGCCCCTATATCTACCGGGTGGCGTTTCAGCCCATCGCCTCGGCCTCCATCCTGGCCCTGCTCATCACCGCCGTGGGCGTGCATCTCGCCCTGGTCGGGCTCGGGCTCGTCTTCTTCGGCGCGGAGGGGGTGCGGGCGCCGAGCCTGTCGGAGCTGACGCTGGAACTCGGCCCCCTGCTGGTGAGCGGGCAGAGCCTCGTCATCTACGCCGTGACGCTGCTCGCCATCGGCGCGCTCTGGTTCTTCTTCGAGCGCGCCTTGTGGGGCAAGGCGCTGAAGGCCACCGCGGTCAACCGCCTCGGCGCGCGGCTGGTGGGCATCCGCACCTCCTTCGCCGGCGCCCTCGCCTTCGGCCTCGCCGCCCTCGTGGGCGCGCTCTCGGGCATCCTGATCGCACCGGTGACCACCATCTATTACGACACCGGCTTCCTCATCGGGCTCAAGGGGTTCGTCGCCGCCATCGTGGGCGCGCTGGCGAGCTATCCGCTCACCGCCGTCGCCGCCCTCGCGGTGGGGATCGTCGAGGCCTTCTCCTCCTTCGTCGCCTCGGACCTGAAGGAGGTCATCGTCTTCATGCTGATCATCCCGGTGCTGGTGTGGCGCTCCCTCACCCAGCCCCACGTGGAAGAGGAGGACTGAGCC
>NZ_JAIVFO010000241.1 GCF_029991245.1 Xanthobacter autotrophicus
CGCCGGCCCCGCCCGCGCGCCTCGTGATCGCGCAGGGCACCCGCCGCAACGATCGCTCGCCGCTGGCCCAGGTGAAGTCGCTGAATTATCTCGACAACATCCTCGCCCGGCAGGAGGCGGCCCGGCGCGGGGCGGACGACGGCGTGCTGCTCAATACGCAAGAGCGCGTGGCGGAAACCTCCATCGCCAATGTGTTCGCGGTCATCGGCGGCGACCTCGTCACCCCGCCCCTGTCCGAAGGCGTGCTGCCCGGCATCATGCGCGCGGCGGTGCTGACCGAGGGCGCCGGCGAACGGCCGCTGACGCCACAGGACCTGAGCCGGGCCGAGGAAATCTTCCTCACCTCGGCGCTGGGCATCCGCTCCGTCGCGGCGCTGGAGGGACGCGAGGTGCCCGCGCGCGCAATCGCCGAGCGGCTGCGCGCCCGCATTCCGGGGGCCTGAGTGGCGCCGGTCCTGCGCACCGAGCGGCTGGTGCTGCGCCCGTGGCGGCCGGGAGACCGCGACGGCCTGTGGCGGATGCAATCCAACCCCGCCACCATGGAATTCCTGATGCGGGTGCCCGACCGCGCCGCCAGCGACGCCGTGGCGGACCGGGCGGACGCGCACTTCGCCCGCCACGGCTTCGGCCTGTGGGTGGTGGAGGCGCCGGGGATGACGGACTTCGCCGGCTATACCGGCCTCGTCCACGTACCCTATGCGGAGCACTTCACCCCGGCAGTGGAGATCGGCTGGCGGTTCGATCCCGCCTTCTGGGGGCATGGCTACGCCACCGAGGCGGCGCGCGCGGCCCTCGCCTTCGGGTTCGGGACGCTGGGACTCGCGGAGATCGTCGCCATCACCGTGCCGGTCAACCGCCGTTCGCGGGCGGTGATGGAACGGCTCGGCATGGTGCGGGACGCGAATGGGGATTTCGACCATCCGGCGGTGCCCGTGGGTCATCCCCTGCGGCGGCAGGTGCTCTATCGGCTCAAGGCCGGAGCCAGGGTTGTCTCAGCTTGAAACCCCGTTGCGACCGGGCGCGATGGAGCCCCTCGCCCGCAATCGAGACCTTTGCGAAAGGCCCTTGAGCGGTCATCCTCCCCTCTCCCCTTGCGGGAGAGGGGTTGGGGGTGAGGGGTCCCCACCACGAGAAAAACGCCTGTCTGCTCAGAAACGCAGCGGCCCCCTCACCCCGCCCCTCTCCCGCGAGGGAAGAGGGGGAACGGGCTTCCGACACCGACCATGGGTGACTTTCGCAGAGGTCTCGCACGCGGGAGAGGGGGCCGACGGTGCGAGGCGGATCCGCCTCAGGCGGCCGTCCCCGCCACTGCCTGCTCGATGAGGATGGCGGCGCGCTTCACCCCGCCGCCATCCGCCATCTCCTCGGCGACGCGGCGGGCGGCGAGGCGATAATCCGGCACGTTGAGCACCGCCCTCAAGGCATTGGCGAGGCGCACACGGCTGGCGCGGCCCGCCGGCACCACCTCGGCGACGCCGGCATAGGCGAGGCGGGCGGCGGTGGCCGGCTGCTCGAAGGCGATGGGCATGGCCACCAGCGGCACGCCTTCGGCCAGCGCGTCCAGCACCGTGTTCATGCCGCAATGGAGCACGGCGGCGGCGCAGCGCTTCAGCACCTCCTGCTGCGGCACGAAGGAGCGCACCTCGGCAAGGCCCGAGAGCTGGGCCGCCTCCTCATCGGACAGCATGCCGCCGTGGGCGATGAGGAGCCGCGCGCCCACGTCCCGCGCCGCGAACGCCACCTTGTGGAACAGGTCGATCCGGCCGCCCTGAAGGGTGCCGAGGGAGCAGAACAGGAGCGGCATGCCCTCCACGTGCGGCAGCGCCAGATCCATGCGCGGCACGGCGGTGCCGTCGCGCCAGGGCGAGCCATAATGGAAGGTGGCGGGCAGCTCGGAGCGGGGGAAATCCAGCCCCTTCGGCATCTGCGCCACGGTCAGGAGGGGCGAGAAGCCCCCGTCCGCGAACGGATCGAGCCCGAAGGCCGCGCCGTGCCGCTCCAGCACCCGGCGCATGGGCCGCATCAGAAGGTCGGTGATGCGGTAGCCGCCCTTGTTCCAGACGAGGCCCTGCTCGCTGGCATCGTAGCGCCAGGGCACGAACGGCGGCGGCACGCCGATCTCCCGGTTCAGCGGCAGCGCGGTGGCGGTGGAGACCACCGGCAGCCTGAGGTGGCGGGCCACCAGGGTTCCCGCGGCCTCGGTCTGGTCGGCGATCACCGCGTCCGCGCCGATGGCTTTGAGCACGCCCGGCAGGTCGCGGCACAGCATGTCGGTCTGGGCCGCAGTGGCCTTCAGGGTGCCGAGCAGGCCGAACAGGCCGGTGGGAGCGGCAAGGCGCGCCACATAGGCGTCGAGCGCGCCGGCGGGGTAGTCCTTCTCCCCCACGGGCGCGAACTCCGCGCCCTTGCCGGCGACGAGGCGGGCGGCATCGGCCATGTGCACGAAGGTGACGCGATGGCCCCGCGCGCCAAGCTCCCGGGCCAGCACCAGCAGCGGATTGGTATGGCCCGGCAGCGGCGGGGCGACGACGGCGAAATGGGTCATGCGGGACGCGTCCATAGATGCGCGGGTCGGGGCGGCGGCGCGCCCTTGAACCGCGTGGCGAGGGCCTGCGCGAGGCCGCCCGCGAGAAAGCCGGCCTTCTGGGCCGTGGAGGTGGAGACGCGGGTATCCCACGCCTTCGGCCCGCGCCTGCGCACCTCGACGCCGATGGCGCGGTAGACGCCGCGCGCCGCGCCCACCGCCGCCGCCGCGCGGAACGGCAAGGCGGCCATGCCGATGAGGGCCTGGTCGTAATAGGGCTCGGCCACGTCGAGCAGCCGCGCCACCACGCCGGCCACCGCCGCGCGGTGCTCGGGCGCGGCGATCCCGGCCTCCGGCACGCCGGCCTCGGCGAGGAACGATGCGGGCAGGTAGATGCGGCCGATGGCGGCATCCTCCATCACGTCGCGGGCGATGTTGGTGAGCTGGAAGCCGAGGCCGAGGTCGCTCGCCCGGTCCAGCACCACATCATCCCGCGCGCCCATGATGAGGGCCATCATCACGCCCACCACGCCGGCCACGTGGTAGCAATAGGTCAGCGTGTCATCGAGGCTGTCGTAGCGCCGGCCCTCCACGTCCATGCGGAAGCCCTCCAGCAGCTGGAGGGGGTAGCGCTCGGGAATGTCATTGCGCTTCACCACCTCGGCGAAGGCGGCGAAGGCGGGATGGGCGGACGGCGCGCCACGATAGGCGTTGCGCGTCTCCTCATAGAGGCCGTCGAGCCGCTCGGCGGGCGAGGCGGCGCTGGCCACCCGCCCGTGCCCCAGCTCCTGCCCGTCGACCACGTCGTCGCAGTGGCGGCACCAGGCGTAGAGCATCACCGCATCTTCCCGCATGCGCGGGCCGAACAGGCGCGCGGCGGCGGCGAAGCTCTTGGAGCCCTTGTTGATGGCCTCCTCGCTGGCGCCGAGAACGGTGGGCGCGGGGGCGCTCATCGGGGCGTCACACCAAGGTCCGCGAGGATGAGCCCCGCCGTGGCCTTGGCCGAGCCCACCAC
>NZ_JAIVFO010000242.1 GCF_029991245.1 Xanthobacter autotrophicus
CTCCCAACCCTCCCCCGCAAGCGGGAGAGGGCTTTTGACGGGAGCCTCTGATGCAATCCCAGCTCCTTCTCCAGCTCATCATCAACGGGCTCATCATCGGCACGCTCTATGGCGTGGTCGGCATGTGCTTCGTGCTCATCTACAAGGCCTCGCAGGTGGTGAACTTCGCCCAGGGCGAATTCCTGCTCATCGGCGCCTGGACCTGCTGGTGGCTGCTCACGGCGTGGAACATCCCCTTCTTCTGGGGCTTCCTCATCGCCGTATGCTTCATGATGGTGTTCGGCATCGTGGTGCAGATGGTGGTGCTGCGCCCGCTCATCGGCGAGCCCATCATCTCGGTGATCATGGTCACCATCGGCATGTCCATCTTTTTCCAGGCGCTGATGAAGTGGATGTTCGGCACCTTCGCCCAGCCGTTCCCGCCCATCTTCAGCGTGGACAAGGTGGACATCATGGGCCTGCAGGTGCAGACGGCCTATCTCATGTCCACCGGCGTCAGCCTGGCCATCATGGCGGGGTTTGCCTGGTTCTTTAAGTATTCGCGCCTGGGGCTCGCCATGCGCGCCACCGCCTTTTCCCAGCAGGTGGCGCAGTCGCTCGGCATCTCGGTGCGCCAGGTGTTCGCCTTGTCCTGGGGCATCTCGGCGGCGGTGTCGGCGGTGGCCGGCGTGGTGGTGGGCATCGTGAACGGGGTGTCCTCGGCGCTGTCCTATTTCGGCATCAAGGTGTTCCCGGCGGTGATCCTCGGCGGCCTCGACAGCGTGTTCGGCGCGGTGGTGGGCGGCCTCATCATGGGCCTTCTGGAAAACCTCGCCCAGTTCGTCGACAGCCAGTACCTGAAATGGGGCAACCTCTATGAGATCGTCCCGTTCTATGCACTCATCATCATCCTGATGATCAAGCCCTACGGGCTGTTCGGCACCCGCGACATCGAGAGGGTCTGATCCATGGCCATCGACACCCTGCGCCCGTGCGGCGACTACCGCACCAGCTACAAGGCCGACCAGACCATCTTCGCGACCCGGCTCACCATGCTGTTCTGCGTGGCGGGCGTGGTGCTGGCCTGTTTCGCGCCGTTCTTCTTCTCGCGCTACATCCTGAGCCTGATGATCCAGATCGGCTATCTGGGCATCGCCGCGCTGGGGCTGAACATCCTCGTCGGCTTCTCCGGGCAGATCTCGGTGGGCCACGCGGTGTTCTTCGGCTTCGGCGGGTTCGCCTCCGCCTTCCTCGCCGACAAGGGCGTGCCGGTGCCGCTCGCCATCGTGCTGGCGGGGCTGTGGACCACGGCCGTGGGCCTCTTGTTCGGCCTGCCGGCGGCGCGGGTGAAGGGGCTGTACCTCGCCATCGCGACGCTGGCCGCCCAGTTCATCCTGCAGGATTTCTTCGTGCGGGCGGAATGGTTCACCGGCGGCACCCACGGCGCCATGGCCGCGCCCTTCACCCTGTTCGGCTATGACCTGTCCGGCGACGACCGCTATTTCTACGTGGTGCTGTTCTTCGTGGTGGTGATGTATCTGGGCGCCGCCAACCTCATGCGCAGCCGCGACGGGCGGGCATTGATCGCGGTGCGCGACCATTATCTCTCGGCCGAGATGATGGGCGTGAACCTCACCAAGTATCGCACCATGGCGTTCGGCATCTCGTCCTTCTATGCCGGCATCGGCGGCGCGCTCTATGCCCACTATGTGGGGTTCATGTCGGTGGAGGGGCTGGATATCCTGTTCTCCATCCAGTTCCTCGGCATGATCATCATCGGCGGGCTCGGCTCCATCATGGGCTCGCTCATGGGCACCATCTTCATGGTGCTTTTGCCCGAGGCCACCGGCTGGCTCGCCTCGGCGCTGTCCGGCAGCGTCATCGACCGGGTGCTGCACCTGAAGGACGGCCTCACCTACATGCGCGAGATGCTGATCGGCCTCACCATCATCCTGTTCCTGATCTTCGAGCCGGACGGCCTCGCCCACCGCTGGCGCCTCATCAAGGCCTACTGGAAGCTCTATCCTTTCTCTTACTGATCAAAAGCCCGCGCGGCGCTTGAGCGGTTCAGGGTGCGGATGCGTCAGCATCCCCGCACCCTGGTGAAAGACCCTGGCGAGGCCGCACAGAACGGCCCGTCCAAAACGGAAACCCAAGGAGAGAACAAGATGAAGAAGATCGCCCTGTCCCTCGTCTCGGTGCTGGCGCTCACGGCCGCAGCGCCGGCGCTGGCCCAGTCCATCAACATCGGCCATCTGGCCGACTATTCCGGCGGCACCTCGGACGTGGGCCAGCCCTACGGCCAGGGCGTCCAGGACACCATCGCCTGGATCAACGCCAATGGCGGCGTCAACGGCAAGAAGATCGATTCCGACTTCAACGAATACGGCTACCAGGTGCCGCGGGCGCTGGCCGCGTTCAAGAAATGGGTGGGCACCAACAAGGTGGTGGCCATCCAGGGCTGGGGCACGGCGGACACGGAAGCCCTCGTCGGCATGGTGACCAAGGAGGAGATCCCCTATTTCTCGGCCTCCTATTCCGCCTCCCTCACCGACCCCAAGGGCAAGGTGAACGAGAAGAGCGAGCGCGCCGCGCCGTTCAACTTCTTCTACGGCCCGTCCTATTCGGATGCCGCCCGCGCCATGGTGAAATGGGCCGCCGACGACTGGAAGGCCAAGGGCAAGCCCGGCAAGCCCAAGTGGGTGCACATGGGCGCCAACCACCCCTATCCCAACTCGCCGAAGGCGGCGGCGGAAGCCTATGCCAAGGAACTGGGCTTCGAGGTGCTGGACCCCATCACCTTCGCGCTCACCCCGGGTGATTACACGCCCCAGTGCCTGACCCTGAAGCAGTCGGGGGCCAACTACGCCTATCTCGGCAACACCGCCGGCTCCAACATCTCGGTGCTGAAGGCCTGCAAGACCGCGGGCGTGGACGTGCAGTTCCTCGGCAATGTCTGGGGCATGGACGAGAACGCCATGAAGGCGGCCGGCGAGGCGGCGAACGGCGTCGTGTTCCCGGTGCGCACCGCCATCACCTGGGGCGGCAACGCGCCCGGCATGGCGACGCTGAAGGACGTTTCCAAGATGTCCGATGCCTCCGGCACGGCCTATCGCCCGGTGCACTACCTCGCCGCCGTCTGCACCGCCCTCTACATGAAGGAGGCCATGGAGTGGGCGGACAAGAATGGCGGCGTGACCGGCGTGAAGACCCGTGACGGCATGTACCAGAAGAGCGACTGGGTGCCGAAGGGCATGGAGGGTGTCTGCAATCCCTCCACCTGGACCCCCACCGACCATCGCCCCACCACCCGCGTGGACCTCTACCGCTCGGTGGTGACCGGCCCCACCGAGGCCTCGGTGGGGGAACTTGTGAAGAGCGGGGCGATCAAGCTTGAGAAGCTTGCCACCATCGACCTGCCCCGCAAGACGGAACTGCAGGGCTGGTGAGGACGTCGGACGACCCGCGCCGCTGCTGACGGCGGCGCGGTGGAGCCCTCTCCCGCTTGCGGGGGAGGGTGTGTCTCTTAGACACATCTC
>NZ_JAIVFO010000243.1 GCF_029991245.1 Xanthobacter autotrophicus
ACATAGGCCAAAGGCCGTTCCAGCCCTTTAACCCGCCCGCCCCCCTGCCCGGCTCACTCGTCGGTCAGCGGGCCGAGGATGAGGGTTTCCAGCTTCACCCAGTTGCCGAGCTGGGCATAGGTGAGCTTTTCCGCCTTCAGGTCCCAGGTCACCTCGGAACGGGTGGGGCCGACGCAGGCGTCCTTGCCGTCCTCGCCCTTCACCCGCCGGCAGGCGTCCTCAGTGTCATTGTAGTACACGCGGCCGTAAAGGCCCGGCTTCGACTGGTCGGCGCTGGAAAAGAACGCATCCGACTGCGCCTGCGCCGCGCCGGCATCGAAGAAGGACTGGTCATTGTTCGTCTGCTGCTCGTTCCAGCGCAGGTTGTATTCGTAATAGCCGGTATAGGGCTTCTTCTTGCCGGCCTTGTCGCTGAAGGTGCCGTTCTCCTCCACATAGCGGATGGAGCCGGACACCCGGTCGGTGAAGGAGCGGTCGGCCACCGCATAGCTGAAGCTCACGCCGTTTGCATCGGTCAGCCAGTTGCCCAGTTCATAGTCGTAGTCGAGGTTTCCGGAGACGCGGGTCTCGGGCAGGAACGAGAACGGACCGGCCGCAAGCTGGGTGCGCTCGAAGCGCAGCGGGTCCGGGTTCTTCACCTGGATGGACACGGTCTTGCCGTCCACCACCCGCGAATAGATCTTGGTGGCTTCCTTTTGGGCCTTGCGGAACTGCTCGCCCACCTCCCACCAGCGCGCCACGTTGCGGCCCTGGATGGAGCCGCCGAATGCCGAGGTGGTCTGGTTGCCCTTCACCACGTCGATGCGCAGCCGGCCGGCATCGGGGATGTAGCGCCCGTTGTTGTCGATCTGGAGGTCGCCGCGCAGGATCGCCACCTCCCGCGCGATCTGGGACGGGTTCGACGGATTGACCACGTCGAACTTCACCGAATAGACGAGGCTCTTGCCCGGCGTGCGCTGCACCGATCCCTTCAGGATCATGAGGTCGGCCACCGCGAGATCGGAAATCTCATAAAGGTCGGTGCCGGAGGTGGAGCGCGTGGAGCGGGAATTGTAGTCCACCGTCATGGCGCCGGTGAGCTTCGCCTTGTCGGCGGGAATCTCTTTGAGCGCCTGGCTCTGCTGGGCCGAAGCGGTGCCGATGGTTACGCCGGTCACGACGCCCGCCGCCAGAAGGCTCGCCGCGCACGCGAGAGTGGCAGGCACAATGCGTATGGTCATAGGTCTCTTCCCCTCGTCGAACCGCGGCTCGAAATGCCTGGCCCTTCGCGGTGCGCACAGTGGCGAAGCAATCCTGAACGGGAGATGACGAAACGTCAGAACAGCAGAAGAGAGCGGCACGCCGCCCCGTTCACAACAGACCCAGGTCGCGCAGCTCGCGCCTGAGGCCCTCGGGCAGTTCGGCGCCGCCCCCGGCGCGGGCGAGGTCCCTGGGCGCTTCGTTCGCCTTCAGGTAGCGCCAGCCCTGGAACGGGCGCGACGGGCGCGGCTCCACCGGCACCACACAGGGGTCGAGCACGAGGCCGCAGCGGCGCACCCCGTCGGCGTCCACGAAGGGGCGCAGGTCGATGAGGCGCTGGCGCGCCGCCACCTCACCCTTGATGACCCAATAGAGCGCGCCGCCGTCCAGCAGTTCCTCGCGCCGGGTCGGGACCATGCGGGTGACATGGATCTGCTCGAACGGCTGGCCCGCCTTGCGTGCCACCTCGGCCCGCTGGGCGATCCAGTCCTCCAGATCGGCGATGGAGGTCGCGCCGACGCACAGCTTGATGAGATGGAGCGTCATGGCCGCCTTGATCTGCTCCTACGCGATATACTGGCACGTTCTATTCGTCGCCAGCCGGTGCAGCGGCATCCGGCGCCGGCGTGGCGGGCGCCCCCTGGGGGCGCAGCCGGGATGGCGCGGCGGGCCGGGGCGTGGCGGCCGCGGGCGACGGGCCGGCCGGGCGCGCCGCCGGGCGGGACGGAGGCAGCGGCGCCAGGCCACTCGCCGCCGGAGCCGGAGCGACGGGGCTGTCCTCCACCGGCAGGTTCGCCACTGGCGGGCGCTCCTGCTGCGCCATTCCTGGCCCCCCGGCCCCGTTCTCATGCGGAACGACGGAGAAGCCGAACGGGCCGGTGCGCACCGGAGGGGCGGGATTGAGCGTGCCCCGGTTACGGGCGTTGCGCTCCCAGATGGGCGCATATTTGGCCACCAGCGCCTGGTAGCGGCCCTCGGTCATGTTGGCGACGACGCGGGAATTGTCACCCAGCACCGCGGCCGGCGCGCAAAAGGCGGGGGTGCAGCCGAACTCCTCCGCCAGCACCGCCGCCGTGAAGCCGAACGGGTCCAGTTCCAGCGGCCGGCGCCAGGTCATGACGCGGGCGCCAAGGCCCGGCACGTCGACCTTGCTCAGGATGTCCGCGGCGTCCTCCACCAGGGCGATGCGCTCGCGCACCAGGCCGCGCGCGGCGGAGACCGAATCCGGCCGCTCGAACAGCACCGCCTCGCACGCGCCGGCAAGGGTGGCATCGGCCGTGAGGCAGCCGAGCGCCGGGGTCTGGGCGGCGGCGGAATCGAGGGTCGCGGCGCGCGCCTCCAGCGCCTGCGCCTGCCCGCCCGCGGCCGTGCCCGAGATGGCGCGCACCACGGCGCCGCCCACGGCGAGGCCGCCGGCCAGCATGCCGAGCAGCACCAGGATTGTCACCGGATGGTCATTGGGCTCGGACCGCGCGAACAGGAGCACCACGAAGACCACGCCCGCCACCGCCGCGGCGATGGCGACCCAGCCGGGCACGGCGAAGCTCGCGTTCAGGACGCCCAGAAGCTGATCGACCCACTGCATCCGGCGTCCTCCACCCGCATTCACCAGCACGACCGAAGGCCCGGTTCCAGACGGGCGCCGGGCGTGTCGCGTTCAGGCGCGACCATCCGTTCGGGGCAGCGGGCGCCACCCCGGCGACGGGCGCGGATCATCGGCCCGCGCGTGCCTCAAGGCAACGCACGGGCCGCATCCACGCTCTCTATGGTAAAGCCTTTGGTCGTGGCCAGGACTTGGAAACCCGGACTTGGCGGCGACAGGACCTGGGTGGAAAAGCGGCGCCTCAGCCCACCCGCATGATGGCGTGCTCGAAGCCGCCGAACAGATAGACCACCGCAACCGCAACCAGGAAAACGGCAAGTGCGGTACGCGCGACGCCCCAGCAGGAGCGGCGATGGGAATAGCCTTGGCTCAGATTCATGATGGGATCATTGATCTCTTCACGTGCCCCCGCGGCACGCGGTGCGTTGCGCACTGCGGCATGATTAAAGTTTTGTGAACGTCCGGACAAGGGGGTGCGAACGGTTCGCAGGGTTGTCCAAGGCGCATGTCTGCCTGTGGCTGCCGCATCGGGTCCAGGCGGTGTTCTGGCGCATTTTCGCCATGCCCGTCGGTGGCCGCTCCGGTCAAAAATGCTTTATGAAGTCGGCCATGAGCACCGATTCCCGCCGGGATGCCCCCGCGC
>NZ_JAIVFO010000244.1 GCF_029991245.1 Xanthobacter autotrophicus
CTCCCCCGCAGGCGGGAGAGGGGCTTTGCGCTGCTCACTCCCCCGGCTGAAGCGCCGGCGGCGTAGCAGGGGCGGTGCCATGGCCCGCCGCGTGGCCCACCCCTTCGGACGCGTCCGGCGCCGGCTCCACGGTGCCGTGGCCGTGCTGGGTGAGGGGCCGGTTGCCGGCCAGCGCCCGCAGCATCACGTAGAACACCGGCGTCAGGAAGATGCCGAAGGCGGTCACGCCGATCATGCCGGCGAACACCGCCGTGCCCATGGCATTGCGCATCTCCGCCCCGGCGCCGATGGAGGTGACCAGCGGCACCACGCCCATGATGAAGGCGAGCGAGGTCATCAGGATCGGCCGCAGCCGCAGCCGGCTCGCCTCCAGTGCCGCCTGAACCGGGGTGCGCCCGGCGAACTCCAGCTCGCGGGCGAACTCCACGATCAGGATGGCATTCTTGGCCGAGAGCCCCACCAGAACCACGAGGCCGATCTGGGTGAAGACATTGTTGTCCCCGCCGGCAAGCCACACCCCGGTCATGGCCGCAAACAGGCCCGTGGGCACGATCATGATGATGGCGAGCGGCAGCATCAGGCTTTCATACTGGGCCGCCAGCACCAGGAAGACGAGGAAGATGGCCAGCGGAAACACCCACACCGCCGAATTGCCGGCCAGGATGTCCTGGTAGGTCAGCTCCGTCCATTCGAAGGCGAAGCCCTTGGGCAGGGTCTCGGCGGCGACGCGCTCCACCGCCGCCTGCGCCTCGCCGGAGGAGAAGCCGGGGGCGGCGCCGCCGTTCACGTCCGCCGAGAGGAAGCCGTTGTAGCGCATGGCCCGCTCCGGCCCCGCCGCCGAGCGCACCTTCAGCAGCGCCGACAGCGGGATCATCTCGCCGGTGGCGGAGCGCACCTTCAGGGTGCCCACATCCTCCGGCCGGGCGCGGAACGGGGCGTCCGCCTGCACCCGCACCGTGTAGGTACGGCCAAAGGTGTTGAAGTCGTTCACATAGGACGAGCCCAGATAGATCTGCATGGTCTCGAACACGTCGGTGACGGAGACATTCAGCTGCCGCGCCTTCACCCGGTCGATATCGGCGAACAGCTGAGGCACGTTCACCTGGTAGGAGGAGAACAGGCCGGCCAGCTCCGGCGCGGTGGCCGCCTTGGCGAGGAAGGCCTTGGTGGCCTGGTCGAGCGCCTCGTAGCCGCGGCCGGCGCGATCCTCGATCTGGAACTTGAACCCGCCGATGGTGCCGAGCCCCTGCACCGGGGGCGGCGGGAACATGGCGATCATCGCATCCGGGATGGCGGCGAATTTCTGGTTCAGCGCCAAGGCGATGGCGTTGCCGGACAGGGCCGGCGACTGGCGCGCCTCGAACTCGTCCAAGCCGACGAAAACAATGCCGGAGTTGGAGGAGTTGGTGAACCCGTTGATGGACAGGCCGGGGAAGGCGATGGCCGATTTCACGCCCTCTTCCTTGAGGGCGATGTCGCTCATATGGCGGATCACCTCTTCGGTCCGGTCCAGCGTGGCGCCGTCGGGAAGCTGGGCGAAACCGACGAGATACTGCTTGTCCTGCCCCGGCACGAAGCCGGGCGGCACGGCGCGGAACAGCACCACCGTCAGGGCCACCAGCACGACGTAGAGGCCCAGCATGATCGCCTTGTGGGCGATGGTGCGCTTCACCACGCTGCCATAGGCGTTGGAGCCGTTCACGAAGGCCTTGTTGAAGCCCTTGAAAAACCAGCCGAAGCAGAAGTCCATGAGGCGCGTGAGGCGATCCTTCGGCGCATCGTGCCCCTTCAGCAGCAGGGCCGAGAGGGCCGGCGAAAGGGTGAGGGAATTGATGGCCGAAATCACCGTCGAGATGGCGATGGTGAGGGCGAACTGCTTGTAGAACTGGCCGGTGAGTCCGGAGATGAACGCCAGCGGCACGAACACCGCGATCAGCACCAAGGCGATGGCGATGATGGGTCCGGACACCTCCTGCATGGCCTTGTAGGTGGCCTCCCGCGGCGAGAGGCCGCCCGCGATGTTGCGCTCCACATTCTCCACCACCACGATGGCGTCATCCACCACGATGCCGATGGCGAGCACCAGCCCGAACAGGGTCAGGGCATTGATGGAAAAGCCGAACAGGTGCATCACCGCGAACGTGCCGACGATGGAGACCGGCACCGCCAGCAGCGGGATGATGGAGGCCCGCCAGGTCTGGAGGAACACGATCACCACCAGCACCACCAGCAGCACCGCTTCCAAGAGCGTATGCACCACCGCGTCGATGGAGGCGCGGACGAACTGGGTGGTGTCGTAGACGATGGAATAATCCACGCCCTCCGGCATGTTGGCCTTGATCTCCTCCATCACCCGGCGTGCATCGTCGGCGATGCGGATGGCGTTGGAGCCGGGGGCCTGGAAGATGGGCACCGCCACCGCCTGGGTGTTGTTGAGCAAGGATCGCAGGGCGTATTCGGAGGCGCCCAGCTCCACGCGCGCCACGTCCTTCAAGAGCACGATCTCGCCGTTGGCGCCGCTCTTCACCACGATGTTGCCGAACTCCTCGGCGTTGGCGAGGCGGCCCTGGGCGTTGATGGACAGCTGCAGGTCGAGCCCCGGCGCGCCGGGGGAAGCGCCCACCACGCCGGCGGCCGCCTGCACGTTCTGGGCGCGGATCTCGCGCACCACGTCGCTCGCGGACAGCCCGTGCTCGGCCACCTTCTGCGGGTCGAGCCAGATGCGCATGGAATAGTCGCCGGCGCCGAACAGCTGCACCTGCCCCACGCCCTCGATGCGGGCGAGGCGGTCCTTCACGTTCAGCACCGCGTAATTGCGCAGATAGGTGGTGTCGTAGCGATTGTTGGGGGAAATGAGGTGCACCACCATGGTGAGGTCGGGCGAAGACTTCACCGTGGTGACGCCGAGGCGCCGCACTTCTTCCGGCAGGCGGGGTTCCGCCTGGGAGATGCGGTTCTGCACCAGCTGCTGCGCCTTGTCCGGATCGGTGCCGAGGCGGAAGGTGACGGTCAGCGTCATCAGGCCGTCGGTGGTGGCCTGGCTGGACATGTAGAGCATGTCCTCGACGCCATTGATGGCTTCTTCCAGCGGCGTGGAGACGGTCTCGGCGATCACCTTGGGGTTGGCGCCGGCATAGGTGGCGCGCACCACCACCTGCGGCGGCACCACCTCCGGATATTCCGATATGGGCATGGCCCGCATGGCGATGAGGCCGGCGAGGAAGATGAGCACCGAGAGCACGCCCGCAAAGATGGGACGGTCGATGAAGAACTTGGACAGGTTCATGGGACCCTCCCGAAGGTGCGGGTGGTTGAAGGGGTTCGGAACGCGGGACGCGGCAGGTCCTTCCCCATTCCCTGCGGGGGAGGGAGCGGACGAAAAAGGTGGGTGAGGGGCGAAGCCACTTGCCAGGGGCGCGGCGCACGGCCCACCCCTCACCCTG
>NZ_JAIVFO010000245.1 GCF_029991245.1 Xanthobacter autotrophicus
AGGCCGGGCCCGTCGTCGGGGGCGGGGATGAACTCGTCATGGTCCATGGGGATGAGGTCGAACCGGCCCGCCCGCCACGCGGCCTTGGCGGCATCGAGCCGCTCCAGGTCCGACGAGACGAAATTCCACCAGATATAGCGCGGACCTTCCAGCGGCTCGCCGCCCATCAGCATGAGCCGCGCCGGCGTGATCGCCCGCGCGGTGGTGGCAAGGCCCCGGCGGATGACCAGCATGCGCCCCGGCTCGAAGGCCACGCCGTCCACCTCCACCTCGCCCTCCAGGGTGAACACAGCCCGGTCCTCGTGGGTGGGATCGATGGGCAGGCGCGCGCCGGGCGCAAGCGTGACTTCCGCATAGGTGGCAGGCGAGGCCAGCGCCACCGGAGACACCGCGCCATAGGCGCTGCCGAGGATGATGCGGGCGGTCACGCGACCGTCGGACACCACGGGCAGGTCCTCGGCGCTGGTGTGCAGGAAATCCGGGGCGTCCTCCTCCCGCGCCTTGGGCAGGGCGATCCAGCTCTGGATGCCGAACAGCGGGCCGCCGCGGTCCTTCACAATCGCCTCGTGCCGCTCGGAATGGACGATGCCGCGGCCGGCGGTCATCAGGTTCACCGCGCCGGGCGCGATCACCCGCTCGTTGCCCAGGCTGTCGCGGTGGACCATGGTGCCATCGAACAGATAGGTGACGGTGGCGAGCCCGATATGGGGATGCGGGCGCACATCCTGCGCCTGATGGGCCGTGAAGCGCACCGGTCCCATGCGATCGAAGAAGATGAACGGCCCGATCATCTGCCCCTGGGGCGAGGGCAGCACGCGGGCCACCTCCATGCCGCCGATGTCGTGCGCACGCGGGATGATCACCGTCTCCACCGCGTCGCAGCTGCGCCCGTCTCCGGGGATGGGATCGGGGCAAGGGGCAAAGCTCATCGCGGCCACTCCTTGGCGGGTATACCTTGGCGGGACCTCTTGGCGGGACCTCTTGCCGGAGCTTGCCCCCATCGCGCGGCGCGGTCAAAGGGCGCGCCCGGAGGTTGCGCACAGGAGGGGAGCGTTAACCCTCAGATCAGCCGGAGGCCCCACAGGGGCATTTGCGCGGGCGTTCTTTACTTCCCCGCAAGGGGGCGCCCCTAGCGTCGGCTCCACCCCGGCGCATCTGCCGCGCGGCATCGGATTTCAAGCCATGAAGCTATTGTTCTGGCGCTTCATCAGGGAGGAAGAGGGCTCCACCGCCCTCGAATACGGGCTCATCGCCGCGGGCCTCTCCATCGCCATCGTCACCGTCCTGGTGCAGATCGCCGCCACCTTCGCCCGGCTCCAGGCGTCTTCGGCTGCGGCCGGAAACTGACGGCGCGGACAGGCGGACCCATGCAGGCGGCCCAATTCCTCCTTCTCGGGCTCTATCCCGCCGCCCTGTGCTCCTGCATCGGAACGGATATCGCCCGCCGCATCATTCCCAATGCCGTCATAGGTGCCCTGCTGCTCGGCTTCACGGCCCTCGCCATCCTCACCCCCCTGCCCGACCTGCCCCTGCGTCTCCTGCTGGCGGCGGCGATCACGGCGCTCGGCTTCTCCCTGTTCGCGGAGAATGTGGTCGGGGCCGGCGACGCCAAGCTCGCGGGCGTGCTGATACTGTGGATGGACCCCGCGCAGCTGCCGCTGTTCGTGCTTGCCTGCGGCCTCTTCGGCGGGCTCCTGACCCTCGCCGCCTGTGCCGTGCGCCGTCCGGCGGAACAGCCGGACAGGACCGTCGCCATCCCCGGCCGGACCATCCCCTATGGCGTCGCCCTGGCCGGTGCCGGACTGCTGCTGCATCCCTACTCCAGCCTGCTCGGCGCCGGCTGACCCCGCCCCACTGCTGACGGCCGCGACCGGGCAGGCGCGCATTCTCTCCCCCGCGTGAAGGCGATTTTGCCGCCGGGACGGCAACGAAACCGTTGCCATCCCGGCGGATCGCGCTCTACCCATTGGCCTACAGGTCCTTTCGCGCGTCGCGCCGCCGCATCCACGGCCCCGCCGGCGGCGCAGGAGTTCATTCATGCTCGATTGCATTGCGCCCGCCTCGTCCCTCAGCCTTCCGGTCTGGTGCGTCACCAAGGAGACCTTCGCGTCCGCCGCCATCCCGGAAGCGGCCCGCCGCTTCGCCGAGGCCGCCGGCTTCGGGGGCGAAGCCGGCAAGCTGCTGCTGGTGCCCGCCGCCGAGGGCGGCCTTGCCGGCGCCCTGTTCGGCGTCGCGGCAGGGGCCCGGGCGGATGCCTTCGCCGCCGGCGCCCTGCCGGGGCTGCTGCCCGCCGGGGCCTGGCGGCTGGAAGGCGAGGTGGCGAGCCCGCGCCTCGCCGCGCTGGCCTTTGCGCTCGGCACCTACCGCTTCACCCGCTACAAGGCCGCCGCCAGCCGCGACGTGCGCCTCGTGCTCCCCGAAGGGGTGGATGCCGACGCCCTGGTGCGCACCGTCGAGGCGGTGACCCTCACCCGCGACCTCGTCAACACCCCCGCCAACGACCTCGGCCCGCCGGAGCTGGAAGACGCCGCCCGCGCGCTGGCCGCCCGCCACGGCGCCACCTTCCGCTCGGTCACCGGTGAGCGGCTGCTGGCGGAGAATTTCCCCATGATCCATGCGGTGGGCCGCGCCGCCGACCGCGCGCCGCGCCTTCTCGAGATCCGCGCCGGCGATCCCGCCCACCCCAAGGTGACGCTGGTGGGCAAGGGCGTGGCCTTCGACACCGGCGGGCTCGACCTGAAGCCCTCCTCCGCCATGCTGTTGATGAAGAAGGACATGGGCGGCGCGGCCAACGCGCTCGGCCTTGCCCATCTCCTGCTCGCGCGCGGAGCGAAGGTGAACCTGCGGGTGCTGATCCCCGCCGTGGAGAATTCGGTCTCCGCCTCCGCCTTCCGGCCGGGCGACATCCTCAAGAGCCGCAAGGGCCTCTCGGTGGAAATCGGCAATACGGACGCGGAGGGCCGGCTCGTCCTCGCCGACGCCCTCGCCCTCGCCGACGAGGAGGCCCCCGACCTCGTGATCGATTTCGCCACCCTCACCGGCGCGGCGCGGGTGGCGCTGGGGCCGCAGCTGCCGGCCGCCTTCACCCAGGACGAGGACCTCGCCGCGGATCTCGCCCGCCACGCCATGGTGGAGGCGGACCCGCTGTGGCGCCTGCCGCTGTGGGCGCCCTACCAGGGCATGCTCGACTCCAAGATCGCCGACACCAACAACGTCTCGTCCGGCGGGCTCGCCGGGGCCATCACCGCCGCCCTGTTCCTGGAGAAGTTCGTGGGCGCGGCCCGCGCCTGGCTGCATCTCGACCTGTTCGCCTGGAACGCCAGCGCCCGGCCCGGCCGGCCCGAGGGGGGCGAAGCCCAGACCATCCGCGCCCTCGATGCGCTCCTCGCCGAGCGCTACGGCTGAGGCCCGCCATGCTGTCCGATCCCCGCCTCACCCCGGCC
>NZ_JAIVFO010000246.1 GCF_029991245.1 Xanthobacter autotrophicus
CAGGGAGCAGGAACCGACGTCTCATCCTCCGGCTTGGAAACCGGCGGCTTCACAACAATCTGTCGTGAGGAGCGTCGGAGACGCGCCGTCATCCGTCCAGTGGGCGGCGGCAGCGCGTCGTCGATGGCCGTGTTATAAGGAGGCCCCCCCGGCGTGTCAACAGGGTGCCTCTCCCAGATCATTGCACCGGTGTGACGCTGTGGAAATGTTGGCCGGCTATTTGGCAGAAAATGTTGCAGTGCAACGCTTTCACGCCTGTGCATAACTTGCACTGCGATGACCCGCTGCCAGGGGGCCACGCCCGACACCTCCGGAAAATGAGATTCGAAATTCTCCGGCGCCGCCCGGATTTCGGTTCTCGGCGGCAAAATCGGGAAAGCCACCCGCATAGCCCGTCCCGGTCGCCGTCGCCCGATGCGCCCGCGACGGCCCCATCGCTGCTCGCCTATGTATGAGTACGCGCGCGGCATGCGCGCGCGGAGCTTGCGATTCGGGGATGCGGACCGGGCGGCCATGATCTGCTTGCCATGCTTTTGCCGTGACCTGCCCCTCACATGCGGCCCGACATTGACGGGTCGCATGGCGAAAGGCATGTTCCGCTCTACGTCTTGGGAAAAGTTAGGGTCTTGGGAAAGTTAGGCCTTGGAGCCGGATCCGATCGGATTGAGTGACACCGATCGGCGAACCCGCCTCTAAACGTGAGAAAGAGAACGCGTATCCGGTCGGCTTGCGCTGCAAGGTGAGCGGCGTGGCCTCTAGCGCTGCCGGCGCGCGCTCAGCTGAAGGGACGGATTTTGCAGCATCGACGATCTGCCGGAGCCTGGCGCGATGCCACAAGCGCAGCCGGGCTCGGCGACGATCCCCCGCTCGGGGTGGATGGAGATGAGGAAGACATCGACCGTCGCCGGGTTTCCGTGCGCTGGTTCGCGGCGACGCTTCTGACTGCCCTGTGCGGCTCGTTCCTTATGGGCGGCGCCGTCTACGCCGCGCTCGACGGGGAACATCGCTTCGCCCTGATGCCCGAAAAGGTGCGCAACGCCATCCGCGGCGCCCTCGCCGTGGGCGAGCGCCCGGTGAATTCCGCCCGCAAGGGCGACCGCATGTCCCTGCTCGGCGACAGCGCCTCGGCACGCCAGACCTTCCGCGTCTCCACCGCCACCAAGGTGGGCGACCGCGAGATCATCAAGGTGCGTCCTTTCACCCGCGTCGCCGCCAATCTGGCCATGAGCACCACGTCGGTCTCGGCCAACATTCCGCGCTTCAACCCCGCCCAGGTGGTGGCCGAATCGGTCTCCAAGGAAGAGGCGGCGCCCCAGGCCGAGCCCACCGGCGAAGTCACCCTGGTGATGCGCGACCTGTCGAGCCTGCCGCAAAGCACCAGGCTCGGCGCCGCCATCCCCATGGAAAACGTGCTGGTGAAGGTGCGCGAGGTGGCTGAGCTGAGCCGCGCCCAGCCGGGCCAGGGCAACCCGGTGGGCAACCCGGGCGCCCTGCCCTCCGCCATCGTCGGCGGGCCGGGTTTTGCGCCCGCGGCCTCCCCCACCCCGTATCTGTCCTACGCCAGCATCGGCGACGCCCTGGGCAACGGTGGCGGCCTGCCGGGAAGCGCGGTGCCCGGTGCCCATGCCCCCGGTACCCATGTGTCCGGCGTCCATGCCCCCGGCCTGCCGGCGCCACAGGCCATGCCCGGCAATATCAGCTTCGTGCCCAAGACCTCCGACGAGACCTCCGGCGGCAACGACTGGTCCGACACTGCCGTGGTGGTGAAGAAGGGCGACACCATCGCCTCCATCCTCATGGACAACGGCGTCTCCAAGGACGATGCGCGCGCTGCGGCCGCTGCCTTCGGCCGGGGCCGCGACGGCCAGGTGAAGGACGGCCTGCGCATGCGCATGCTGCTCCAGGAGGAGAACAAGCGGGTCCGCCCCCTTCGGGTCTCGATCTTCAGCGACCTCGGCCACGAGGGCACCGTCGCCTTGTCCGACAAGGACGAGTTCGTGAACGTGCCGGAACCGTCCGAGACCGAGATCGCCGGCATCTCCGAGGATACGGACGACGAAAGCGGACCCGGCATCCGCCTCTACGAGAGTGTCTACGAGACCTGCCTGCGCAACGAAGTGCCGCGCAGCGTCATCGCCGATATCATCCGCGTCTATTCCTTCGACGTGGACTTCCAGCGCCGGGTGCGGCCGGGCGACAATTTCGAGATCCTGTTCTCGGACGATCCGGGCGCCGCCAACGACGTGCTCTATGCGGCGCTGACGGTGAACAGGGAAACCCGGCGCTACTACCGGTTCCAGACCGCCGACGACGGCGTGGTCGACTATTACGACGACGACGGCAAGAGCGCGAAGAAGTTCCTGGTCCGAAAGCCGATGGCGGGGGGCATCATGCGCTCGCCGTTCGGCTATCGCCGCCACCCCATCCTCGGCTATTCCAAGCTGCATACGGGCGTGGACTGGGCCGATGCCATCGGTACGCCCATCTATGCGGCGGGCAACGGCACCATCATCTATGCCACCTGGAAGTCCGGCTACGGCAAGCACACGGAAATCCAGCACGCCAACGGCTATGTGAGCACCTATTCCCACCAGTCCGGCTTTGCCCGCGGCATCCGCGAGGGCATGACCGTGCGCCAGGGCCAGCTCATCGGCTATATCGGCACCACCGGCCTCTCCACCGGCCCGCACCTCCATTACGAGGTGAAGATCAACGGCAATTTCGTGGACCCCATGCGCATCAAGCTGCCGCGCGGGCGTGCGCTGGACGGCCGCTTCCTCGCCGAGTTCAAGAAGGAACGCGAGCGCATCGAGGCCCTGCTGAGCCACGCCCCGGTGCCGCCGAAGGTGGCGAGCGCCAGCGCCGGGGGCAAGAAAGCCGCCAGCAACTGAGAGGACGCGCCGCCGTTTATCGCGGCGGATGCGGCCAACGCGCCGGCCGGCTGCGATGCCCGTCACACTGCCCAGAAGGCGGCCGCGCCCTCGGGCAGAGTGGCGAGGACGCGGTCGAATGTGTCTTCATCCACATGCCGCCGCAGGGCCGACGCCACGTCGCGGATGGCGGATGGCGGCGCGAAATTGTGGTGCCGGCGCAGGCCCTGCACCTCCAGCGTCATCACCGCCCGCTCCATGAAAGCCCGCCGCGGCTCCGCCGGATCCCAATCCGCCACGAACATGGCCCGCAGCACGGGCGGCAGCACCCCGGCAAAGCGGATCGCCTCCTCCAGCGCCAGCCGCCGCCGGAACACGCGCAGCACCCCATCCACCATGGTGTAGGCCTGGTTGCGCGTGCCCAGCCCCGCCGTGTCCCGCGCATCGGCGAGGAAGCGGTCGAACTGTTCGGTGGCATGCTGGAGGTCGAGGGGGATGGGCATGGGAGTCCGGGAGG
>NZ_JAIVFO010000247.1 GCF_029991245.1 Xanthobacter autotrophicus
GTCGTCCACCTCTGCCGGCCGAGGAGCCCCCCCGGCCGGCAGAGGTGGACGACCTCGACGCCCTCTTGAGCGACATCGCCTCCGGCCTGTCGGGCAGCCGCGCCGCGAGCCCGGCGGCCGAGCCGGAAAGCCCGCCCCATCGCCGGCCGCGGCTCGAAGAGCGCGCCCCCACCGCGCAGGACCAGGGGCCCGTCCCGCCGCAGGCACCGGCCCGCGAGACGCCCGCCCGGGAAACGCCTGGCCGGGAAACGCCTGCCGTCCTCGCCGCGGCAACGCGGGAATCCGAGGTGCGCACACGCCCCGAAGCCGCCTTCGACGAGGCGGAGTTCGAGCGGCGCCTGTTGGCGGAGACCTTCAGCGAGGAACCTGCCTTCGATTCGCCCGCCCCGCAGGATGCGGGCACCGAACTCCTGCAGGCCGAAGCGCTGCCCGAACCGGAGCCGGAGGCCCCCGCAGACACCCGCACGCCGGAGGCGCAGATGGCGGCCGCCCTCGCCGCCGCCACCGCCGGGGAATACGAAACCGCCCTGTCCATCTGGGAGCCCCTGGCCCGCACCGGCAATGCCCGGGCGCAGAACAATATCGGCGCCTGCTTCATCGACGGCCTGGGCGTGGACAAGGACCTGGACCTCGCCCGCCGCTGGCTGGAACTGTCCGCCGAGAGCGGCGACCCGGTGGGCCGGCGCAACCTCGCCACCCTCAACTTCAAGGGTGAGGGCGTCCCCCAGGACTATGCCAGGGCCGCCGCCCTCTACCTCGCCGCCGCCGAGGATGGCGACGGCCCGGCCCAGGACATGCTGAGCTGGATGCTGCTGGAAGGCGAGGTCATCCCCTCCGATCCGGTCGAGGCCCGGCGCTGGGCGCTGGCCGCGGCCGACCAGGGCATTGCCGCGTCCATGACGCGGCTCGGCATGATCGCCCACAATGCCCTCGGCATGGAGCGCGATGCGGTGGAAGCCGCCCGCTGGTGGCGCAAGGGCGCCGAGGCCGGCGACGCGGACGGCCAGGCCATGCTCGGCGCGGCCTGCCACATGGGCGCCGGCGTGGCGCGCGACCGCGTCGCCGCCTTCGCCTGGCTGCTGCGCGCCCGCGCCGGCAAGAGCGCGCTGGCGGACCGCTTCTTCGATGCCGTGCGCGCCACCCTGACGCCGGAGGAGGAAGCCGCCGCCCAGCGGCGCGCCGCCATCCCGCTGGGGGAGCTGCCCTGACGTGATCATCGGCACGGCCGGACATATCGACCATGGCAAGACCACGCTGGTGCGTGCCCTCACCGGTGTCGATACCGACCGGCTGAAAGAGGAGAAGGCGCGGGGCATCTCCATCGACCTCGGCTTCGCCTACCTGCCTCTGGATGGCCAGGGAGCGGGGGGCGAGGGGACGGAGAGCGAGGTGCTGGGCTTCGTGGACGTGCCGGGGCACGAGAAGTTCGTGCACACCATGCTGTCCGGCGCCAGCGGCATCGATTTCGCCCTGCTGGTGGTGGCCGCCGACGACGGGGTGATGCCCCAGACCCGCGAGCACCTCGCCATCCTGAACCTCCTCGGCATCTCCCAAGGCATCGTCGCCCTCACCAAGGCCGACCTGGTGGATGCGGACCGCCGCGCCGCGGTCGAGGCGGAGATCACGGCCCTCCTCGCGCCCACCGCCCTTGCCGACGCGCCCATTCATGCGGTTTCCGCGCCCACCGGCGCGGGCATCGCCGCCCTGCGCGACGCCCTCGTGGGAGCGGCGCGGCGCCTCGGACAGCGGGCGGCGGGCGGGCGCTTCCGCCTCGCGGTGGACCGCAGCTTCACCCTTGCCGGGGCGGGTACGGTGGTGACCGGAACGGTCCTGTCCGGCACGGTCCGCGTCGGCGACCGGGTGGTGGTCAGCCCGTCCGGCCTGGCCGCCCGCGTGCGCTCCATAAGGGCGCAGGACCGGGTGGCGGAGGCCGGCGTCGCCGGCGACCGCTGCGGGCTCAACCTTGCCGGCGAAGACATCAGCAAGAGCGCCATCGCCCGCGGCGACGTGGTGCTCGATCCGGCGCTGCACGCGCCCGCCGACCATATCGACGCCGAACTCACGGTGCTGGCCAGCGAGAAGCGCCCCCTGGCCCAGTGGCTTCCCGTGCGCCTGCATCATGCGGCGCGGGAGGTGGGGGCGCGGCTGGTGCTGCTCACCGATCCCATCAACCCCGGCGCCTCGGCCAAGGTGCAGCTGGTGCTGGAGGCGCCCATCGCGGCGGCGGTGGGCGACCGCTTCGTCATCCGCGACACCTCGGCCCAGCGCACCATCGGCGGCGGGCGCTTCCTCGACCTGCGCGGGCCGAAGCGCAAGCGGCGCACCCCCGAGCGGCTGGCCCAGCTGACCGCCCTCGCCGAACGCGATCCCGCAACCGCGCTTGCGGCCCTGCTGGCCATCGCGCCCTATTTCACCGACCTCTCCGCCTTCGCCCGCGACCACATCCTGACCGCCGAGGAAACGGAGGCGCTGGCCGCCCGCCTCGGCCTCGTGCGGCTTGCGGCCGGCGAGGCGACCCTGGCGGTCGCCGCCGACCGCTTCGCCGACTTCACCCGCCAGCTGGTATCCGCGCTGGAGGCCTTCCACGCCGAAAATCCCGACCTGCCGGGCATGGGCCGCGAGCGGCTGCGCCTGCTGCTGGTGCCGCGCCTGCCCCCGCCGGCCTTCCTCGCCGCCCTGGAAAGCCTGGGCGATACGGTGAAGCGCGAGGGCGCCTGGGTGCGCCGGGCCGGTTTCGAGGTGCGCCTTTCCGCCGCCGACGAGGCCCTCTGGAGCCGCATCACCCCGCTCATCGGCGGCACCGAGCGCTTCCGCCCGCCACGGGTGCGCGACCTTGCCGGCCTCCTCGGCGTGGCCGAGCCGGAGGTGCGCCGCCTCATGAAGCTCGCCGGCCGCATGGGGCGCGTGGACGAGGTGGCCCACGACCATTTCTTCCGGCGCCCGGTGGTGGCGGAGATGGTTGAGATCCTCGCGCGCCTGTCCGGGGCACGCATGAAGGACGAATTCACCGCCGCCCAGTTCCGCGACGAGGTGTCCAACGGGCGCAAGGTGGCGATCCAGATCCTCGATTTTTTCGACCGCCACGGCGTCACCCTGCGCCGCGGCGATCTGCGCCGCATCAATCCGTTCCGGCTGGACCTGTTCGCCGGCTCGGGAAATGATGCCCCTGCAAGCGATTCGCCGGCGCCACCCGCGCGGGGAAGAGAAGCGTCCCTGGTGGGGCGTCCGGACTTCAAATCCGGGAGGGGCCGCGAGCCGGTCCCTGGTGGGTTCGACTCCCACTCTCTTCCGCCAGATTCCCGAAAAGTCCTTGGAAAAACCGAATGACGCCGGAGCTTGAACAGGGCACGCACGAGGCGGCCCCCGCCGCGCCC
>NZ_JAIVFO010000248.1 GCF_029991245.1 Xanthobacter autotrophicus
CCTTCAGGTCGCCGCAGCGCCCGTGCCCCCGTCCCGCCCGGCCGAGATCGCCGCCCGCGCGCTGGTGGCCGCCAATGCCAGCCTGTTCGCACCGCTCCCTTTGCGCCGCCCGGCCGAGGCCGGTGGCCGCGACAGCCGGGTGGCGAGCCTGACCGCGCCGGGCTCCAACGCCGCCGCGGCGCCGCTGCCCGCCGTCATCACCCGCGGAGCGGCGACGGAAGCGGGGCCGGCGCTGGGCTATGCCTCCCCCGGACCCTTGAGCGAGCAGCGCAGCGTCCTCTCTGGCGGCATGATGCCCCAAGCCCCCGCCGCGACGGCAGCGCATGCACCGGCCCCCGCCGGAAAGCAGCGCGCCAGGCTCGCCGAGGTGGCGTTCGGCCGGCTGTTCCTGTCGCCCAGCCTCGCCACGGAGCTTTACCTGCGCCCGCCGGAGCTGCGGCAGCTCGCCACCTTCATGGCGCCGCCGCATGAAGTGGTGGCCTCCGCCTTCTCGCGGGATGGCTCCTTCGGCCTGAAATCACGCTTTACCGGCACGGCGGTGGCGGACCTGCCCACCTATGTGTTCCGCGCCCCGGCCATCGCCTACACCCAGCGCATGTGAAAGCGCAGGTCCATTCGGCCCCAGCTTCCGCCTGAGATGGCGGCGGGGCGCGCCTTGCCGCCCACAGCCTGACTCGCCCACAGCCTGCCTGGAGCACGCGCCGATCGGCCTGCATCGCAGGCGAATCGGACAACGCGTTCTCTTTCTTGAACTTTTGGAAGGCGAGTCACCGATCAGATTGATTCAATCTGATCGGATCGCGCGCTAGAGCAATTCCAGCAAAAGTGCGAAGCGGTTTTGCGTCCGGAATCGCGATGAAACAAAGGTTTAGAGCATGTTCGGCGAACCGGTGTTTGCCGAACATGCTCTAGAGCGTTTTCGAGCGAAGTGGATACCGGTTCGCGTGAAGAAAACGCGTTAAAACAAAAATCTAGAGCGATTGCCGTGAGCCAGGGCGAACGGAAAACGCCCTAGACGAAGATGCCGAGCGCCTGGAGATAAAGCTCCACGATCGCTTCCAGCTCCTTGCGCTCCTCCGCGTCTTCCTTGCGGATCTTGAGGATGGCGCGCAGGGCCTTCACGTCGAAGCCGTTGGCCTTGGCCTCGGCGAACACATCCTTGATGTCGTCGGCGATGGCCTTTTTCTCTTCCTCAAGGCGCTCGATGCGCTCGATGAAGGACTTGAGCTGTTCCTTGGCAAAGCCCGCGGGGGCATCTGACACGTCTTCCGCCACCTGGCCGGTCTCCTTGGGTCGAAAGCACGTTCCGCCAGCCAGGCTGACCGGCGGACCGCACGAAATAGGGGTCCGGAGCCGGCACGGCTCCAGAGCGGGAGGAAGATAGAGGCCGCCGCGCAGGCCCGCGTCAAGGATGCGTCCCCGCTATCCACGCCGCATCAGGGCTCCCGGACGGCTTATGGTATCTCGATCCGAAGCCGCTGGCCGTCGGCACGTGCGACAAGGGCGCATGCGCCAGCTTGGTCATCGGGTGTGGCCAGGCGCTCCGGTGACGCCTGCCGCAGGCCGCAGCCCGATGCCTCCCCCTCGTCGCCGAAGAGGGGTTGACCGCGCCACCTGCCGGACTCATCCATATCCCATCCCGCCCCCGCCTGGCCGCTGTCGCCGGTTCATGCGAGCGCGGTGTCCCGCACACTCCCGACCCGCTCGTGACCGATAAACCCTTCCCGCGCCTCGCCTTCGGCATCGCGACACTGACCCTCGGCGCGCTCGCCATGGGCGCGTCCGTCCTGTTCGTCCGGCAGGCCGACGTGGGGCCGTTCGCCAGCGCCTTCTGGCGGGTGGGCCTCGCTTTGCCCGTGCTCGCCGCCTGGGCCGCCCTGACGGAGGGGCGCCGGGCGTTCCGGCCCGATCGCGCCTCCCTCCTCGCCGGGGGCTTCTTTGCCGGCGACCTCATGTTCTGGCACCTCGCCATTCTCGGCACCACCGTGGCCAATGCCACCGTGCTCGCCACCACCTCCCCGGTCTGGATCACCGCCTTCGCCGTTCTGGTGCTGCGCCAGACGGTCTCCCGCGCCGGCTGGACCGGGCTCGGCCTGTGCGTGCTCGGCGCGCTGGCACTGGTGGGCCGCAGCTGGCGGTTCGATCCCGCGCACCTGCCGGGGGATGCCGCCGGGCTGGTCACCGCCCTGTTTTTCGCCGGCTATTTCCTGGCCCTGAGCCGCGCCCGACAGACGCGGGGCGCAGCGGCGGCGACCCTGGTGTCCACGGCGGCCACGGCAACCATCCTGTTTTGGGTCGCCCTCTTCGCCGAGCCGACCCTCTGGCCCGCGAGCACCGGCGGGGTGGCGGCGCTGGTGGCCCTCGCCCTCGTCGCCCAGGTGGGCGGACAGGGGCTGATGGCGGTGGGGCTCGCTTTGGTGCCGCCAGCTTTCGGCGCGCTGGTGTTCTTCCTGGAGGTGGTGTCGGCGGCGGTGCTGGGCGCCGTTCTGCTGCACGAGCCCATTGGCGCCCTTCAGGCGGTGGGCGGGCTGCTCATCCTCGGCGGCCTGGTGGTGGCGCGGCCGCGGGGACCCACACGGGGAGCGACGCAGGCCTTGCCACGCTCGCGCCCCGATCCGGCGGCAGAAGGAGCGGCAACGGCGCAGGATCGCCCGCCAGATCATCCGCAGGACCATCCGCAGGACCGCCCGCGCGAGGGCGGGCATTGACGGGCCGGCGCCGGAGAGGCACACACCATAGCGACATGTCCTTCCCGTCCGACGGCATGACCCGTTCCCCCCTGAGCCGGCCCCCCTTGCGCCAGCGTCTGGCTCGCGCGATGTCGCGCGGCCTGTGCCAGGCCCTGCTCGTGCTGGGCGCGGCGCTGCCGGCCGTATCGCTCTTCCCGGATGCCGCCGCCGCCGAGTTCCGACTGTGCAACCGCACCCAGAGCCGGATCGGCATCGCCCTCGGCTACAAGGACGGCGAGATCTGGACCACCGAAGGCTGGTGGAACGTGGCGGCCAACAGCTGCGAGACGCTGCTGCGCGGCGAGTTGTCGGCCCGCTTTTACTACCTCTACGCCGTGGACTACGACCAGGGCGGGGAATGGGCCGGCAAGGCCTATATGTGCACGCGGGAAAAGGAATTCACCATCAAGGCGGCCGACGACTGCCTCGCCCGCGGCTTCGACCGCACCGGCTTCTTCGAGGTGGACACGCAGGAGCAGAAGGCCTGGACCGTGCAGCTGACCGAATCGGGACAGACCAAGCCGGCACCGGCGACCGTGCCC
>NZ_JAIVFO010000249.1 GCF_029991245.1 Xanthobacter autotrophicus
CACGGCGCCCTCCCAGCCCTGAGCCACCCCATGCGCGATCTCGCCGATTATTCGCTGAAGGACTGGCTCAGCGCCGCCCCGCTGGCCCATCGCCTGCGGCGCGCGCGCAACCGGCTGGTGGACCGCATCTATGCCCGCCGGCAGGCGGATGGGCAGGCGGCGCTGGTGGCGCGGCTGAAGGGCGAGCGCGCCCCCGCCATGGCCTTCACCGTCGCCTTCAACATGCCGGAGGCCATTGCCCTTCTCGCCGACGCCATGGCCCGCTTTCTCCCCGATACGCCGCTGGTGGTGTGCGACAATTCCACCGATCCCGCCGCCCGCGCCGCCATCGCCGCTTTGTGCGCGGAGCGGGGTCTGGCCTATTGCCCGCTGCCGCCCTCGCCCTATCGCGGCGGGCGCAACGGCTCGCGCTCCCATGCGGTGGCGCTGAACTGGATCTGGGCCAATCTGGTGCGCAAGGTGGCGCCGCCCGTGGTGGCCCTGCTCGACCATGACCTGATCCCGCTTCAGGCCGACGACCTGCCGGCCCGCGTCGCCGCCCAGCCCTGCTATGGCATGGCGCGCCATGGCGAGGGCAATGGGGCCTGGTATCTGTGGCCGGGCTTCAGCCTGTTCAATTACAAGGCGGTGCAGGGCCTGCCGCTGGACTTCGGCACCGACACCCCGCTCACCCTTGACACCGGTGGGCAGAACTGGAACGTCCTCTACCGCCGTCTCGACCGGGACGCCCTGGCGTTTGCCGAAACCCGCACCGTGTTCGTCGCCGATCCCGGCACGGAGGCGGGGGAGGATCACCTGCTGGTGGATGGATGGCTGCACGCCGGCGGCGCCGGCCACGGCACGCGCGGACGGGCCTTCGACACGGTGGCGCGCGCCTTCGCGGCGGACCCGGACGGCCTTCTGGCCCGACTGCGCGCGGGCGCGGACGCCACCACCGCATCGGGAGCAACCTCATGAGCGGGTCGCAAGGGCACAAGCGGGCCGGCCTGTCCGGCATGGTGGCCGCGCTGCCGGGCCTGCACTGGCTCAACCACGCGCGCTACGCGGTGATGGACCGCCTTTATCGCGGCCGTCCGGCCGAAGGGCAGGCCGAGGTGGTGGAGGCGCTCCGCCGCCGCCGCGACGGCACCCTCGCCTTGACCATCGCCTACAACGTGCCGGAGGCGGTGGCGCTGCTGGCGGATTCCATGGCGCGCTTTGCCCCCGGCACGCCGCTGCTCGTCTGCGACAATTCCACGGAGCCGCAGGCGCGGCGGGAGCTTGCCGCCATCGCGGCGCAGAAGGGGCTTTACTACCTCGCCCTGCCGCCGGCGCCGTTCGTGCGGGTGCGCACGGCGCGGTCCCACGCCGCCGCCGCCAACTGGGTGTTCCACAACGTGCTGCGCAAGGTGCGGCCGCGCGTGTTCGCCATGCTCGACCACGACCTGGTGCTGCTGAAGCCCACCGACCTTGCCACACTGGTGGCGCGCCAGAAGGTCTACGGGTTGCAGCGCTGGAGCAGCCGGGTGAAGGCCTGGTATTTGTGGCCGGGCTTTTCCATCTACGACGGCAGCCTGGTGGCCAAGCCGCTGGATTTCGGCCCCGACCGGCTATTGGGCACCGACACCGGCGGGCGCAACTGGCACGTGCTGTTCCGCAAGCTCGATGTGGCGGGCTTTGCCTGGCCCCACGCGCGCTCGGTGCGGGTGCCTTCGCCGGATGGGAGCTGGAGCGAGCCGAAGATGCTGCTGGATGCCTGGCTGCATGTGGGCGGCGCCAGCTATCGCGGCGGCGAGACCGCGCTGGCCGAGATCCGCCGCGCCTTCGATGCCGACCCGGACGGCCTGTTCGCCCGCCTGCGCGACGACGCGCCGGCGGAGTGACACCAGGCGCCGGGCGGGCTCGAAACGAAAAAACGCCCCCGGGTGGTCCCGGAGGCGTTGAATACGCGGGGCTTCAGGCGGCGGATGCCGGCCTTCAGGCTGTGCTCACTCGGCGGCGGTGGGAGCGGGGGCAGACTTGCCGCCCTTCTTGATCTTGCCGTCGGCGGTGCGGTCCTGGCGCTCGGCGATACGGGCCGACTTGCCGCGGCGATCGCGCAGGTAATAGAGCTTGGCGCGGCGCACCTTGCCGCGGCGGACCACCTTGATGGAATCGATCAGCGGCGCATAGACCGGGAACACGCGCTCCACGCCCTCGCCGTAGGAAATCTTGCGGACCGTGAAGCTCTCGTTGAGGCCGCCGCCGGACCGCGCGATGCACACGCCTTCATAGGCCTGCACGCGCGAGCGCTCGCCTTCGACCACCTTCACGTTCACGATAATGGTATCGCCGGGCTGGAAGTCCGGGATGGCACGCTTTTCGGCGAGTTTCGCCGCCTGCTCGGCTTCGAGCGTCTGGATGATGTTCATGTCGCCAACCTTTTTGCAGCCACCGGTTCGGCAAAACGCCCCGGTGCCGCATTGTGTCGTTTTAAGTTAAGGGGACGCGGGCTCCATAGCCGAGAAAAGGGGCCGTGTCATTCCCTTTCCTTCATGGTCCCGTCATGCGGGGGCAGGGAAGCGAGAAGGTCCGGCCGCCGCGCGCGGGTGACGGCGAGGGATTGCGCGTGGCGCCAGCGGGCGATGCGGGCGTGATCGCCGCAGGTCAGCACCTCCGGAATGGGCTCGCCCTCGAACAGCTGCGGGCGGGTGTATTGGGGATATTCCAGCAGGCCGGCGGAAAAACTCTCCTCGGTGCCGCTCTCCGCCTTGCCCATGACGCCGGGAATGAGCCGCACGCAGGCATCCAGCAGCAGCAGCGCCGCCGCCTCGCCGCCGGACAGCACCACGTCGCCGACGCAGATTTCCTCAAGGTTGCGGGCCGCGACGATGCGCTCGTCCACCCCCTCGAACCGCCCGCACAGGATCACCGCGCCGGGACCTTCCGCCAGGGCGCGCACCCGCGCCTGGGTCAGCGGTGCGCCGCGCGGGGTCATGAGCAAGCGCGGGCGGGGATCGCCGGGCGGGGCGACTGCATCGATGGCGCGGGCCAGCACATCGGCGCGCATGACCATGCCGGGCCCGCCGCCGGCGGGGGTGTCGTCCACGGAGCGGTGCTTGTCGAGGGCGAAGTCGCGGATCTGCACTGCCTCCAGCGCCCACAGCGCCTTCTCCAGCGCCCGGCCGGCGAGGGCATGGCCGAGGGGGCCGGGAAACATCTCCGGATAAAGGGTGAGGATGCTGGCGCGGAAGGTCGGGGACGTCATGGCGCCGTGATGGGGGAGGGG
>NZ_JAIVFO010000024.1 GCF_029991245.1 Xanthobacter autotrophicus
GGTCTACGATCCGCCGCCGCCGCCCCCGCAGCAGCAGCAGACCTATGCGCCGCAGCCCCAGACCTTCGGCAATCCCCTGCCGCCGCTCGGCCAGAACGAGGTGATCTCCGCCATCGAGAAGCTGGCCGATCTCCACGCCAAGGGCATCCTGAGCGACCAGGAGTTCAGCACCAAGAAGGCCGAGCTGCTCAGCCGGCTCTGAGGGGCAGGCCGGTCAGACGCTGCGCGTGGGCGTGCGCAGCGTCACCAGTTCCTCGGCGGAGGTGGGGTGCACGGCGACGGTGCGGTCGAAATCCGCCTTCTTCGCCTTCAGCCCCAGCGCCACGCCGGCGAGCTGGATCATCTCGGAGGCCGCATCCCCCATGATGTGGCAGCCGAGCACCATGTCGCTCTCCTTGTCCACCACCAGCTTCATGAAGGTGCGCGTCTCGCGGCCCGAGAGGGTCGCCTTCAGCGGGCGGAACGAGGTGCTGTAGATGTCGATGGGCCGCCCAAGGGCGCGGGCGGCCTCCTCCGAGAGGCCCACGGTGCCGATCTCCGGCTCGGAGAAGACGGCGGTGGCCACCAGGGAATGGTCCACGGTCCAGGGCTTGTTGCCGAACACCGTATCGGCGAAGGCGTGGCCCTCGCGGATGGCGACGGGGGTGAGGTTGATGCGGTTGGTCACGTCGCCCACCGCATAGATGGACGGCACATTGGTGCAGCCCTTCTCATCCACCACCACGGCGCCCACGTCGTCGAGCTTCACCCCCACCCCGTCGAGGCCGAGATGGCTGGTGTTGGGGATGCGGCCGAGGGCGAGCATCACGTCGTCCACCTCGACCACCGAGCCGTCCGAGAGCGTGACCCGCTTGCCACCGTTGATCACCTCGATGGAGGTCAGCGTGCGCCCCGGGGTGAGGTGGATGCCGGCGCGGGTCATCTCGGCTTCCAGATGGTCGCGGATCTCCCCGTCGAAGCCGCGCAACACCTTGTCGGCGCGATAGACCAGGGTCACGTCGGACCCCAGCGCCCGGAACAGGCCGGCGAATTCCACCGCGATATAGCCCGCCCCCTGCACCAGGATGCGGTCGGGGAAGTGGGTGAGGTTGAACGCCTCGTTGGAGGTGATGGCCAGCTCGCAGCCCACGATGGCCGGCCCCAGCGCCGGGCGGGCGCCGGTGGCGAGGAGGATATAGCGGGCGTCGATCTCCTCCCCGGTGGACAGGATGCGCACCGTGTTCGGCCCCGCCACCACGGCGCGGGAGGCCACCACCTCCACCCCGGCATTTTCCGCATTGCGGCGGTAGATGGCCTCGAGGCGGGCGATCTCCTTGTCCTTGTTGGCGACCAGGGTCAGCCAGTCGAACTCCGGCTCGGTCACCCGCCAGCCGAAGCCGGCCATGTCCTCGATATCGTGGGCGAAGCGGCCGGCATGGACGAACAGCTTCTTGGGCACGCAGCCGCGGATGACACAGGTGCCGCCGACGCGGTATTCCTCCGCCATCATCACCCGGGCGCCGTGCTGGGCCGCGATGCGCGCCGCGCGCACGCCGCCCGAGCCCGCGCCGATGACAAACAGGTCGACTTCTCGCCGTGACATTCCAATCCGTCCTTCGCGCCGCGCAATGGCCGCCACAAAACGGCCGGCGCTCCCATCCGTCAAGGGAAAGCCACGGTCGTGCCCCATGCGCCGGGGCCAAGGCCGGACGGATCGCCCGGCGGCCTGAGCCGGAACAAGCCGCGAAGGGGCGGGACCACATCCCATGCTGAACGACGTGATCCCGCCGCGGCCCCTGCGCGCCGTCAAGTCCCAGCCTGGCGCGGCGGCCTTTCTTCCGCCGCTCCTCCTGCGCCTGCCGGGCGCCGGGGGCGCGGTGGTGGTGCTGGTCGCCACGGGCGTCCCCGGCCCGCTGGTGGTGCGCATGCAGGACAAGAGCGGAACGCCCCTCGCCAGCTTCCCGGCGGAGGCGGACGTGCCGGTGGCGGCCGAGGTGCCGGCCGGCACGGCGCGGATCGTCGTGACGGGAGCGGACGTGTCGGCCGGCGCGGTGGGGCTGGGCTATTATCCCGTGCGCGGGCAGTTTCCCGCCGGGCGGCTGCTGCTGAAGCTCCACGCCTTCCGGAACGGGGCGTTCGCCACGCCCGAAGGCAGCCTCAAGGGCCTCCCGAGCCGATGGCGGCAGGCGGAGGGCGCGGCGCGCCATCTGGGCCTCAGCCTCATCGCCCTGAGCCAGACCGCACAGGCCCGCCTGTCCCTGAAGCGGGCGCAGTACCAGCGCTTCCGTGCCGCCTTCGTGGAGGACTTCAACGAGGTTCCTACGCCGGAGGTGGCGCCGGCCCTCGTCTTCCTGTCGGCGGCGGGGGACGGGCGCTCGCTCAAAGAGATCGGCGCGTGCGCTCAGGCCCTGAAGGCCCAGACCGACCGGAGCTTCAGCTGGATCATCGCCGCAAGCGCGGAACGCCTCGCCCGCGACGGCGACGCGCTGGCGCAGGCGGTGGGCGGTACGGGCCACATCGTGCCAGCACAGGAGGCGGACGAGGCCAGCCTCATCAAGGCCGCCCTCGCCGCCAGCACGGCTCCGGACGACGGCCTCATCTGCCTGCTGGACCTGGAAGGCCGTCCCACGCGGGACGCCGTGGCCCTCATCCGCGCGGCGTTTGCCGCCCATCCCGACTGCCAGTTGCTCTACACGGACGAGGAGCGCTGCGACGCGTCCGGCACGCCGCTGGCGGGCGTGTTCAAGCCGGCCTTCAATCGCCATTTGCTGGAAGCCTCGCCCTATATGGGCGCGCTCACCGTGCTGCGGGCGGGCAGGAGCCGGGCGCTGGGGATCGATCCCGGCTTCGCCGCCGCCGCCCCGTACTACCTCATCGTGCGCACGGTGGTTGAGGTCAGGGCCGGCGCGGTGCGGCACCTGCCGCGCATCGCCTTTTCCGGTCCCGAGCATCCGCCGGGCTTCGTGGATCCCGAAACCGCCCGGCTGGCCGCGCAGGCGCTCGAAGGCGTGCTCGGCGTTCCGGTGAGCGTGGTGCCGGAGGCCGGGACCCATTTCCTGCGGCCGGATTTCCCCCTGCCGGCGGTGCCGCCCAAGGTGTCCATCGTCATCCCCACCCGCGACCGCGCCGGCCTGCTGGGCATGGCGGTCGATTCGCTGATCGGGAAGACGGCCTATCGCAATTTCGAGATCATCATCGTCGACAACGGCTCGGTGGAGCCGGAGACCTTCGCCCTGTTCGCGGAGATCAAGGCCACATGGCCCGACACGACCATCGTGCGGGACGACGGCGACTTCAACTATCCGCGTATCTGCAACAATGGCGTCGCGGTCGCCACCGGCGAGCTGATCTTGTTCCTCAACAACGACATCGAGGTGATCGAGGCGGGCTGGCTGGACGAGATGGTGGCGCTTGCCTCACGGCCCGGCGTCGGCATCGTGGGGGCCAAGCTGCTTTATCCCGACCGCACCATCCAGCATGCGGGGGTGATGGTCGGCCTGTTCGGCTATGCCTCCCACTGGTTCGCCCATGCCCTGCCGGACACGCCCGGCCCTGAAGGCCGGCTGCTGGCGCGGCAGGACGTGTCGGCGATCACCGGTGCCTGCCAGCTCATCCGCAAGGACGTGTGGGACGCCATCGGCCCGCTGGACGCGGAGCGGTTCCAGGAGGATTGCAACGACATCGACCTGTGCCTGCGCGCCCGCCGCGCCGGCCATGAGGTGGTGACCACGCCTTACGCGCTGCTCATCCACCACGAATCGGCCTCGCGGGGGAAGGCCCGCAACAAGCTCCACCGGGAGCGACTGAAGGCGCAGCACGAGCGCTTCGACGCCCTGTGGCATGTCCGGACGCTGGTGGACCCCCACTCCAACCCCAACCTCGACCGCAAGAACCTGTTCGCCGCCCTCGCCGACGCGCCGCAGGGCTCCCGGGAGGCGCGCACCGACGCGATCTGAGGCTGGCCCTCAAACGAAAAAAGGCTCCCGGCCAGCGCCGGGAGCCTTTTTTCTTGCGTCCGAGCCGCTCCGAAGACCGACGCCCTTGCGCGACCTACAGGTCGACGCCGCGCTTGCGCATCTCGATGCGCACCCGCTCGATGGCCTGGGCGTTCACCTGCGCGCCCCACGCCTGGATGCCCTGCACCGCCTCCTGGACGATGACCGGCCGGTCCTGCACCAGCTTGGCGCCAGTGGGCGAGCGATAGAAGGTGATGGCCTCCTTCAGCTCGGCCTCGGTGAAGTGGCGGGCGTAGGAGCTGGCGAGAATGTCGATGATCTCCGCCTGCCGTGCCTCGAACTCCGGCCGCACGATGATCGCGACTTCGCGCAACTGCTTGGCGAGGTCGGGATTGGTCTGGAGGAAGGAGAGCGCCGCGCCGTCGACGATGTTGGGGATGATCCCTTCAAAGGCGCGGGCCTCGCCGTTCACCGCCACGAGATCGCGGGCGAGCTGGAGATGCGGCGCGCTCACCTTCACCGCCGGCTGGGCGGGCTGCGCCTGCTGGGCCAGGGCGAGGGGAACCGGAAGGGCGGTCACGGCAAGGGCGGCGGCGAGAACAAGCCGCACGCCGAAGCGGCCGCTGTGAGAAAAGAGCATGGGTCTCTCTCCGGGAAGAGGAATCAGAAGCTGCCGGGCTCCAGCACGGTGATGCCGTCCGTGCCGGCAAGCACGACCCGGCGGGCGAGGCCGAGGAACAGCCCGTGCTCGACCACACCGGCGACTTCCTCCACCGCGCGCGCGAGCGCGGCCGGGTCCGGGATGCGACCGAGATGGGCGTCGAGGATGAGGTGGCCCTGATCGGTGACGAAAGGATGACCGTCGCCGTCGCGGCGCAGCTTCACCGGCCCTTCGCAGCCGGCCTTGCGCACCGCCTCGGCCACATGCCGCTCGATGGAGGCGACGCCGAAATCCACCACCTCGATGGGCAGCGGGAAGCGGCCGAGCACCGCCACCTTCTTGCTCGAGTCGGCGATCACCACCATCTCGCGCGCGGCGCTGGCGACGATCTTCTCCCGCAGCAGCGCGCCGCCGCCGCCCTTGATCAGGGCAAGGCCGGGGCCGACCTCGTCCGCCCCGTCGATGCACAGGTCGAGCGGCCCCGCCTCGTCAAGGGTCGCGATCGGCACGCCGAGGGAGACCGCCTGCGACAAAGTCTGCTCGGAGGTGGGCACGCCGAGGATGTTGAGGCCGGCATGGACCTTCTCGGCCAGCAGCTCCACGAAATGGCGGGCGGTGGAGCCGGTGCCGAGGCCGAGGCGCATGCCGTCGGTCACGTAGGTCAGGGCGTGAGCGGCCGCGCGGCGCTTCGGATCTTCGGCGTGCACCATGGGAGTTTCCGTTCCGGTGCCCCTTGCGCGGCCAACCGGCGCGGCGTGGGGCATTGGCGTTTCGTTGATGCGGGCCGGGTCGCCCCGCCGCGTTCCGGCTCTAGCCCCGATCCGGCCCGCCGACAAGCGGCGCGACGGCTCGGCGCGTAGCAGCCTTCAACGGGCGGCCGGAGTACAGACCAGGCTCGAATCGGCGCCGCCCTGGGGCCGGGCGGTTTCGCGCACATAGCAGATGCTCATCTCCCCGGTGTCGCGGTTGACCCGGAAGATGCCGGTCTCGCCCTCGTAATGGGTGGGAGCCAGGGCGTAGCTGCCGGCCTTCTGCGGGCCTGCCCCCTCCCCTTGCGCGAAGCAATGGGTGATGCCCACGGCGCTGCCCTCGGGCCGCTCGAACTGGCACACGTTCATCTCGCCGGTCTGGCGGTTGAGGCCATAGACACGGTTCGCCTGGGCCGAGGGCGGGGCGGCGAACTCGTAAGCCCCCTGGGCAGGCGGGGCCGGCTGGGCCAGCGCGGCGCCGGTGCCGGCGAGGGTACCGAGGCCCGCGAACGCCAGCGCCGCCAGCATGCCGCGCGCCAGCGGCTTCAGCTGCCGCAGGTGGGTCCGCGATCGCGCCACGGAAAGAACAATCCCCTGCATTCAAGCCTCCTTGGTGTTCCGGCCCGGCCAAGCTCACGCCCGATCCCGGCGGGTCCTGCCCCAAGGCTGCGCCATGCCGCCGCAGCCTGGTGATCGACGCGGACGCTCGCGCGAAAAAGCGGCAGGATTTAAGGCAGGTGGTGGGGTCGGCGCCCCCCATCCCTGTCTGTCCCCGATGAAAAGGCCCGAACATGACTGCCCCGCCCGTTTCCACCCGCCCCGTCGTCGCCTTCGATCTCGACGGCACCCTGGTCGATACCGCGCCCGATCTGCTGGACGCCCTCGACCTGGTCCTCGCCCCGCACAAGATCCCGCCGGTGAACCGCACCGAGGCCCGCAACATGATCGGCGGCGGCGCGCGCCTGCTCATCGTCCGCGCCCTGAAAAGCGAGGGCGTCGCCCTGCCCGACGCGGAGGTGGAGGCGATGACGAAGCGCTTCATCGCCCATTATGCCGACAACATCGCCGTGGGCTCGCGCCCCTTCCCCGGCCTGCTCGACGCCCTCGACCGCCTCTCGGCGAAGGGCGTGAGCCTGGCGGTGTGCACCAACAAGCTGGAGCACCTCGCCCGACTGCTGCTGGACGCGCTGGACCTCACCGGGCGCTTTGCGGTGATCACCGGCGCCGACACCTATCCGCGCTCCAAGCCGGATCCGCTGCCGCTGGTGTCCACCATCGCGGCGGCCGGCGGCTCGGCGGCGCGCTCGATCATGGTGGGCGACAGCATCACCGACGTGCTCACCGCCCGCGCCACCGGCGTACCGGTGGTCGCCGTCTCTTTCGGCTATACGGAAACCCCGCCCGCCGAGCTGGGCGCGGATGCGCTGATCCACCATTTCGACGAGCTGGAGCGGGCCGTGGATGCCCTTCTGGCGCGCCCGTTGGCGTAACTTCATCCACAGGCCGGAACCGCCGGCACTTGACAGGGAGGGGCGCGCCGGCCTAAACGGCGCTCCTCGCAATTGGCGCGGGCGATTAGCTCAGCGGGAGAGCACTCCCTTCACACGGGAGGGGTCGCAGGTTCAATCCCTGCATCGCCCACCATTTTTCTCCGCACCATTCCAGATACTTGGCCAGAGTGTCGGCCGTGCGCCCAACGCGCCGGCTCGCCTCGCACTGCCCATCGGCGCGAAAAAGCCCCCGCCGCGGGTGCGACGGGGGCAAGTGGCGTTTCTCCCCGCGGGAGGGAGAGATGCGGCGCCTGCCGCGGGGAACGGAAGGCGCCGGCGGTGGCCTTGTCAGGCCGCGCGCATGTTGACCTGGGCTTCGGCGAGGCTGGTGAGCTTGGCGTCGGCCGCCTTCTCCTCGTCGAGGGTGCGCTGGAGCGCGGTGGCGCAGTCGTTGCGGCCGAGGCGCTTGGCCCAGGCGATCAGCGTGCCGTAGCGGGTGATCTCATAATGCTCCACCGCCTGCGCCGCGGCGGCAAGGGCAGCGTCCAGCACCTCGGGATCGGCCACCTCGGAGGCGACCTCCTCCGCCTCCGCGATGATGCCGTCGATGGCCGGGCACTTCACCGTCCTGGCCTCGACGCCAAGCAGGCGGAAGACCTCTTCGAGGCGCTTCACATGGCCCTCGGTCTCGCCGAGGTGGGACTGGAAGGCCTGGCGCAGCGTCGCGCTCGATGCCGTTTCGACCATGGTGGGCAGCGCCTTCAGGATGCGCTTTTCCGCGTAATAGATGTCGCGCAGCGTGTGCACGAACAGATCGTCGAGCGAATGGATGTCCTTGGAAAAGAAGCCCATGTCTGTCTCCTGATGTCTGTGGATTGCCGCGGATTTCAGCCGGCGCGCGCCGGCTGAAATCTCAACGCCGGAAGGCGTCAGCGCGCGCCCGGCTTGCGGCCGGCCTCGGACTGCTGATCGCGATCCTGCGAGGGAGAGCGCTTCTCCTCGGGCTGGCCACCCTTGCGGCCGGCTTCGGAAGCGCGATCACGGTCCTTCTCGAAACCGCCGCCCTGCTGGCCGCGGCCATGATCCTGCTGGTGCTGCTGGCGGTTTTCCGCAGCCTTGCGGGCCGCCTCCTTGGCCTGATCCGTCTCGGGAGTGCCGGAACCGCCCTGCTGACGATTGGTCATGGGAAAGTATCCTCTTGTTTATCCCCCGGTCATGCAACGGAGGGGAAAGAGGATGGTTCCTTCGATTTTGTGGGACGTACAGCCACGCTATACTCAAAATCAAAGCGCGGCCGTCGCCGTATTCTGGATCGAATAAGGCGACGGCCGCGCTTTTATTGGCTCATCAAGGAGAAAAACTACAGCCAGCGACTATGACTGGCGCGGCAGCACCGGAACCATCCTCAATTGTCGTCGGGGTGGCTCACATCGTCGAGCGCGATGTTGGTGCAGGAGATGGCGCCATCGGGCTCATCGAAGGCGGTCTGGGTGAGGAAGGCGCAGCGCGTGCCCTCGGCCGCGGCGATGAAGGAGACCATGCGCTGGGTGATGCCGGCGACCTGGCTGGAATCGTCCGCCGGGCGGAAGGCGGCATCGGCGGGCGGCTGCGGGCCGGCTTTCCTGGCGCTCTTCAGGTCGGTGACGGTGGGGATCAGCGAGAGGGTATCGGCCGCGTCATCCGGCGTCACCACCGGCTCGAGGGTCAGGGTGAACTGGTCGAAGGTGCCCTTGCCGAGGCGCGTCGCCTCCGCCTCTCCGGTCACGGTCGCCTTGAAGGCGGGGCCGGACACGCCGGGCACCACGGCGCCGGCGATCCTGAACTTGCGCGGCCCGGCGGCCGACGCCTCAGGCGCCGCGCCGGACAGAAGGCGCGCCAGCATGGCTTCCGCATAGGATTTCAGCTTCGCCTCGGAGACCTTGTCCGCCTCCGCCACCCGGGCGCGCGGGATGGTGGCCAGAGCCATCTCGCCGCACAGCGCCGGCAGCATCACCGCCGCCACCTGAGGCACGCGGCGCAGGTCCTCGGCGTGTCTGGCCTCGCTGCCCACCGGCACGGCGATGTCCACGGACACGTCATCGCCTCCCCGCGCGACGAGGCGCAGGCGGCTCCAGGCGTCCTTCAGCTTCTGCCGGGCCGGGCCGCCCTGCTGCGGCACCACCACCAGGTCGAGGTCCGCCACGGCGGCCGGCGCCTCTGCGGCTGCGGCCAGATCCTTGGCGCGGAAGGTGACCGACAGCCCGCCATAGACGCGTCCGCACCAGTCCTCCGGATCGTGCTGCAGCGCCAGCGCCGGCTCGGAGAAGCCCGCCGGCGGCCGGAACAGGGTGACGGAATCGATGCCGGGGATGCTGGTCGTCTCCTCGAAGATGCGGTGCAGGCCGCGCTCGTTCTCGCTGAAGACGAACCGGTAGGCCTCCGCGCCCTGCCCCACGGTGAGGGTGAGCACCCCGTTGGCCAGCGTGCCGGAGAGGGGCAGCGCTGGGCGCGGATCGCCCACGGGCGCGGCGAGGGTGCCCGTCACCTTGCCATCGGCCACATCCATGCTGGCGATGGCCACGTGGTAGGGATCGAAGAAGGGCAGCCCCGTCGCCATGTAGCGATCGGTGGCCCACGCGGTGGCGGGCGCAAGCAGCCCGAGGGCTGCAACGAGGGCGAGACGCCCGGCTCGGGAAACGAGAAGGTTGCGCATGGTTCGCCGCCTCTTCTGGCACTGCCGCGTTGGGCCCGCTCTATAGCACCCGCGAAGGGGCGGACCCAAGGCAGCCCACCGGCTGCGCCTGCTCTTAAAGCCGGCGCCCCGAAATGCTATGCAGGGGAGCATGAGCGCTCCCGAGTCCCCCGCCCGCCGCACCACCCGAGTCACCACTCCCGACGGCATCGGCATCGCCGCCGAGGCCTTCGGCGCCGAGACCTTGGGGGCCGAGACTCGCCCGGGCATTGTCTTCATCCACGGCTTTTCCCAGTCGAGCCTGTGCTGGGCGCGGCAGACGGCAAGCCCGCAGCTGGCCGACTGCCGCATGGTCACCTACGATTTCCGCGGCCATGGCGCCTCGGACAAGCCCTCCGACCTCGCCTGCTACAAGGTGGCGGAACTCTGGGCCGGCGAGGTGGACGCGGTGATCCGCGCCTTCGGGCTGGAGCGGCCGGTGCTGGTGGGCTGGTCCTATGCCGGGCGCATCATCGGCGATTATGTCGCCACCTTCGGCACCAAGGGCATCTCCGGCATCGTGTTCGTGGATGCGGTGACGGCCAACGAGCGACGCTTCTACGGCAGTTGCAACCGCCTCATGCGGCTCATGTGCAGCCCGGACGTGGCGGAGAACATCACCGCCACCCGCGCCTTCCTGCGCCGCTGCTTCGCCAACCCCATCCCGCAGCCCCTGTTCGAGCTGCTGTTTGGCGTGAACATGCTGGTGCCGCACCACATCCGCGCCGCCCTGTTCGACCGGGTGGCGGATTATGACGCCCTGAATCGCACCCTCGACGTGCCGGCCCTGGTGATCCAGGGCGCCCTCGACGAGGTGGTGGCCCCGGCCATGGCGGAACATATTACCGAAATCGTGCCGAACGCCCGGCTCGATCTCTTTGAGGGCGCCGGACATGCGCCGTTCCTGGAGGCGCCGGAGCGCTTCAACGCGGCGCTGGCCGCTTTCGTCCGGGAGGTAGCCGGCAAGGCTTGAGCGTTGCCGCAGGACCTCGCCCGCGAAAAATCCGCATCACACTCCCGTGCGGCCGGAACCGCCATGCCACAAAGCGGTTGCAGTCATGTCCATTTTGCGGCGACAAAATGGACTGTCGGAGCGCAACCCGCTCCCCCGTGTGTCCCCTTCGTTCCTCAGCCGAGACGTAAGACCCATGACGCACTTCAGATCCCTCGCCCTGGCCGCCGTTGCGGCCGCGCTCGTGGCGGCGGGGCCGGCGCGAGCCGACGACCGCTACGACCTCTTCAACTTCAACAAGCTGTTCAGCGGTGCCAACACCAATGCCGGCTACGTCGGTACCTCCTCGCCCATCGGCCGGCAGATGGTGTCCATCGACCAGCGGTACGCGCCGGGCACCATCGTTATCCGCACGTCGGAGCGGCGGCTGTATTATGTCACCTCCCGCGGGGAGGCCATTCGCTACGGCGTCGGGGTGGGCCGCGAGGGCTTCCAGTGGTCCGGCGTGAAGACCGTCAGCGCCAAGAAGGAATGGCCGTCCTGGACGCCGCCGGCGCAGATGCTGAGGCGCCGTCCCGATCTGCCGCGCCACATGCCGGGAGGCATTGAAAATCCGCTGGGCGCGCGGGCCATGTATCTCGGCTCCAGCCTCTACCGCATCCACGGCTCCAACGAGCCGGAGACCATCGGCCAAGCGGTCTCCTCCGGCTGCTTCCGCATGACCAACGACGATGTGGTGGACCTCTACAACCGCGTCCGCGTGGGCACCACGGTGTACGTGCTGCGCTGAGCGCGGCAGCCGGGAGCAACGATAAAGCTGCTCCAAACGCAAAAAACCCCGGCCACCTTGCGGTGACCGGGGTTTTCTATTGGAGCTTCAGCTCAGAGCGCGGCGAGGTTCGACGCCTTGCTCTTACCGCGGTTGTCCGCGACGATATCGAAGGACACCTTCTGGCCATCGTTCAGGCTGTAGAGGCCGGAGCGCTCCACGTCCGAGATGTGCACGAAGACGTCGGGGCCGCCCTCATCCTGCTGGATGAAGCCGAAACCCTTCTGGGAATTGAAAAACTTGACGGTACCTGTGGCCATGGTGGCCTCCTGTGCGCGCAGGTCGCTCTTCAGCTGCGCCTGCGCCAGTCACCCCCGCGCACGACCAACGTCGCGGCGCAGCGGGGCGTAGTTCTAGACGAGTTCGAATTGGAAGGCTTTTGTGTCGCGGCCCGAAGGAAACGATGAAGCAGGCCGATGACGAACTGTCCGCTCAGCTCGCCCCTCCGCACATCCATGATCATGGAAAGCGGAGGAACGAACACCCATTGCCGCGGCGGGATCGGAGTACATCCGTCCGTCTCCCGAATGCGATCGCGCTTGGAGCGCGCCGCGTCCGGCGGCTTGGGTTGAGGGAGAGATAGGGGTCAATAACGGCCTTTTCAAGGGAGGCGCGCAAAATAATGCGCGCCGCCTGCGCCTATTTTCCGCCCGCCGCCGCCTTCGCGACGAAACGATCGTCGAAGGTCTTCGCCAGATCGATGGGCGCAGCCTTCAGTTCCGGATCAAACTCCACCAGCATGGCGAGCGCGTTTTTCATGCCCTGGTCGGGAATGACGCCGGTGCGCGAATAAATTGGCAGGGAATTCTTCACCGCAGAGAGATAAAGCGCGCGATCCCCTAGGAGATATTCTTCCGGCACCACGGCGGCCACATCCTCGGGGGTGGCCGTCTTCAGCCACAGCAGGGTCCGGTAGAAGGCATTCACCAGCTTCTGGGTGGTCACCAGGTTCGCCTCGACGAAATCGCGCTTCATGTAAAGCACGGCGGCCGGGCCGAGGTCCGCAGCGTGCTCTCCATGGCGGCGATCTCGGCCATGCGCTGCAACCCGGTGCTGAAGGCCTTCCACGCCCGCCTGCGCGCCATGGGCAAGCCGCCCAAGGTCGCCATCACCGCCTGCATGCGCAAGCGCCTCACCCTTCTCACCGCCCTGCTGCGCGCAAAAACCAAATGGAGGACCGCTTGACCACACAGTCCCTCTCCCGCAAGCGGGAGAGGGGGCGACGATGCCCGGCGCGGCACCCCTTCACCTTCGCCATGATCGGATGCGAGAATGCCGTTCAGGAAACACCATGGCCCGCATTCTCGCTGCCCTCGCCCTGTTCGCAACGCTCCTTTCCGGCACGCCCTGGCTGCTGCCGGTGGCAAAGGAGAGCGTGAAGCTCGTCGCCGCGCGGGACGATCCGGCGGCCCTCGCCGACCTGGGATTGGCCGGCTTCACGGCCCAGGATGCACGCCGGTCCATCGCGGCGGCGCTGGCCGAGGACGATGCAGCGCTGGCCGCCTCCTTCCTCGCGCTTGCCGATGCGCGCGGTCTCCCCATCCCGCCGGAATTGCGCGCGCAGGTGGAGGACGCCACCGGAGCCCTGTCCGAAACCCTGCGGTCGGCCAAGGCGTTCGGCCTCGGCTTCGTCACCGGCGAGCCGCGCGACCTCGCAGGGCTCGCCGGCGCGGCGACCAGCGACCTCATGGTGTGGGGCGACATCCGCGATGCCGGCCGCGAGGGCCTCAAGCTGGCGCGCGGCGAGGATGCGGACGAACTGATTCTCGGCCTGTCCGCCGTGGGCATCGCCGTCACCGCCGGCACCTATGCCACCGTGGGCGCGAGCCTGCCGGTGCGCATCGGCATCTCGCTGGTGAAGGTGGCCAAGCGCACCGGACGCCTCTCCGCCGCGCTCGCCCGCAGCCTCACCCGCGCGGTGCGCGAGAGCGTGGATTTTGCCGCCCTGCGCCGGCTCGCGGCTGCCCCCGCAACCGTGGATGCCGCAGCGGTGAAGGGGGTCGTGCGCACGCAGCGCCTCACCGACCTCACCCGCATGCTGGACGACACCGCGCGAATCGAGGCGAAGGCCGGCACCCGCGCCGCGCTGGAAGGCCTGAAGGTGGCGGACAGCGGGCGGGACCTCTCCCGCGTCGCCCGCCTCGCCGAGGCCAAGGGATCGCAGACGCTGGCCATCCTCAAAACCCTTGGGCGCGGGGCCATTGCCATCACCAGTGCGCTGTTCCACCTGATCTGGTGGGCCTTCGCGGCGGCGCTCTACGCCTTCGCCCTGGTCTCGTCCTTCAATTCCTTCTGCGTCGCCTGCGCCCGCCGCTGCTGGCGCGGCAAGCGCCCCAGGGCCGGCCGCCACCGGCAGCGGACACCCGACCCGGCAACGGCGGAGCCCCTGCCATCGGCGCCCGTTGCCGACATGGAGGCCGCGGCCGCCCGCGTGCTGGCGGCCATCGAGGCCGCGCGGGACCTCGCCCGAAGCCCGTCGCCGGCGGACCGTTCGCCGGTGGACTTGGCACAACGGGAGCGAGCTTCTAGTTTCCCGCCCCGTCATCCGCCCAGATCGGAGGCGCCCGCCGTGGCGGTGCCCCGCGAAGGTTCCCCATGCCCCATTTCTCTTCCGCAGGCGTCGATATTGCCTATTTCGACATCGGCACCGGCGATCCGGTCCTTCTGATCCACGGCTTCGCCTCCTCCAAGGAGGTCAACTGGGTCGGCCCCTCCTGGACCCGGACCCTCACCGAGGCCGGCTACCGCGCCATCGGTTTCGACCATCGCGGCCACGGCGAAACGGAAAAGCTCTACGACCCGGCCCTCTACGACACCCGCATCATGGCGGAGGATGCCCAGCGCCTCCTCGCCCATCTGGGGTTGGAGCGGGCGGACGTGGTCGGCTATTCCATGGGCGCGCGGGTGGGCGCGCAAATGGCTCTGCATTTCCCGCAGGCGGTGCGTTCGCTGATCATGGGCGGGCTGGGCATCCATCTGGTGGACGGGGTGGGCCTGCCCCAGACGGTGGCCGACGCGCTGGAGGCGCCGACCCTGGAGGATGTCACCGATCCCATGGGCCGCATGTTCCGCGCCTTCGCCGACGCCAACAAGGCCGACCTGAAGGCGCTAGCCGCCTGCATCCGCGGCTCCCGGCAGGTGCTCAGCCGCGAGGAGGTGGGGCGCATCTTCCAGCCGGTGCTGGTGGCCATCGGCACCCGCGACCTGGTTTCCGGCCCCGGCCAGCCTTTGGTGGATCTCCTGCCGGACGGTACCATGCTGGATATCCCCAACCGCGACCACAACCCCGCCGTGGGCGACAAGGTGTTCAAGGCGGGTGCTCTCGAATTCCTGAAACGCCGGCCCTGACGCGGCGTCGGGGAACCTCTCCCCTTCGCGCCGCTTGTGCTAGAACAGGCGCCAAGTTGCATCGTCGAGGAGGCAGGAATGCCGCAGTCCCCCATGCCCGCGCCCGTTGCGGACGCGTTCGCCCCGAAGCTCACCAAGGCGGGCACGGAACGCTGGCACGACGTGGTTGATCCGGTCTGGGCGCGCCTGCGCAACGAGGCGGAGGAGGCCGCCGAACGCGAGCCCCTGCTCGCCGCCTTCCTCATCGGCGCCGTGCTGGGCCAGCCGAGCCTCGAAGCGGTGATCGGCGAGCGCATCGCCGCCCGCCTCGACCACGCGGACGTGCCGGCCAGCGCCATCCGCGCCGCCTGGCTCGAAGCCACCGCCCGCGACAAGGCCATTCCCCAGGCCCTGCGCGCCGACATCATGGCGGTGGTGGACCGCGACCCGGCGGCCACCCGGACGCTGGAGCCGGTGCTCTATTTCAAGGGCTTCCACGCCATCCAGACCCACCGCCTGTCCCATTTCCTGTGGGCCAACGGCCAGCGCGACCTCGCCCTCTATCTCCAGAGCCAGGCCTCGTCCGTGTTCGCCGTGGACATCCACCCACAGGTGCCCATGGGCCGGGGCATCTTCCTCGACCACGCCACCGGCGTCGTCATCGGCGCCACCGCGGTGATCGAGGACGACGTGTCGATCCTGCAGGGGGTGACGCTGGGCGGCACCGGCAAGGAGACCGGTGACCGCCATCCCAAGATCCGCCGCGGCGTGCTCATCGGCGCCGGGGCCAAGGTGCTCGGCAACATCGAGGTGGGGCGTTGCGCCCGCATCGCCGCCGGCTCGGTGGTGCTGAAACCGGTGCCGCGCAACACCACGGTGGCGGGCATCCCGGCCAAGGTGGTAGGCGAAGCCGGCTGCGCCGAGCCCTCGCGCTCCATGGACCAGATGTTCGAGGACAACATCTGGTCGGGCGCGGATATCTGAGGGCTGTTGCCTGCCGCGACTTGAACGCGCGCGCCCTGGCCGCCATAACGCGGCCATCCGTTCGCAAGGAGAACACCGTTGGAAAAAACCGAGCTCGAGCGCGTGCAGCGCTATTTGCGGACCCTGTTCGGCAACCCGCAGATCAAGGTGACTGCCCGCCCGAAGAAGAAGGACTCGGCCGAGGTCTATCTGGGCGAGGAGTTCATCGGCGTCCTCTACAAGGACGATGAAGACGACGACCTCTCCTACAACTTCCAGATGGCGATCCTCGATTCCGACCTGGAGTGAGTGAACCGGCGGGAGGCCTGAATGGGGCCTCTCGCCGCGGCGAGAGGGGAGTGGCCGCGCGCCCGCCCTTCAGGCCTGATGGCTCAGTTCGGCCGCGTCGGGGGCTCGCTGTCCACGATCTCCCGCTCGGGCAGCGCGATGAGGATCAGCACGCCGAGCACGGTCATGGAGAAGCGGAAGGCGGCGGCCTGGCCGTTCCAGTCCTTGGACTGCCACATGGCGAAATACTCGCCGGCCACCACCATGAAGCCGAAGAACCAGACCAGGACGGCCAGCGTACCGCCCAGATAGACGAAGCGCTTGGCGCGCTCGAAGCGGGCGGCGGGTGCAGCAAGCCGCGCCAGCATGGCAACCGCCCCGAGGGCGAGGAACAGTCCGCTCACCGCCTCGCCTGCGATGATGGCGGCATAGGCCATGCGCCACGCCTGCTCGGCGGTGATGGCCCGATGCATCAGGGCATTGCCGGGAAAGGTCGTGTCCATGCTCAGCACATGGCGCACGAACGCGTAATTGGTCTCGTAGTCCGCGAGATTGTCGTAGGCGACCAGAAGGCAGAAGGCCGCCAGGGCAGCCGTCACCATCGCCTTCGCCAAACGCAGCTCCATCGCCCCCTCCCCGCTTCTGCCCGACGCAGTCTTAAAGCGTCGGCAAGCGAGGTGGATACCAGCTCACGTCAAGAAAACGCGTCAACACCGCGATTTCGAAAGCGACTGCCGTAAGCCGCCACGGACTTGGCGCCGATCCGAACGCAAAGCGCCCGGCCCCCGCGCGGCGGCCCCCGCCGACAGGGTCGGACGGACGCGCGCGGCGGGAAGAGAGCGCGGCTGGTCGAAGATCAGCGGCGGCGGAAATTCTGCTGGCGGCGGGCGCCGGGCGGCGGGGCGTTGCCCTCGGCCTTGTGGCGGAAGTTGATGCGGCCGCGATCGAGGTCGTAAGGGGACATCTCCACCACCACGCGGTCACCCTCGATGGTGCGGATACGGTTCTTCTTCATCTTGCCGGCCGCATAGGCCAGAATCTGATGATCGTTATCGAGCCGCACACGGAAGTTGCCGTCCGGGAGCACCTCGGTCACCGTTCCTTCGAACTCCAGCAGTTCTTCCTTCGCCATATAGTCGTCTCCAGAGGCCCCGATGAGGGGGCAGAATTACCGGGCTTATCTCACGAAATCACCCGTACGCCCATAGGTAGATGCGCGCGGCGACGCATTTTCGCCATCCGCGCGCACCCGCGATCCATTCAATGCGTCTCAGCCGACCGGACGCTTGGCCCCGCCCGGACGGGAGTCCGAGCGCTGGCCGCGGTTCGGCACCGACTGCATGAAGCCGAGGCCGCCGATGTCGCCGGCGGGACGCTGGCCCCGCTCGGTGCGCTGGCCACGGCCCTCGGCCCGGGCCGGCTGGCCGGCGCGATGGCCTGCGCCCTGGGCGCCGCCGGCATCGGGACGACCTTCCGGACGACCACCGGCCGGACGACCCTCGCCGCGCGGCTGATGGGCACGCGCCGCCTGGGGCCGGCCCTCTTCCGAACGCGGCGCCCGCGACCGGCCTTCGCCGGACCGCTCGTCACCGTGGCGGGGACGCTGGCCGCGGGGATTCTGCCGGCCGGAGCGGCCGATATAATCCGAACGCTCGGAGGTCTCATCCCGCTCGTCGAGGATGATGGGCTCAAGCTCCGGCACCGCGAAGCGGGTGCCCGCGCCACGGCGGTCGCTGGCGGGAAGCTGCATCTTGATGAGCTTCTCGATGGACCGCAGGAACGCGCGCTCCTCGTGATCGCAGAAGGAGATAGCGATGCCTTCCCGGCCGGCGCGCGCGGTACGGCCGATGCGGTGCACATAGCTCTCCGGCACGTTGGGCAGGTCGAAGTTGATGACGTGGCTCACCCCGGTCACGTCGATGCCGCGGGCGGCGATGTCGGTGGCGATGAGGGTGCGGATCTTGCCTTCGCGGAAGGCCGCGAGCACGCGGTCGCGCTGGTTCTGCGACTTGTTGCCGTGGATCGCCTCGGCGGCGATGCCGGCCTTGGCGAGCACGCGCACCACCTTGTCCGCGCCATGCTTGGTACGGGAGAAGACGAGGGCGCGGTCGATCTCCTCGGTGGAGAGCACCTCGGCGAGGAGCTGGCCCTTGTTGGCCTTGTCCACCAGGATCACCCGCTGCTCGACCCGGTCAGCGGTCTTGGCGACCGGGGTCACCGCGACGCGCACGGGATCGCGCAGCATGGAGCCCGCCAGTTCGGCAATGGCGTGGGGCATGGTGGCGGAGAAGAACAGCGAATGCCGCTTGTGCGGCAGGCGGCGCACGATGGCGCGGATGGCATGGACGAAGCCCATGTCCAGCATCTGGTCGGCTTCGTCGAGGACGAGAACCTCGACCTGGTCCAGCTTCACCGCATTGTTCTCGACGAGATCGATCAGGCGGCCGGGGGTGGCGACCAGCACGTCCACGCCGCGGGAGAGCGTACGGATCTGCCGCCCCATGGGCACGCCGCCGATGGCGAGCGACACGGAGATGTTGGCATGACGGCCGAACCGCTCGAAATTCTCGACGATCTGGCCGGACAATTCACGGGTGGGCGAGAGCACCAGGGCACGCACCGACTTGGGCTCGGGGCGGTGCGGATGGCGCACCAGGCGGTCGAGGATGGGAAGGGCGAAGGCGGCGGTCTTGCCGGTGCCGGTCTGGGCGATGCCGATGAGATCGCGACCCGCGAGGATCTGCGGGATGGCTTCGGCCTGGATGGGGGTGGGAGTGACGTGCTGCGCTTCAGTAAGGGCGCGAACGATAGGCTCGGCGAGGCCGAGGTTCGAAAAAGAGGTCAAGCTCTGACTTTCATATGCGAACGACACCGGCGCACGCATGGGCGCAGCGCGGTTCGCGGGGATATTCGACATCCCGCGTGGCCTGGGGTGTCCAAAGGCAATCGTTGAAGTCGGGCAAAGCCGCTCGCGACGCTTCGAAAGGGGGAAGCTCCGGCGGTCTCCGCTACGCGGCCCGAGCGCGCTGCAAGGAGGATTGGGAATCCCTCCGGGGCGCTACGGCAGGGTGTATGACCGATCCCCATGACAATTTCAAGGCGGGCGCAGCTTTTTCGCCCAAGTCCTGCGGCATGACCCCTACGCCACAGGGTGACACCGGCGCCGCCTCTTGCGCGAGGGGAGCGGCCTTCCGATCTCTGCGGCTGGAGGAGACATGATCGACGTTCAGGCCATCATCGCTGTGACCACCGCATTTGTGCAGAACAACCACGGCCTTGCCGCGCCGATCGTGTTCGGCCTCGCCTTTGGCGAATCGCTTGCCCTGGTGTCCTTCTTCATTCCGGCCACGGTGCTGCTGCTGGCCATCGGCGCGCTGATCGAGGCGAGCGGGCTGCACTTCTTCCCCATCTGGCTGGCCGCCGCCAGTGGCGCGGCGCTGGGGGACGCCATCTCCTACTGGCTCGGTTTCCATTACAAGGAGCGGGCAAAGACCTTCTGGCCCCTGTCGAAGCGGCCGGACCTGGTGGCCCGCGCGGAGGACTTCTTCCACCGCTTCGGCGTGTGGGGCATCGCCATCGGCCGCTTCTTCGGGCCCGTGCGCGCAGTGGTGCCGCTGGTGGCCGGCGTGCTCGCCATGCGCCAGACCCATTTCCAGGTGGCGAACGTTGCCAGCGCAGCGGTCTGGGCCTTCGCCATGCTCGCCCCGGGCGCGGCCGCCTTCAAGCTGTTCGGATTCTGAGGGCGACGGCGGATCAGGCTTCGATGGATCAGGCTTGGATGGATCAGGCCTGAGCGGCCGGGTCCGCGCCGCGGCGACATGCCGCAACGCAGCATAAACGGTCGATTTCTGGTTCCGCGCGCCGGCTTGCCCCCCGCGCCCGGACGCACCGCCTCTTGTTTCCCCACGGCATGCTATATATGAACGGACATACCAAAGGGGACCTTTGTCATGTCCAGCTTCATTCTGCGCCGCGGCCTCATAATCGGCCTTCTGCTTGCCACCGCAAGTCTTGCTCCGGTCCGGGCCGAGGAGCCGGCCAAGGTATCGGCCGCAGGGGCCGAGACCACGGTCACCACGTTTGCCGCCGCAAGCCTCACCAATGCTTTCGAAGACGTGGCGAAGGCCTATGCCGCCAAGGGCGAGAAGGCTCAGGTGAAGTTCTCCTTCGCCGCCTCCTCGGCGCTGGCCAAGCAGCTCGAAGCCGGCGCCCCCGCCAGCATCTTCGCCTCCGCCGACCTCAAGTGGATGGACTATACCGACGGCAAGGGTCTCACCCTGCCGGCCACCCGCGCGACGGTCCTCGGCAATGCCCTCGTTCTGGTCGCCCCGGCGGACAAGGCCAAGCCCGTGACCATCGCCAAGGGCATGGACATCGACGCCCTGCTCGGCGCCAACGGCCGCATCGCCACCGGCCTCGTGGACAGCGTGCCCGTGGGCGTCTACGCCAAGACCGCCTTCACCAATCTCGGCCTGTGGGACAAGGTGGCCCCGCGCATCGTCGGGTCGGAGAGCGTGCGCGCGGCGCTCGCCCTGGTGGAACGGGGCGAAGTGCCTTACGGCGTCGTCTATGCGACCGACGCGGCCGTCGCCAAGAACGTGAAGGTGGTCGCGGTCTTCCCGACCGACAGCCACCCCCCGGTGGAATACCCCTTCGCCCTGGTGAAGGGCCAGGACACGCCCGCCGCCAAGTCCTTCTTCGCCTTCCTGCAGGGCCCGGAAGCCAAGGAAATCTACAAGAAGTACGGCTTCACGGTGAAGTGAGCCTCGCCCGAGGCACCAGTCCCCGCCCCGGCTGCTGCGGTCGGGCGGGAACGGGACTTGCTTCGCGACTTCGGCTTAAGCTCACGAGACGATAGAGCACAGGCCGATCGGCTTGCGACGCAAGCTGATCGGCCTGTGCTCTATCTCAGATTTAGAGGGCGATTCACCGGGCAAATGGATTCAATCTTGCTCGGTACGCGCTCTAAGCCCAGCACCGCCTTTACCCGGAAGACTGCCCATGCTCACCCCCGAAGAATGGACGGCCGTCAGGCTCAGCCTGGAGGTTGCCTTCTGGGCCACCATCTGGAGCCTGCCCCCCGCAATCCTCATCGGCTGGGTGCTCGCGCGCTTCGATTTTCCCGGCAAGGGCATCTTCGACGGCATCGTCCACCTGCCCCTGGTGCTGCCCAAGGTGGTGGTCGGCTATCTGCTGCTGATCACGCTCGGCAACCGCGGCTATATCGGCCAATACCTCCACGAGTGGTTCGGCATATCACTCATCTTCTCCACCGCCGGCGCCACCGTGGCAGCGGCGGTGGTGAGCTTTCCTCTCACAGTCAACGCCATCCGCCTCGCCATCGGCGGCATCGACCAGGGCATCGAGACCGCGGCGCGCACCCTGGGCGCGACCAAGCTCGATGCCTTTTTTACAGTCACCCTGCCGCTGATGATGCCCGGCGTGCTCTCCGGCTGCCTCATCTCGCTGGCCTCGGCTCTGGGCGAATTCGGCGCCACCATCACCTTCGTCTCCAACGTGGAAGGCCAGACGCGGACCATTCCGCTGGCCATCTACAGCGCCACCCACATGCCGGACGGCGACGCCATGGCGCTGCGGCTCACGGTGGTGTCGGTGATCCTGGCGCTCGGCGCGCTCGTTCTCGCCGAACTGGCGGACCGGCGCATCAAGCTGGCGCTGGGGCAGATATGATCGAGATCGACGTTTCCCTCGCGCGCAGCACGGGCTTTTGCCTGGAAGCCCATTTCGCGGCCCCGGACATGGGCGTGACAGCGCTTTTCGGCCGGTCGGGATCGGGCAAGACCACCATCATCCAGGTGGTCGCCGGCTCGGTGCGGCCCGATCGCGGGCGCATCCAGGTGGGCGGCGAGGTGTTCTTCGACAGCGAGAAGGGCATCGACCTGCCCATGGAACGGCGCGGCGCGGGCTACGTGTTCCAGGACGCCCGCCTCTTCCCGCACATGAGCGTGGACAGCAACCTGCGCTACGGCGAGCGCCGGGCCAAGCGAGAGATCACCATCCGCTTCGACGCCGTGGTGGACATGCTGGGCATCGGCCACCTGTTGAAGCGCCGGCCCCACACCTTGTCGGGCGGGGAGAAGCAGCGCGTCGCCATCGGCCGTGCCCTGCTCTCCCAGCCGCGCCTGCTGCTCATGGACGAGCCGCTCGCCTCCCTCGACGAGATGCGCAAGGGCGAGATCCTGCCCTATCTCGAGCGCCTCCGGGACGAGCTTCAACTGCCGATCCTTTATGTCAGCCATTCGGTGGAGGAGGTGCTGCGCCTGTCGGACGCGGTGGCCGCCGTGGCCGACGGCAAGGTGATCGCCTCCGGCGCCCTCGCCGACGTGCTGTCCCGGCCGGAGCTTCTGCCCGTGCTCGGCCGCTTCGACCTGGGCACCATCTTCGACTGCATCATCACTGCGCATAACGAGGAGTTCGGCCTCTCCACCGTCTCCTTCCCCGACGGCGAGCTTCGGGTGCCGCTGGTGGGTCGGCCGGTGGGCGCGCCCGCGCGTGTCCGCGTCCGCTCGCGCGACGTGTCGCTCTCCCTGTCGCGGCCCATCGACGTGTCGGTGACGAATCGCCTCTCCGGCACCATCGCCAGCATCACAAGGGCCGAAGGCCCGTTCGCGGACGTGGAGGTGGCGCTCGCCCACGGCAAGCTTCATTCGCTGGTGACGCAGGAAAGCGTGCAGCGCCTGGCGCTGGAACCGGGCATGGCGGTGTGGGCCATGATCAAGGCCGTGACCGTGGACAGCCGCCCGGCCGGCTTCAATTCGCCGGGGGCGGAAATCAGATCGCCTTCGCCGGTTTCACGGCCGCGCCAGCCGTCTCCGGCTCCTCCGGCTCTGCGTGTGATTGCGGGCGGAACTCCGCCGAAAGCGCCTTCGTGAGTTCGTCCACGGAGGCGCTGGTGGCTTTGGCCGCCTGACGCTCCATGGCACGGTAGAGGGCGATGATGCGCTCGCCGAAGGCGGTCACTTCCGTTCCCGCGCCGCGGCGGCCGGGAAAGGTCACGATCACCCGCTGCTCGAACATGCGGTCGAGTTCATCCACCAGAAGCCAGGCCCGGCGATAGCTCATGCCGATGGCCTTGGCGGCGGAGAGGATGGAGCGGTGCTCGCGGATCGCCTCCAGCAGCATGATCTTGCCCGGACCGAGGCGGCGACCATCGGGAAAATCGACGCGCAGAAACAGGCGGGTACCGACCTTTTTCGTCACTACGTCCCTCCTCGCGCGCCCGGCGCGGCATGGCGGAGGGTCATCATACCGGAAGAGCCCCCGGCCGGGAACGCTTTCCCGCAGCAAAGATGCGGCCGGAGGGAGCCACCCCTCCCGGGCCCGAAAGACGGGACATGCGTCCCGCCCGAACCGTCCGCGCCCCCGGGAAGTCAGGCCCGTGCCTGGCGGGCCGCACCCGTAGCGGGGGAGATGCGGCCGTTCACCACCGCCGACAGCAGGACGATGGTGGCCACCGTTCCGAGATAGGCGATCAGCTGCATGCCCGTGGGCTCGGCGCGATAGCCGACGAGGGTGCGCAGCACACGCCCCAGGGCGCTGTCGTTGGCGAGCAGCCAGCTGGTGTTCCACAGCGGATCGGCCAGGGACTGGATGAAGCCCGAATCCTGCAGGATGCCCACCACCTGCGCCGCGAGGCCGGCGGCAAGCAGGGTGATGATGATCGCCGTCACCTTGAACAGGTGCTTGAGCGGAATGGCGACCAGCCCGCGATAGAGCACCAGCGAGACCGCCGCACCGCAGGCCAGGCCCACGAGGCCGCCAAGGGCCACCGCGCCCACCGTCTCGTCGCCGGTGGTGGCAATGCCGTAAAGGAAGAGCACGATTTCCACGCCCTCGCGCAGCACGGCCATGCCCACCACGATGGCGAGCGCCGCCAAAGGCCGCCGCCCGCTCTTCACATCGCGCCCCAATTCCTTCATTTCGAGGACCATCTGCCGGCCGTGGCTTGCCATCCACACCACGGTCCACACCAGCATGACCACGGCGATGGAGAGGATGGCGGCGTTGAGGATGTCCTGGCCCGAGCCTTCGAAGGTGGAGCCGATCTGGTCGGCAAAAAGCGCCAGCAGCGCAGAGCCGGACAGGCCGCCCAGGATACCGAGACTGATCCACAGGCCGCGATGGCGGATGCCCTCCGAGGCGGCCAGAACAACGCCGGTGACGATGCCCGCTTCCAGCACTTCGCGGAAGACGATCAGCAGCGCGGCAATCATGGCAACCGTTCCTTCCTGGCAAGCATCCGGCCGGCTTCCGACTTGCGGGCCGCAATGCTCGCTCGGATACGACGAAAGACAAAGGGACGCGAAGATTTGAACATTTCCAAAACCGATAGAAACGGACGTAACGTAAGGATAAATTCTGCGAATGACTGGCGAGAGCTTACCACCTCCGTCGCCCCACTGTCATCCGGCACCCCCTTGTTTTGAATTGTTCAAATGACAAGAAACGACTATCGCCGGCCCGGCCCGCGGCGTTGTCCGGAACAGCCGAAGCGCCCGACGGCCCGGGAGTCGAGTTCTTGGCGCGGCACCGCACACTATCTCGGAGCATTGAACAGGCGCATAAATTGGCGTAACGTCACTCTACTGCCATCTGCGTCGTTTTGACTTGGCTCCGACAAGTCTTCGGGGCAGCGCCGAACAATGGAACAATTCCATTGTCTCGCCCGCCACTTGCCGCCCCATGGACGGATCCCTAAGGTCGGACGGGAGGGAGGCTTCCCCCCGCCCCTTTGCGAACATTCATTTCAAGGAGAGAAGGTTGATGCGCGCGCATGTTCTTGGCGCAGTCGTCGCCGCTTTTGCAGCCTTCGCGAGCCCGGCCCTGGCCGAAGCGCCCAAGGACGCCCCCAAGCCGCGCGATGTGATCGTCCACTATGCCGACCTGGCGCAGGCGATGTACGGGTCCTCCGCCGCCACGGCCCGGGACATGCAGAAGGTCATCCTCTCCTTCCTCGACGCGCCCAGCGCCGATACGCTGGCCAAGGCCCGCGACGCGTGGAAGGCCGCCCGTGTCTTCTACATGCAGACCGAAGGTTTCCGCTTTGGCAACAAGGCGGTGGACAAGATCGAGGGCGACGTGAACGCCTGGCCGCTGGACGAAGGCCTGATCGATTACGTGGACAAGAAGAGCTACGGCGAGAAATCGGACGAGAACCCGCTCTATACCGCCAACGTGATCGGCTCCAAGTCCATCCGCATCGGCAAGAAGACCATCGATACCGCCAAGATCACGCCGGAACTGCTGCACACCCTCAATACCGCCGGCGGCGTGGAAGCCAATGTGGGCTCGGGCTGGCACGCCATCGAATTCCTGCTCTGGGGCCAGAACCTGCATGATCCCAAGATCAATGCCGGCAACCGCCCCTATACGGATTTCGACCTCAAGAACTGTACCAACGCCAATTGTGACCGCCGCGCCGAATATCTCAAGGTCGCCACCGCGACGCTGGTGGCGGACCTTGACGAGATGGCCGGCCTGTGGGGACCGCAGGGCGCCGGCCGCACCGCGCTCCTGAAGAAGAAGGACAAGCCGGCGCTTGCCGTCATCTTCACCGGCCTCGGCTCCCTGTCCTACGGTGAACTCGCCGGCGAGCGCATGAAGCTCGGCCTCATCCTGCACGACCCCGAAGAAGCACACGACTGCTTCTCCAACAACACCCACAATGCGCACTATTACGACGAGGTGAGCATCCGCGACATCTATTACGGCCGCTATACCAAGCCCGATGGCACGGTCTTCTCCGGCCCGTCGGTGGCCGACCTGATCCGCGCGGCGGACCCCAAGATCGCCGACGAAATCGACCAGAAGTCGGATGCGGCCCTCGCGGCCTTGAAGAAGATCAAGGACACGGCCGATGCCGGTGAGATGTATTACGACGCGATGCTCGCGGAAGGGAATGCGAAGGGCGGCAAGCTGATCCAGGATGGCGTGGATGCCCTCGTCGCCCAGGCCCATGCCATCGAGCGCGGGGTTTCGGCCCTGAAGCTGCAGATCAAGGTGGAAGGCTCGGCCAGCCTCGACGATCCGAAGGCCGTGACGAAGAAGTGAGGCTGAGGTGATGATCTCGCGGCGGGCGGTCCTGCTCGGCGCCACGGCGGCGGGGGCGGCCAGTTTCGCCCCCTCCGCCCTCGGGCGCATGCCCCTCTCGCGCGACACGCTCCCCCCGAGCGCGCCGGTGCGGCGCCTCACCCTCTCCGCCGCGGAGATGGAGGTGCCGCTTCTCGGCCCCGACAAGCCGAAGACGCAGGGTTTCTGCGCCTACAACGGCACCCCCTTCCTCACCTGGCGCGCGCCGCTGGGCACCCGGCTGATGGTGGATTTCGAAAACCGCCTGCCGACCCCCACCACCGTGCACTGGCACGGCATCCGCGTGCCCAACGTCTCCGACGGCGTGGCACCTCTCACCCAGGAGCCGATCCCGGCCGGCGGGCGCTTCACCTACAATGTGCCCCTGCCCGATCCGGGCTTCTATTTCTTCCATCCCCACTGCGACGAAACGGGACAGGTGGGGCGCGGCCTCGTCGCCCTGCTGCTGGTGGACGACCCGGCCGAGGCCAAGCTCGGCTTCGACCTGGAACACATCATCGCGGTCAAGGACTGGCGGCTCGACGCGGACGGCCGCTGGCTGCCCATGTTCACGGACGAAGGCGCCTCCACCGCCGGCTCGTTCGGCACGGTGCGCGCCACCAACGGCTCGGTGACCCCGCCGCGGGTCGAGGCCCCTGCCTTCGGCGACGTGCGCCTGCGGGTGATCGTCGCCGATTCCACCCGCACCATCGAATTCGGCTGCGAGACCAACGACGCCGCCATCATCGCCGTGGATGGGCAGGCCCTCGCCCCGCTGCCCCTCTCCAGGCTGCCGGACGAGGTCTGGCGCATGGGTCCGGCCATGCGGCTCGACGTGCATGTGCGCATGCCCGGTCCCGGCGAGGAGGTGAAGGTCTTCGACTATCGCACCGCCGAGCCCTATCTGCTCACCACCCTGGTGGCGGTGGACAAGGGCAAGACGAAAGCGCCCTTCAAGCCCAAGGCGCTGCCCGCCGCCAAGGTGCCGCTGCCGGATATCAAGCGCGCGAAGAAGCGCGATTTCATCGTACAGACCGCCGCCGGCGCCACCGCCATCGCGCCGCCCCTGCCGCCGGACGATCCGCTGGCCAAGGCGCTGATCGATTCGTTCTGCGTGGGCGACAAGACCTTCTGGGCCATCAATCGCACCTCCTGGGGCGCGGGCGCCGACCTGCGGCTGCCGCCGCCGCTGGATATCCTGAGGGACGGCGACAGCTACCGGCTCACCATCACCAACGTGACCAAGCACGTCCATCCCATGCACCTGCACGGCCACGTCTTCCAGGTCCTGTCCTCCACCAGGAAGACCACCATCCCGCCCTATCTCGCGGACACGGTCATGACCGAGCCCAACGAGACGGTGGAGATCGCCTTCAAGGCCAACAGCGGCGACTGGGTGTTCCACTGCCACATCCTGGAACACATGGATTCCGGGCTCATGGGCTGGTTCCGGGTGGCATGATGGGGCGGATTGGTTTTCGGGTAGCCCTCGCGCTTGCCCTGTGGGCGACACCCGTTTCCGCGCAGAACATGGCGGCGGGCGCACAGCCGCTGGACAAGCTCGACCTCGCCATCGGCAAGGCGCTGTTCAAGCGGCCTTGGGTGCCCGCCCCCGCCTCCACCCGTGGCGACGACGGGCTCGGCCCCCTGTTCGACGCGCGCTCCTGCACCACCTGCCACCCGCGCGACGGCCGGGCGCCGGCAATGATCGAGGACGGCACGGCCGGGCGGGGCTTCGTGCTCATGATCGCCCGGCCGGACGGCTCCGGAGATCCGGTCTATGGCCGGCGCTTCCAGATCGATGCTGTGCCCGGCATCCCGCCGGAAGGGATCATCGGGGTGAAAGATACCCCGCTTCCCGATGGCCGCACCGCCCGCGCGCCCCATCCGCAGGGGCTGGGCTATGGCGCGCTCGATCCGGCGAGCGGCCTCTCCCTGCGCGTGGCGCCGGACCTGAAGGGGCGCGGGGCGCTGGCGCAGGTGCCCGATGCGGCCCTCCTCGCCATCGAGACGGAACAGGCCAAGGGCCAGGACGGCGTTTCGGGCCGCGCCCGCCGCATCACCCGTCCGGATGGCACCACCGCCATCGGCCGCTTCGGCTGGAAGGCGGGCCAGCCGGATCTCGCCAGCCAGTCGGCGGAGGCCTTCTTCCTCGATCTCGGCCTGTCCAATCCCTATCACCCGGAGCCGTGGGGCGACTGCACCCCCACCCAGGCCGCCTGCCGTGACGCCCCCCACGGCACCGCCAACCGCACCGGGGGCACGGCGGACGACGCCCTGGAAATCGGCCGGCCGCTGCTGGACCGGGTGGTGGCCTATGTGGCCTCGCTGCCGCCGCCGGAGCCAGAGCCCCTGCCCGAGCCGCAGCGCCGCGCGGGCGCGCGCCTCTTCGCCGCGACCGGCTGCGCCGCGTGCCATCGCCCGGCCCTGCCGACCCGCGACGGCGGACAGGCGCACATGTTCACCGACCTGCTACTGCACGACATGGGACCCGGCCTCGGCGACACCATGCCGGAGCCCGGCGCCGGCGCATCCCAATGGCGCACCGCGCCGCTGGCCGGCGTCTCCGAGGCGCTCGCTGCTCGGACGGGGTTGCTGCATGACGGGCGCGCGCGCACCATTCAGGAAGCCATCGGCTGGCACGGCGGGGAAGCGGCGGAGGCGGCGCGACGCTTCGGCGCCCTCCCCGCGCCGGACAAGGCTGCCTTGGTGCGTTACGTGTCTTCACTATAAGGCGTTTTCGAGCGAAATCGATATCGGTTCGCGTGAAGAAAACGCGTCAACACAAGACTCTGGAGCGATGGGCGTGAGCCAGTAGCGAACGGAAAACGCTCCAGTTGATGAGAGACGGTCGGATGTTTTACCGCTTTTCAGCCCCCACCCGCCGCGCGATCCTCGGCCTCGCGCTCGGCCTTGCACTCGCCCCGGCGGCTGCGCCGGCCCGGGCCGCCAGCCCTGCGCTTGATCCCGTGCCCCTCATCGAGGCCTGGCTTCTGCCCCGCTACGATGCCTTCGTCGGCGCCACCACGGAGCAGGCCGCCGCCTGGACCACCTTCTGCACCAAGCCCGAAGCGGCCGGCCTACCGGCGCTGAAGGCGGCCTATGGCAAGGCCGCCGATGCCTGGAACGCGGTGGAGTTCGTCACCTTCGGCCCCGTCAGCCTGTCGCTGCGGGCCGACCGCATCGCCTTCTTCCCGGACCGGCGCAACGCCATCACCCGCGGCCTCGCCGAGATCATTGCCGATGCCGACGCCGGCCGGCTGGAGCCCACCCGCTTCGCCCAGTCCAGCGCATCAGTACAGGGCCTGCCGGCGCTGGAGCGGCTGCTCCATGAGGAAGGCGCAGCCGATGCCCTCCTGACCGGCCCGGAAGCCGCGCGGCGCTGTGCCCTCGGCAGCGCCATCGCCACCAACCTCGCCGCCATCGCCAGTGAGATCCGCATGGGCTGGGGCGACAGGACATCGGGCGCGCTCGGTGCCGTCGTCTCCGGCAAGGGCGACCCCGCCCTGTTCCCGGATGCGGGCGCCCTGCCCGGCATGATCCTCACCGACCTCTCCGGCGCCTACCAGCGGGTGAGCGACACCAAGATCCTGCCCGTGCTCGGCACCGGCCCCGCCGAGGCCAAGCCCAACCTCGCCGACAACTGGCGCTCCGGCCGCTCGGGACGCGTGGCCGCCAACATGATCCGGAGCGCCGACGCCTTGCTGGTGGCCGTGGGCGCGCAATTGCCGAGCCGGCCGCAATATGTGGTCAACAAGGCCGCCACCGGCGCGGACGCCGCCGCCGACAAGCTGCCCGCGGACCTCGGCGCCGCCGCCGGCACCGCCCAGGGCGCCAGCGCGCTGCAGGCCGCCATCAAGACGTTCAAGGTGGCGCAGGCGAGCGTCTACAAGCCCGTCGCCTCCTATTTCGGCATCTCTCTGGGCTTCAACGCGCTGGACGGGGACTGAGCATGTCCCTGCGTCTCGACCGTGCCGGGCTCATGGACCACGCCAGGCTCATGGACCACGCCGGCTTCATGGGCCGGCGCGGCTTCCTGATGGGTGCGGCGGCGCTGCTTGCGGCCCGTCCGCTGGGCGCGGCCAGCCTTGGGGCCGATCCCCTCGCCGAAGGGTGGCTGGCGACGGCGGGCATGGGCGAGGGCTTCGCCGCCGTGGGCCTCGACAGCGCCTTCGCGGCCACCACCGCAGCGGAAACCGCCACGCGCCTGCATGGCATCGAGGCGAGCCCCACCGGCCCGCTCGCGGTGGCGGTGGGCCGGCGGCCGGGGCAGATCGCCCTGGTCTTCGACCGGCGGAAGGGCGGCATCGTCGCCACCCTCGCGCCCGGCGCGGGCCGGGTGTTCTCCGGCCACGGCCGCTTCACGGCGGACGGCAGGCTGTTCCTCACCAACGAGATCGAGCGCCCAGGCGAAGGCGCGCACGTGATGGGGAGGGGCGTGGTGGCCTTGCGCACCGTGGAAGGCGGCTTCGCCATCGTGGCCGAATGGCCGAGCGGCGGAGATGGCCCGCACGATCTGATGCAGTCGGGCTCCGCGCTTGTTATCGCCAACGGCGGCATCGAGCCCAACACCCCGGAGGCCCGCGACGCGGAAACGACCGGCTCGGGCATCTGCCTCCTCGACCCCGCCTCGGGCACCATGCGCGGCGAGGGCCGGCTCCCGCAGGACCTCGCCAGCCTGTCCCTGCGCCACCTCGCCCGTGACGGGAGGGGCGGCACGGTGGTGGCGGCGCAGGACCTGCTGAAGGATGGCGAGGCGCGCCCCCTGCTGTTCCGCATCGCCGGCGACGGGGCGCTCTCGGCCTTCGATGCGCCGGACGCGGAATGGCGGGCACTCAGGGGCTATGTGGGCTCCGTGGCCTACGACCCCTCCGGCCGCTACGTGGCATGCGCCTCGCCGCGCGGCAATCGCGTGGCCGTGTGGCAGGCGGACGGCCGCTTCGTGGGGGCCGTTACCCTCACCGATGGCTGCGGCCTCGCGGCGGGACGGGAAGCCGGCAGCTTCGTCGCCGCTTCCGGCTATGGCGAGATGATCCTGGTTTCGGCGGGTCCCGAGGGCGTCGGCATCGCCGCACGGCGCACCGGGGGCCCGCGCTTCGACAATCACATGGTGCGGATCGGCTGATTCATCTGCTCCGCGTGTGAAACCCGAACGCGGGCTTCACCGTTGTCTCCTGCGACTCCGCCGCGGGCGGACAAGAAAAGAAGAGGCAAGCCATGAACTGGGTGGTCCTGGTGGGCAGCGTGCGCAAAGGCTCCCTCAACGCGGCGCTCGCCCGCGCCCTCCCCGATCTCGCCCCCGAGGGGGTGAAGATCGATCTGCTGCCCTCGGTGGCGGACATGCCCATCTACGACGGCGACATCGAGACCGCCGGCTTCCCCGGCCAGGTCAGCACCGTGGGCGACCGGGTGAAGGCGGCGGATGCCCTCGTCATCGTGACCCCGGAATACAATTACTCCGTCCCCGGCGGGCTGAAGAACGCGCTGGACTGGCTGTCCCGCCTGAAGACCCAGCCGCTGAAGGCCAAGCCCACCCTCATCATGTCCGCCTCGCCCAGCACCATGGGCGGCGCCCGGGCGCAGTATCACCTGCGCCAGGTGCTGGTGGCGGTGGACGCCCATGTGATGAACGTGCCCGAGGTGATGGTGGCGCAGGCCCATACCAAGATCACCGACGGCGTGCTCACCGACCAGGGCACGCGCGACTTCGTCGGCAAGCAGCTCGCCGCCTTCGAGGGCTTCCTGAAGCAGGCGCAGGCGGCGGCCTGAGCGCCTCATCATTCCAATGGCCCGTGAGCTTGACTCATGGGTCATTGGTCAAGCCCGAGCGGCGCTTGAGCGTACCCACTTGGCATCGGTCGAAGACGAAAGGCCGACGGTATCAGTCGCCGTTATACTCCGCAAAGGAGAACGGCGTCTCGTAGACCCGCACGCAGGACAGCAACGGCAGGACCGGCTTCACCCGGTCCCAGATCCAGGCGGCGATGATCTCCGCGGTGGGGTTTTCCAGCCCCTCCACATCGTTGAGGCAGTAATGGTCGAGCTGCTTCAGCAGCGGCCCGAAGGCGGCTTCCACGTCGAAGAAGTCCACCACGAAGCCCGTCACCGCGTCCACCGGCCCTTCCAGCGTCAGGTCCACGCGGTAGGAATGGCCGTGCATGCGCCGGCACCGGTGGGTTTCCGGCACATGGGGCAGGAAATGGGCGGCCTCGAAGGTGAAGCCCTGGGTGATGCGCGCGCGCCGCGGCACCGGGGTGGCGCTCGAACTCATGGAATACCAATCATCTTGTGGGTCTGGAGGGACAGCCGCCAGCGCGGATGCGAGAGGCAATAGGCCACCGCCGCCTCGGTATTGCGCAGGCGGTCCGGCCCGTCCATGGGCTGAAGGAAGAAATGGGTGAAATCGAGCCCCGCCATTGCCTCCGGGTCGAGGCCCGCCTGCGGGTAGACCAGCTTCAGCTCATGGCCGCGCGTGAGCTTGAGGTCCGTACCGGCCTTGGGGCTCATGCAGATCCAGTCGATCCCGTCCGGCGCCTCGACCGTGCCGTTGGTCTCCACCGCGATCTCGAAGCCTTGGGCGTGGACCGCATCCACCACCGCCGCATCGAGCTGGAGCAGCGGCTCGCCGCCGGTGAAGACGACGAAACGGCGCTCGGGCGTGCCGGCGCCCCAGGTGCGGGTGATGGCGGCGGCCAGCTCGGCAGCGTCGGCGAAGCGCCCGCCGCCCTCACCGTCCATCCCGATGAAGTCGGTGTCGCAGAAGCGGCATTGGGCGCTCTCGCGGTCATCCTCCCGGCCGGACCACAGATTGCAGCCCGCGAACCGGCAGAACACCGCCGCGCGCCCCGCCTGGGCGCCCTCGCCCTGGAGGGTGAGGAACATTTCTTTGACAGCATAGGCCATGGGCCGATGCCTTTAGCCCGAAGGCGCGCGGGGGGGAAGCCGCCGCGGCGCCCGGCAGGTCCGCGCTTATTGCGCGGCCGGTGCCGGCGCCGGGGTGGAGGGCTCGCCTGCGACCGCGGCTGCAGCCTGCTGCGTGGGCGGCTGCTGGCGCAGCCGGTCGAGACCGCTGATGCGCACCCCCTGGAGGGCACCGTGGGACGAGGCAGAGGCGTCGCCGGGCGTCTCCCCCCGCAGCACGGAGCCCCGCAGTTGCGGCGCCATTTCCGCGAGCTGGGCGAACTTGCCGTGGTTGAAGCTGTCCAGCGCCTTCACGTCAGTCATGTCGACCACGACCGCGCCGAGGTCCACCAGCTCCGCGTCGTTGGAATATTCGCCCAGCCGCTGCTTCTTGCCGGCGATGAATTCGGAGAAGCCCAGCGCCTTGTCATCGCGCGAGACGATGACGACGAAGGGCTTCGCCGGCTTGCCGAAGCGCTTCAGCTGGCTCTTGAACACGTCCACGTCGATGTCCGGGGCGGCCAGGATGATGTTGCCCACCTTGTTCTGCGGCACCGGCTTACCGGAAATCCGGATCTGCCGCAGGGCCTCCACCGTCACCCAGTTGCCCATGGAGTGAGCCATGATGCTCACCTCGTCCGCGCCGCTCCCGAAGGCGAGGCGGATGGTGTCTTCCAGGTTGTCGCGGGCGGCGGTGGCGCTGTTGTTGTCGTAGACATAGGCCTCGGTGGTCGCCCGGGACGCCCAGGTGAACAGCACCGGCACGGCAGGCGCGTCCGCGTCATGCGCCATCTGGGCAAGGCGATAGAGCGCCTCGGAGAACTGCGTATTGTAGCCGTGGACGAAGATGAACACCTTCTTCTGGCCCGCGGGGCGGCGCGCCAGCTCGCTCTTCATGTCGCGCAGGAAGTCCTGCTGGGTGTCACGATAGATGGCCTCGTGCACCACCATGTCGGTGGCGGGGTCGCCGGTGCCCTTTTTCGGCCATTCGATCTCGCCCGGCTTGTGAGCGGGGGGGACGGAAAGGTCCACCTTCGCGAAATTGAGGGCGGTCGAGCGCTCGCCGTTGAAGATGACGCCGGGGCGTGGGTCCCGTTCACGGGTCGAGGCGACGAGGATGACATGCTCGCGGGCGCCCGGCGCCTTGGCGGTGGTGGGCGTCAGCGCCTCGGGGCCGGGGCGGTCGGAGCAGCCGGCGAGCAAAGTGAGGCACAAAGCCGTGGCGGCAAGGCGCATCCCGGTACGCCGCATGCCCGCCACTCCCGGCCGTCCCATGCCGGACACCGGCCTCACCCGCTCGAAAATCCGCACGTCGTCCCCTCCACGCGCACCTGTAACTGCGCCTTCATGGCACAGCAAAGCCGAGGATGCGCGGTAATTTGGCGCCAATGCTGAACGCCGGCTTGGCGGGAGGTACATGGCGGGGGAGTATCGCAAGGAAAGTCCGACGCTGCAGAAAAACAGCGTGCACTGCGGCACACTCGGCGCGCCATTTCAGGCATTCTTTCTTGCAGTTCAGCAAACCGGCTTTGCGGCTTCGAGTCTCGCCTAAGGGCGGTGGCGGCCCTATCTCCGACCCAACGCCACCACCGGAGGCCCGCCCTCCCCGGAGACACCCTTATGGAACTCACCGGCCTTCACCACGTCACCGCCGTCTCGGCGGACGCGCCCTACAACCACCGTTTCTATACCCAGACCCTGGGCATGCGCCTTGTGAAGAAGACGGTGAACCAGGACGACACCTCGGCCTATCACCTGTTCTATGCCGACGGCGAAGCCAGCCCCGGCACGGATCTCACCTTCTTCGACTGGCCGGTGCCCCGCGAGCAGCGCGGCAGCCATGCGGCGGTGCGCACCTTCCTGCGGGTGCGCGACGACGCGGCGCTGGACTACTGGGCCGGCCGCCTCGCCGATTCCGGCGTCGCCCACACCGGCATCGAGACCCGCGACGGCCGCGACATGCTGCCCTTCGAGGACCGGGAAGGCCAGCGCCTCGGCCTGATCGTGGATGGCGGGCGCGGCCCCGGCGTGCCCTGGGCCAGGAGCCCGGTGCCGGCGGCGCACCAGATTCGCGGCCTCGGCCCCATCGTGCTGTCAGTGCCGGATCTTGCCCCCACCGCCGTGGTGCTGACGCAGGTGATGGGGATGCGGGAGGTGCGCACCTATGCCAGCGAGGAGGGCCGCGCCATCCATGTCTTCGAGATGGGCGAGGGCGGCCCCGCCGCCGAGGTCCATGTGAAGGTGGAGCCAGGCCTTGCCCCCGCCGTGCAGGGCGCGGGCGCGGTGCATCACGTGGCGTTCCGCGTCACCACCTTCGATGAATACGACGAGTGGGCGCGGCGGCTGAAGGAGTTGCGCATTCCCAACAGCGGCAAGGTGGACCGCTTCTATTTCCGCTCGCTCTATTTCCGCGAGCCCAACGGCATCCTGTTCGAACTGGCCACCGACGGCCCGGGCTTCGCCGCGGACGAGGACGCCGCCCATCTCGGCGAGAAGCTGGCCCTGCCGCCGTTCCTGGAAGGCCGGCGGGCGGCCATCGAGGCCGGCCTCAAGCCGCTCTGAGACGCCGCCAAAACGGACAGGGGGCCGGTTCCGCCGGCCCCCTTTCTGATTCAGCCCCGCTCGTCCAGCGGATGGGTGCGCAGGCGCATGGGATCGTAGAAGGGCGTGCGGACCACATTGGCCTCGAAGCTCTCCTCGCCATCCACCACGCTCACGCCGGTGCCGAGGGCAGTCACGTCCGGCCGCAGCGAGACCAGGGCCAGCGACTTCATGAGGTGCCGGCTGTAGGTGGTGGAATTCACCACGCCCACCTCGGCGCCATCCTTGAAGATCTTCGCGCCGGGGGCGATGGCCCTGGCGGCAAGCACCTCCAGCCCGGCCTGGTGGGTGCGCTCGGTGCCCTTGCGGGCGAGGAGGGCCGCCTTGCCGCGGAAGTCCGGCTTGGAGAGGTCCACCGACCAGTCCATCAGCACCTCGAACGGGGTAGTGTCCGTGTGGGGCATGTCGAAGGGGAAGAACAGCAAGGCGCCTTCCACCCGCACGATGTCCAGGCAGTCCCACGACACCGGCATGGCACCGAACGGCTTGCCCGCCTCCAGGATCTGGTCCCACAGGGCAATGGCGTCCTTGGCGGCGCAGAACACCTCATAGCCCCGCTCGGCCGAATAGCCGCCGCGCGCCAGCGACACCGGCACGCCGAAGAGGGTGGTCTTGCCATGCCCGAAATAGGGCAGGCTTTTCAGGTCCATGGGGGTGTGGGGGGAGAGGATGTCGAGGGCCTTGGGGCCCTGCAGCGACAGGATGTGCACGTCGTTGTCGCGGGAGAAGGCGACCTCGAAGCCCGCGGCGACAAGGGGCAGCGCCTCTTCCAGCGCGCCGCCGCCGTGGGAAAGGCGGAAGGCGCCGTCGCCGTCCACATAGATCAGCACGTCGTCGATCAGCCCGCCGTCATCGCCCACGATGGAGGCGATCGCGGAGCGGCCGGCCGGCACCTTGGCGATGTCGGCGGTGACCAGCTGGTTCAGGAAGGCCAGGGCATCCTTGCCGCCCACATGGATGATCTTGAGGGCGGACACGTCGAACAGCCCCGCGCGGGTGCGCACCGCCTCCGTCTCCTCATAGGGATCGGTGGCGTAGTGCTGCGGGATCGCCATGTCGTTCCATGAGTCCTCGAGCTTCGACCCCAGCTCCCGGTGACGCTCGTTGAGGATCGATTGGCGCCAGATGGGTGCGCTCGTCATCCTGTCCCCCTCTCTCTTTTCAGCTGTCGGACAGCATTGAATGGGAAGGCGACGGGGTGCGATGCGCCGCACGCCCGCCGCGACGGGGCGCATCCTGTGCGGCACGACACTTCAGTGTCAATTGATTTTCCTGAGAAGAAATTATTTCGGCCCGATGGGCAATATCAAGGCAGGGCAAAGGCGCATGGCTGCTTGGCGCGGCCATTTCCGGCTGAAAATTGAGCGCTCTCACGCCTAACGAATGGGCTTGCACAAGCCGCGATCATCGGCACAGTGTTTCTACGGCGTCAAAAAAGTTCACTGAGGGGAACAGATCGCCGCCTTCGCGAGGATCGCAACTGCGGGACGGCCCGGTCTGGGCGCCGGCCCAGGCGGAGCTTGAAAAGCATGTCCGATGTCAAGATGTGGGGCAAGGAAGAATTCTGGGGTCTCGGGTTCGAGTGGGACCCCCAATGGCTGCTCACGCCGGCGCAGAAGGAGCTGCAGAAGAAGCTCATCGCCCTGTGCGAGACCACGCTGCGCACCAACGCCGTGGAGAGTGACGCCAACTACGTCTACCCCCGCAAGAATTTCGAGGCCCTCGCCTCCCTCGGCCTGCTGGCGCTGAACGTGCCGAAGGAACTGGGCGGACTGGGCGAGAACCACCTCTGCGCCGCCATGGTGGTGGAGACCATCGCCCGTTACGGCTGCCCCTCCACCGCCATGTGCTACACCATGCATCTGGGCGCCACGGCGGCCGCGCTCCTGCGCCACCACGACAACCCCATCCTCACCGACATCCTCAAGCGGCTGGATCAGGACGTGCTGATCGGCACGCTCTCCTATTCCGACCCGGAGACCGGCTCCCATTTCTGGTACCCCATCTCCTCCAGGGCGGAGGCCTTCGGCGACGGCTGGAAGGTGACCAAGAAGGCGTCCTGGACCACCTCCGGCGGCTTTGCCGACTGGTACATCGTGCAGACCACCAGCCCCGGCTTTGCCGGCGACTATTCGGACCTGTCCTGCTTCCTCGTCACCAAGGACGAGGTGAAGGCCAACCCCTCCGAATGGGACGGCCTGGGCCTGCGCGGCAACCAGTCCGGCCCCATCGTGGTGGAGAATGCCATCCTGCCGAAGGACGCCCTGGTCGGCCCCATCGGCGACGGCGCGAAATCCAATGACGAGGTGGTGGACCCGTTCTTCCTCACCTGCTCGTCGGCCTGCTGGAACGGCATCTCGCTGGCGGTCATCGACATCGCCAAGCGCCACACCACCCGCAAGACCCACAATGACGTGGGCATGCGCGTCGCAGACTATCCCACCATCCAGGACTATGTGGGCGAAGCGATCATGGACACCAACGCCTGCCGGGCGCTGGATTTCCAGATGGCGCAGGCGCTCGACGCCGTGACCAACAATTGCGACTGGTCCATCCACGCCGACGTGGACGCCCTGCCCCGCTCGGCCCTGCTGCACTGGCTGTGGCAGGTGAAGTTCGAGGCGGCCAAGAACGTGGCCCATGTGGTGGACAAGATGCTCCACGCCACCGGCGGCACCGGCTTCCGCCCGGCGCTCCAGATCGAGCGCTACCTGCGCGACGGCAAGGCCGGCTGGGTGATGGGGCCCACCAACGAGGTGCTGCGCCAGTTCGTGGGCAAGGCGTCGCTGCTCGGCTTCGGCTCGCTGGACTACTGGAACAAGTCCATCAACGAGCGGGTGCTGAACAACGAGATCAAGAAGATGGACGACGCCGAGAAGCGGGCGCTGGCCGAAAAGCTCCTCGGCGAGATCCAGCCCGCCAAGGTGGCGTGAACAAGGGTGTGTGAAACAGCGGGAGGGCGGCCCGCGCATGGCCCTCCCGCACCCATCCGGCAGCGGCGCCCCCAGAACTTCCGGGGCGCGTCGTCCCCCTCCGCGCGCGCGACATCAAGAGGGATTATCATGGATGGAGTGACCCATTTCAGAGAGTTCCGTTCTATGACCACCATTGATCTCGACGCCCGTCTCGATCCGCGCGAATTGCGCAACGCCCTCGGCCGCTTCGCCACCGGTATTGCCGTGGTGATGGCCAAGGACGCGGAGGGGCCCATCGGCGTCACCGTGAATTCCTTTTCCGCCGTGTCCCTTGATCCGCCGCTGGTCCTGTTCTGCATGGCGCGCTCGCTCCATTCCCTGGAGCGGCTGGAACAGGCGAAGGCCTATTCGGTCAACATCCTGCTGGAGAGCCAGCAGGACATTTCCAACCGCTTCGCCCGTGCCGGCGAGGACAAGTTCTCCGGCACGCCGTGGGAAGTCGGCCCCTCGGGCGCACCGCGCCTCGTGCCCGCGCACGCGGTCTTCGAGTGCGTGCCCTATGCCCATTACGACGGCGGCGATCATGTGATCTTCGTCGGCCGTGTGGTGCACATGCATGCCGAGGGTGAGGGCGATCCCCTGCTCTATTATCGCGGCAGCTACCGGCTGCTCGCGAGCCTCATGCAAGACAATTGAGACAGAGGGCTGAATGGACGCCTCCCTCCTCCCGCCAGGCCCCTCCCTGTCTCGTC